>JARIEY010000181.1 GCA_031127085.1 Gemmatimonadota bacterium | reverse complement strand
CTTGCCGCGGGCGCGGCCACGGAAGTTGGTTGCGTGTTCAACACCAGCGCGCCGGGCGTGCAACCCACTAATTTAGTTTTTAGGGCGGGAAATAGCGGCGGTACTGGTGGTGGCGGTACTGGCGGCGGCGGAACAATTTCCGCGCCCCTGATTACAAGCGCAACCAACGCCAATGCCAGCGTGGGGAGTTTATTTTCTTATCAAATCACTGCAAGTGGAACGCCAACTTCTTTTGGCGCGACAAGTTTGCCCGCGGGTCTTGCTGTGAACACCACAACGGGTTTGATTTCTGGAACGCCAACCACCGCCGCGGTGACGAACATTTCCATGAGCGCGACAAATTCCGCGGGCACCGCGTCGGCGGCTCTTGCGCTTACGGTTACGCAGCCATCGCAATGTGTTGGCGACATTAACGGCGACAACATGGTGGACAGCGCGGATGTGAGTTTAATGCTTCTGTCTTGGGGCGAAGCATCGGCCTATGACTTTGATGGCAGCGGCGTAATCGATAGCGGCGACATGTCCATTGTGCTTTTGTCTTTTGGTCCATGCGAAACTCCAAACACCGATCCTGTTGGCTACGAGAAAATGCCAACGGTGGAGCAGCGCAAGATTGTGGGCTACTACCCAAACTGGGGCATCTATCAAAAGAATTTCCCCGTGACCAAGGTGCGCGGCGACCGCGTGAACATGATCAACTACGCGTTCTTAATTCCGCTTGATCGCACCATGCCTTCGGCGTGGGACAGAATTGTGTCGAGCTATCGCGGCTGGACGTACACCAACTACGCGGCGTATTTGCAGCAACCTGCGGGAACAACGCTAAGCGCTGGTGTTGGACTGTTTGATGAATGGGCTGACGCTGGCGCGGCAAGCGCGTCGGCGGCGTTGACCATGTCGCCTGCGTACAACGCGGGCAGCAACTTTGCGCAATTGCAAACATTAAAGGCCGCCAACAGCAAACTTCGCACCATGATTTCCATTGGTGGCTGGACGTTGTCCACGCCGTTCTTCAGCATTGCCCGCGACGCGCAGAAGCGCGCGGACTTTGCCAAGAGCGCGGTGTATGTGGTCACGCGCTACGGCTTTGATGGCATTGATGTTGACTGGGAATATCCCGGCGGCGGCGGACTTGTGCAAAATGGAATTAGCGACTCAGCCACTGACGGCGACAATTATTTGCTGCTGCTGCGCGCGTTGCGCGACGAGTTGAACAAGCAAACTTTAATTGATGGCAAAACGTATTACTTGTCCATCGCTGGTCCAGGAGGCGACACCAATATCTCAAACATGGATCCCAAGAAGATCGCGGGGATTGTGGATTGGATAAATATAATGACGTACGACTTTCACGGTGGCTGGGATTCCGTGACTGGATTGAACGCGCCCATGGTGAATGTGGATCCAAATGCTAGCGCGGCAAAGTGGTCTGTTGCGGGCGCCACGGAGGTGTACTTAACTGGACTCAATGGCAAAGGCGGCGTGCCTGCAGGGCAACTTGTTTTGGGCGTGCCTTTTTATGGACGCGGCTGGAATAATGTTGAGGCGGGCGCAAGCGGAACTGGTTTGGGTCAAGCGGGCTCAGAGGGAACTTCGCCTGGCTTGGGCGAGACGGAGTTTCCATACAACTCGCTGTTTAGCAGTGGCGTACTTGCATATTCCAATGGCGTGTTCAGCGGCGCGGGCGGCTACACGCGCTTCTGGAATGCAACGGCGCAGGTGCCCTACTTGTATTCGGCCAGCGCGAAGAAATTTATCACCTATGACGACGCGCAATCCATGGCCGTGAAGATGAACTTTGCAAATCAACAAGCGCTTGGCGGAGCCATGTTCTGGGAAATGAGCGAGGACACTGATAGCGCCACTGGCACGTCGCTTATTGACGCCGTGTTTACGGGCATGCGGTTGCCGTAAACGTAGTTTCATTGAACCGATAGAAACGCAGTAGGCATTTGTGATGTGCCGGAAAAATTGAGTGCTGTTTGGGTATAGGAAATCCACCCGCCAACCAGCTGAAATGCATTTGTTGGGGCACTTAAAGCCTGAAATTGACTCAAAAAATGGCTTTTTTATAAAATTTGAGAATGCGTATTAAATTTCAGAACATTTCTCTGAAATAGGCATATTCGGCACCACTCACCCAAGTCCCCACACAACCCGCACCCAAAGAAAGAGCACATGCCCCCCGCTTCAGACGCTGTACCCGCACCACAACTATCGCGCATGCAATCCATTGGCAAAGACCTGATCGCCGGAACGGTTGTGTTTCTGGTGGCACTGCCGTTGTGTCTGGGCATTGCGCACGCGTCCGGCGCGCCTGTCATCGCTGGAATTATTTCTGGAATCCTTGGCGGCATTGTGGTTGGCCTGCTCAGTGGATCGCACATAAGCGTGTCCGGTCCAGCGGCTGAAGTGCGAAAGTGGCGCGGTGTCTATGCCATCACGCACCAGATGAACAAAGCGCGCATTGGCAGGCAGCATCTGAGCGATAAAAAACCTCTCCCATCTTCTCTTAATCTGATCGGCGAAGGATAGAAAACGCGAGCGAAAAGAATCTGAATTCTCATTTGCGTGCTAAACTTTATTTCCAAAATAACCACCATGAATACCGCTCAGGACATCAAGGCGTTCTTTTCTTATCCCCGACAGGACGTCGTGGCGGGGATTGTTGTATTTCTTGTCGCGATACCCCTGTGTCTTGGCATTGCAATTGCAAGCGGCGTGTCACCTATCAGTGGACTTGTGGCTGGAATTGTGGGCGGCATCATTGTTCCGCTGGTGAGTCGTTCACCACTCTCTGTATCCGGTCCTGCTGCGGGACTTATTTCAATCGTCCTCATGGAGATTGATCGTCTTGGATCAATTGAACGCTTCCTGAGCGCCGTGATCTTGGCCGGCGCGATTCAATTTCTCTTTGGTGTCTGTCGCACTGGAAAGTACGCCGCACTTGTTCCATCATCGGTGATCAAGGGCATGCTCGCCGCCATCGGCATCACCATTATTATTAAGCAGATTCCAGTGGCGCTTGGCGTTACGGGTGGTCTTGGCGATATCAGTGCCGGATTTGCCATGGGGCCGACCATTATCACGGTGATTTCGCTGATCATTCTGTATGGTTGGAAACGCACACCGCTTGCCAAGTTTGCGCTACTGTCGCCCGCGCTTGTCCTGGTTGTGCTCTCCAGCGTGCTTGCGCTGATGTTGCGCAATGCGCCTTCACTTGCGCTCACGCCAAATCAATTTGTGGATGTGCCACTCGGTGGATTTTCAGCGCTTGCAAGCGCTCTTCCGCGCCCCGACTTTGGCGCGTTCATGGACAAAGATATTTGGATTGTGGCAGTCACCATTGCCATCGTGGCAAGTATTGAAACGCTTCTTTCAATACAGGCAATTGATCGACTTGATCCGCTGGAGCGGCACAGTCCACCAAATCGTGAACTTTTAGCGCAAGGAATTGCGAATGCGCTTTCTGGATTTTTAGGTGGTCTACCAGTGACC
This sequence comes from Gemmatimonadota bacterium, assembly GCA_031127085.1. Taxonomy (GTDB): domain Bacteria; phylum Gemmatimonadota; class Gemmatimonadetes; order Gemmatimonadales; family Gemmatimonadaceae; genus PNKL01. The sequence goes on along the minus strand of JARIEY010000181.1, from coordinate 3,119 downwards.
TCGGTGATCGTTCGCTCGGGCGCAAATGTTTCTGCTGGAGGCCGCGAGCGCCTCTCCGCGTTTGTGCATGGTTTGCTTCTGTTGATTGCAGTTGTCTTTGCGGGCACCGTACTCAACGCAATACCACTCGCTTGCCTTGCCGCAGTTCTGATTCAGGTGGGACTTAACCTTGCAAAGCCATCGCTGTTTCGCATGCAGGCAAAGTTGGGCGCCACGCAATTCTTGCCGTTTGCAATCACCATTGCGGCGGTGTTGGGTCTTGACCTACTCAAGGGCGTCATTGTGGGAACAGTCATAGGTGTCATGTTTGTGCTTCACCAAAACTCCAAGAGCGTGGTTGTGATCACGCGCGGCGAGAACGGTGCCGTGCAAATGAAATTTCGCCGCGACGGAACTTTTCTTTCAAAGCCAAAAATTTCCGTGGCGCTTGAAAGCATCGAGGATGACTCGACCTTGGAGATTGTCGCAACTGGGGAGTTCCTTGACCAAGATGTAAAAGAAATGTTGACAACCTTTATTCACGGCGCGAATGCGCGACGGATTACCGTGCGTCTGGTGGGTGTTGATCTTGCAGGCGCGGCTGTTGGGGGCGGTCACTAAAGCGTGATGCACACTTCTGATTCTATTGATGAAGATGCCATTGACGCCGCCATAACTCGGGCGTACGGAATTCTGCCTGATCAAGGGCCAATTGGCGTATTTATTCATCACAACACGCTTCACGCCTATCAACATCTTCCCTTTCATCGCGCCATTCAAGAGGGCGCCGCGCGTCTTGGCGCGCAGGCCTACATGTCACTTGAACGCTTTCACGCCGCATGGAAAAGTGGGCGCATTGAAGAGAGCGATCTTGAAGAAGCCCTTGATGATGTACAGAGTGCGGATGCAACGTTGCAGCTTCCACTTGGTCTTTCGCGCCGTCAACTTCGCCGCGCGTTGCTTGTGGAACATATCGATGATCAAGATGCGGCGGGATTGCTGTGGCGAATTCGCAACGGTCCGTCTCCTGTAGCGGCTGATATGCCGCTGTGGGAGGCCGCTTTGGAACGCGTGGCACGCGGGCCGCTTCCTGCAACCAAGACCACGCCGCCGCCGCTTCGACATCGTGACGCATTGATCGCGTGCGGCGCGCGAGATCCAGACATTGCGGTAACGCATGAACTCACCGCGCTCTGTTCAAGTTTTTTAGACCAAGGGCAAGCCGGCATCACACTCCCAAATCGCTCTGAAGGTTTCTTGATGGCGGTGTCGTTGCTCTTTGCTTCGGGCGCTTCTGTTCCTCGTCTTTGCCGCGGTGCCGAGGATGACTTCCGCCGAATCGCCATTGAACGAACACCGGCAAAGATTGTCATTGCCGCCGCGCTTGACGCGCTTGGTGTGCCCGAAGATGAACGCAAGGAGTATGTGATTGCCACCGCGCTCGCCCTGCCTGGATGGGCGGGAATGTTCTCTCGACTTGAGCGAAATCCCGCGGAAAATCGTGCGCACTGCCCAATCTCTTTAGCTGAATTCATAGCCGTACGAATGGTGCTTGATCGCCATGCGGCGGAGCGATCGGCATGTGAAGCGTTGCTTGCAACTTCTTGGAAATTATTGCCCAAGCAGATTCCGCGACCTGAACCAATCGCCACTGCTTCCGGTGCATTTTTACTATGGAATCTGGCGCGTGTCGCAGGCGCGCGGCCAAAGCAAGTGCGCGAAATGAACGATCAATCTCTGGCCACGCTTTGGCAGGAAACATCCATCTTTCATAATGGCGCGCGCGGTCAGGTGTGGCTTGAGGCGTACGAAAGTCGATACCGCCGCGCCATTCTTGGAGCAGTCGCAAGTAGACGCCGCATGGAATTACAGACACATGCGCAACGCGCACGCGCTCAATTTATTTTCTGTATTGATGAGCGCGAAGAATCTATTCGCCGTGCGCTTGAGGAACAAGATTCCGCGTTTGTAACTTTCGGCGCGGCTGGATTCTTTGGCATGGCCATTGATTATGTCGGTCTGTACGATCACAAGCCAGCGGCCCACTGTCCCGTGGTTGTCAAACCCGCGCACGAAGTTCACGAGCAACCGGTCGATACGCACCTCAGTTGGCATGAGCGCCGCGCTGATCTGCGCGATCAATGGCATGGGATCGAACGTGCGGCGGCGCGTTGGTCACGAACGCTGACTGGCGGCGCTGGTCTTTCACTACTCCTTGGTCCAATTGCTGGTATCGCGGCTGTTCTGCGGGTATTGGCGCCTCGCACGTCGCTCGATATTCGCGATCGAGTTCAAACACACTTGGCACCTCGGCCAGAAACTCGCCTTGGTGGAATTCGTCACGAACCGTCGGCGCCACTTTCGCGTGCAGGAAAACCCATGGGCTTCTCACTGCAAGAGGCCACTGATCGAGTTGCTGGCATGTTGCGCTCTATTGGGCTGGTTGAAAACTTTTCGAAAATGATTGTGGTGCTTGGGCATGGCTCCACCAGCCTGAATAATCCGCATGAGTCTGCTCACGACTGCGGCGCTTGTGGTGGTCGACGCGGTGGCGCAAATGCGCGGCTCTTTGCCGATCTCGCAAATCGAAACGATGTGCGTGAATCACTGCGAGCAATTGGAATTGACATTCCCTCTGACACATGGTTTGTGGGCGCGCTTCACGACACCGCAAATGATGCAGTGCAGTGCTTTGATTTAGAGGAGTTGCCATTGTCAAGCGCGGCATCCTTTGATGACGCGTGGCGAGCCCTTGAAATCGCTCGCCGTCACAGCGCCCTTGAACGAGTGCGTCGATTTGAAAGCGCGCCACTTGGACTTTCACCCGACGACGCGCTCCGTCATGTGGAAGAACGCGCGGCCCATCTTGCACAACCACGTCCGGAGTATGGCCACTGCACGAACGCTTGCGCATTTGTGGGACGGCGTTCCATCACGCGCGGTCTACACCTTGATCGGCGCGCATTTTTGGTGAGTTACGACCCAACCACTGATCCAACCAATACAATTCTTGAACGCATTCTTGCGGCAGTTGGTCCAGTTGGCGCGGGGATTAGCTTGGAGTATTACTTTTCCTCGGTGGATCTTGACCGATTTGGTTGCGGCACAAAACTGCCACACAATGTCACTGGATTACTTGG
>JARIEY010000180.1 GCA_031127085.1 Gemmatimonadota bacterium | reverse complement strand
CCGGTCGCATCAGGCCCGAGCACGGCGTTCAGCGCGTGGCCGACCGAGGCCCGGTCGAGTCGTGCACGCAGGGGGGCGCCCTCGTTCACGATCGCGCCCGGCGCGAGCCCCGCGACGAGCGCACGAACATCGACCAGCTCGAGCGCGGGCGTCTTGCGTCGGCTCAGGCCGAGCAAGGCCCGCGTCAGCCGTACCCCGCGCGCCACCGCGCGCTCAATCGCCCGCAGCTCCTGTGCCGCGCTGCTCTCCGCCGGGACGTCTTGCAGCAACAACTCCACGTGTGTGCTGATTGCGCTGAGCACGTTGTTCAGGTCGTGCGCGAGCCCGCTCGCGAAGACGCCGAGCGCCTCCGCTTCCGCCGTCTCGTGCAGACGCCGCGCCAGCGCCGCTTCACGCGTCACATCGTGGCCGTGGATGGCAATAGCCCCCACCCGCGCATCGGCGCGCAAATCCACGATGCGCAGCGCGAACGTGCGCCATCCCCCCTGTGGGCCACGCACGCGACAGGAGACCATCTGACTGGCGTTCTCCGGCTGCGTCAGGATGCGGCGCAGCGCGGGCGCGTCCTCGGGATGCACCGCCGTCATCAACCCCCACGGCGCCTCATACGCCGGGTCGTCTCCGAGGTGCCGCCGCGTGGTGGGGCTGATGTACGACGCCCCGCCGTCGGGGAGCACCAAAATCACCGCATCATACGAGTGCTCCACGAGCGCGCCGAATCGCCGATGCTGGTCGTGCTGCGCGCGGGCCAGCGCGGCCTGCTCCCGCTGCTCAACCACGTGGCGCATCACCAGCATCGCCGTGAGCACCGAAACGGCACCCACCATCCACGCGCTGGTCGCGCGATCCGGGCCGTCAAGCGCCAGCCAGAGTGCCACGTTGGCTGCCGCGAGAAAGAGATACGGCACGACGCCGCTGCGGTATCGCTCGGGGGCGCGCCGATCATCTACGGCCTTCGGAGTAGACAGCACGGCACGCGCCGCGCCCAGCTTCGCCAGCCACACCGCCCACCACCACAGCGTGACGGTGGCGCCAGCCGCATACTGCGATCCGTTCCACTGCAGCGCGTCGGGGACCGCCTGCATGCTGAAGCCCAGCAGCAGAAAGAGCGCCGCGTCCCGCATGCCGGCGTCAGCGCGACGCAGATACAGGAGCCCCGCCAGGAACGCGCAAAAGCCGCCCGTCAGCAACACCATCAGGTCCGCCAGTCCGTGCGGCGTACCGTTCGCCGGCTCGAGCAGGGCCGGCGCGAGCGCGAAGTACCCCTCCACCACCGCCACACCAACGCCTACCGTAGCGGCGTCGAGGAGCAGGCGCACACGGTCGCGCCCCACGCGCGGCGCGCTCGCAAACCAGGCCACGCAGGCCACATCCAACAAGCAGCGCACCACCGAGAGCGCGTCAAACCAGGATGGCGGGTCGACCTCGAGCGACGAAAGAATGCGCCAGAGAGCGCCGGCAAACACGCGGACCAAACAGGCGGTCGCCATGAGCAACCAGGCCGTTCGGTCCCGCCGGTTCGTCATGCGGAGCGCCGCCCCCACCATCGCCGCCGCCACTCCACCGCCGAGCACGCCGAAAAACGCCATATCCACCAGCGGGGCGCGTGCGGACGAGTCACCGGCCAACAGCAGCCAAAAGACGAAGGTCACCGTCCACGCGATGGCTGCGGCATCGAACCACGCGAGCAGGCGTCGCGTGCGAACATCGAGAGCGGGCGAGGCCGCAAATGCGGTCATCAGCTCGGCGGACTCCCAAGCGGCGGGCGGAAACAGGCAACGCCCCACGGAGGCTCCGCGAGCGTCCGACCAAATTCGCACGCGCCCGGCCTCGTCGCCAGAGGCGCGCGCGAGCTCGCTCGACGGACTGCTCCGCACTCCCCTGTGCGACCGGTGCGGCGACCGGTGCGGCGACCGGTGCGGCGACCGGTGCAGCGACCGGCGGGACACCCGCCGCCGACGCGCCCCTCTTCCCGTGCGGGCCGCGAGCGGTACTTTAGTCCACGCACCGCCACCTGTGACCCGGAGTCCGCGTGCAGTTCGAGATCATCGCGCTCAACCTGCTCTACGCCGTGGCCGGCGTGGTGCTCATGTTCCTGAGCTACCGCGCCATCGACCGCCTCACTCCCGAAGTGAACTTTCCGGCCGAACTGAGCAAAGGAAACGTCGCGGTCGCCATCTTCGTCGCGTCGCTCTTCATTTCCATCGCGCTCATCATCGGCAACGCGCTGAACTGAGCACCGTGCCGCGCTACCCCTCGATGCCAGACTCTCGCGGCGCGCGCGCGCACCCTCGCCTCCGCGCACGGACGCTGCCGCGCGTGGCGGTGTGTGGGCTGTGGCTGGCCGCCACGCTCCTCGCCACAGTGCTGCGCCCCACCGCACTCGAGGCACAGGCGGCGCGCGGCGTGGCCCGTCGGCTCGCCGAGCGCAACGCGAGTCGGTACGACGACACCTTTCGGCGGTACAGCAAACGGTTCTTCGGCGTCGGCTTCGACTGGCGGCTCTTCAAGGCGCAGGGGCTCGCCGAGAGCGGGCTCGATCCAACCGCCGTCAGTTACGTGGGCGCCCGCGGCGTGATGCAACTGATGCCCGCCACGTACAAGCTGATCTCGTCGCGCCGCACGGAGTTCGGCGCCATCGACGATCCCGAGTGGAACATCGCCGCCGGCATCATGCACGACCGCTATCTCTGGACGCTGTGGAAGGCGTCCATCAGCGAACAGCATCGCCCCGCCTTCATGTTCGGGAGCTACAACGCCGGCGAAGGGACCATCAAGCGCGCGCAGACCACGGCACGCAGCGTGGTTGGCGCCGCCGAAGAGTGGGCGCACATCGAGCAGGTGGCGTCGACCGTGCCGCGCTGGCGCTACCGCGAAACGCTGGACTACGTGCGGAAGATCGACCGGTACTACGCGGGGCTGCAGAAGCCGCGCTGACAGCGCGCCGGGCCAGACGGGCTGTGTGCGCCCCGCGCTCACGCGAGCGTGAGCTGCTCCCACTCCACGGCGTAATGCGTCAGGATTGACGCGCGTTCCTCGGCTTCCTGCGGCGCGATGCTGACATACGGATGCTGGAACACGACCCGCCGCACGCCGCGGCGCACGAGCGACCGTGTGCAGGCCAAACAGGGTTCGTGCGTCACGTACGCCACCGCGATGTGACCGTCACAGAACCCGAGCGCGTTCTCCTCGGCGTGACTCGTGTGCAGGCACCGCTGCCCCGGCCGGCACGTATCCGGCGTGCAGTGCGGCATCCCGGGCAGCGCGCCGTTGAACCCAGCGGAGGCAACGCCGCCATCGGGCCGAAGCAGCACGGCGCCGACCTGCAACCGACAGCAGGTGCCGAGCCGGCTGAGTTCGGTCGCCATTCGCAGAAATACCTCGTCCTTCAGCGCACGCCGATTCATCGCCCGCCCTCCCTATGGTCCGTCGAATCCCCGCGCCATCGGCGCGTCGGTTTGCCGCTAAGCCGCAAGACGAAAGCCAGCGGCGTCAAACGACGAGGCTGGCTTTCGAAAACGGTCGACTGAATGGAGGCGGAGGGAGTCGAACCCTCGTCTTGCACAGGATCATCCACAGCATCTACGTGCGTAGCTCACCGATTGATGTTTCCGGCGGCTGGGTGGTGAGCGCCCGACCGACAGATGAGCCTTCTAAAGTTTCGCGCCGCCGCCGAAGGCGTACGTCAGCGCTATCCCGGATTTGCGATACCCGGCAGCCCGCCCCGGGAGGGCTGACCATCGGGCACTGCTGGGGTAAAGCCTAAGCTTTACGCAGCAAGAGCGAAGTTGTTGTTCGCAGGTAACGTTTCCCAGGCGGTTTTACGAGGAACCCGAGGACCTCGGCACGCAGCCATAGAGCCACCTACACAATCGAAACCAGGTCGCCCCCGACTAACTCCTCAATATAACATGCTTTCCGACGATTGAGGACTGGGAATTCGGATCGCGATGGAGGATAAGGACTTAGGATGGCGATTGGCGATTGACAGCGGGGGAAAATCGTGGCGTCCGATGGCTCTGTATCGCCCGTCGCAATCCTCGATCGATCTCCTCAATCGCAATCCGAATTCCCAATCCTAAATCGTCGCTCCCACCACTCGGTTCCTGCCCGCGTGCTTCGCCGCGTAGAGCCGCTCGTCGGCACGCTTGAAGATCGTCCCCTTCCCCTGGGTGCCCGCGGTGTAGGTGGCGACGCCCATCGACACGGTGACCCGGATCGTCACGCCGCCGTGCGCGACCAGCAGCGCTTCAATGCGCAGGCGCAGGCGCTCGGCGAGTTCGACGGCCCCCTCGAGTGACGTCTGCGGCAGCAGCAGCGCCAACTCCTCGCCGCCGAGCCGCGCGCAGATATCGACGGTGCGCACGCCGTCGTGCAGCACGGTGGAGACGCGCTGCAGCACCACGTCGCCGGCATCGTGCCCGTAGGTGTCGTTGACCTTCTTGAAGAAATCGATGTCGCAGATCACCAGCGCGCACGAGCCGCCGAATCGGTCCGTCTCAGCAAGCACACGGTCCAGCTGCTCATCGAAATGCCGCCGATTCCAGAGGCCGGTCAGCGCATCGGTGCGCGACCGCCGGCTCGTCTCGGCCAACTCCCACGCCGCCTCAAGCGCGTTGACGGCGAGCGCCGACAGCACGCTCCCGTTGCGGATCTCCAGCGCGCGCAGCACGCCGGGGCGCGACGAGCCAATGAGCAGGGCGCCAATGGCGTGCGGGCCACGCATCATCGGCAGCACCGCCATGGAACCCGCCACCACACCGCCGTCGTCATCGCGCAGCAAGCCGCCGCGCTCCGCGAGGAAACGCGCGTCTTCCCAGAATGCAGCGCTCCCTTCGACGCAGGCTGCCCCCGCCACCGACCCTTCCGTGACACTCCCCTCGCGCAGCAGGATGGGCGTGCGCTCGCTGTGCGCCGCCACGCGGCCCGTGCGCGAGGTTGCATCCCAGCGCAGCAGCATGGAGAACTCGCCGCCGGTCACCTCCACCGCGTAGTCGCAGAGCGAGGCCTCCAGCGCACCGGGCTCGTGCGCGCGCTGCAGGTCGCGCGCAATGCGCAGCAGCGCGCGCGTGAAGCGGCTCTGCCGCGCCACTTCGTTGCGCGTCGAGAACAGGCTCACCAGGCGCCCCACCTGGGCCGCATGCCGCGGCAGCCAGTCGCGCAGCGCGTCGCGGTCCGTGGAAAAGCGCTCCGCCGCCGACAGCACGATGGCACCAGCCGGCTCCCCCGACGCGAATCGCACCGGGCACATCGCCACCCGAGGTTCGCCGTCGCGCCGCTCGAACCCGACCATCTGCTCGGCGGCCGACCACGAGACCAGAGCGCGCTCCGGCGGAGTCCCCCACGATGCCCCATCAGGCGGCGGCCCGTCGCCCGACCACGCCACGATCTGCAACGGCGCCTCCTCACCATCCACGCGTCGCCAGAGCGTCGCCTCGGATGCTCCGTGTTGCCGCGCCACATCATGCAGGTGGGGCCGCAACTCGTCAGCCAACTCCTGCGCATCGCGCTCATCGAGCGCCGCGATGTCGTCGCCGCGCAGCACGACGACCGGATTCAACGTCGGTCGCGGCGGCCGCGGGGCCGGTGGTGCGGCGACGGGGGCTGCGCCGGCCGCGGTCCGCCGCCGCCGGCGCGCACCGATCAGGAAACCGGCCACCAGGCCTGTGGCGCCACCCAGCAGGAGGAGCGCACCCGCGCCGGCCATCGGCTACTCCCCGAGTTCGAGTATGCGCGCGGCGGCCACCGCCGCCCCAAACCCGTTGTCGATGTTGCACACCACGACGCCGGCGGCGCACGAGTTGAGCATCGTGAGCAGCGCCGCGAGCCCCTGGAAGCTCGCGCCGTAACCAATGCTCGTCGGCACGGCGATCACGGGCACGCGCACCATGCCACCGACGACCGATGGCAGTGCGCCGTCCATTCCTGCCACCACCACAATCACCCGCGCCGACCGCAACGTGTCTTGCTGCGCCAGAACGCGGTGGATGCCCGCGACGCCAACGTCCGCCACGCGCCTCGCCGCGTGGCCGAATGCGCGCAGCGTGGTTACGCACTCCTGAGCCACCGGCAGGTCGCCGGTGCCCGCGGTGACCACGAGCGCCCCGGTCTCGCGCGGCGCGCCCGCCCCCACACGTCGCAGCAGAACGGTGCGGCCCACCTCGTCCACCTCAACCTCAGCGTACGCCGCCGCGAGCGCCGCTCGCATCGTGTCGTCCGCTCGCGTCACCAGGAAGCCGTCGCCGTGTCCCGCGAGGCGCGTGCAGATCTGCACCGCCTGCTCGGGGGTTTTCCCCTCGCCGAAGACCACCTCAGGATATCCCTGACGCAGTGCACGATGGTGGTCGATCTGCGCGAACGGCAGCTCCTCCACCGGCGCCACATCGAGCTGTGCGAGCGCTTCGTCGACGCTGCGCCGCCCCGCCGCGACATCGGCGAGCAAGCCCTTCACGCGATCACGTATCATGCGGCCGGCTCCACGGCATGAAGCCCCGCACCGTCATCCGACCCGCCAGCGTCCGGCGACTCGCCGGAGCCGTCCGGCCCATCGTCGTTCAGCCAGCCGCTCGCCAGATAGGCGCGAAAGATCCCTTCCACTTCGTCGAACGAGTTGACGGCGTGCAGTTG
>JARIEY010000013.1 GCA_031127085.1 Gemmatimonadota bacterium | reverse complement strand
GCAACTCGCTGTCGAATTCGGTGATTTTCGCGCAAGCGATGCTTGCCGCGATCACCTTGGCGTATGGGTCGGCGTTCTTCGGCCTCTGGGTCATCTATCGTCGTCCCGTCATGCGCGCGGTGGCGCTGGCTTGGGTGGGGTTGGGCACGTATTCGGCGCTGACCGTGCTCACACTGCTTCGCGAACAAGGGCGCTCGTATCTGGCCGGTATGGCCGGCCTGGCGCTTGAATACGTGGTGGCGGTGCTGGGCGCGTTCACCGCGCTCGCGGTCGTCCACGCCTCGTACGCCGTGGTCACCCCGGATCGCCCGCGCCGCCGCCTGCTCCGGATCGCGCTGGTGGTCAGCGTGCTGCTTTGTCTGGCCGTGGCCATCGATCTCGAACACGAGTCGGTCATCCGGCTCGTCGTACTGGGCGCCCTCGGCTCGGCGCTTGTCGTTGCGGTGCGTGCTGCGCCGTCGCCAGGCCGCCGCAGCATGATCATCGCGCTCGCCCTGCTTATCCTGCGGCCATTCTTCAGCCTGCTGGCGATGGGGGACACCACGCGGTTTTCGCAGCCGGCGTGGTATACCGGACTGCAGTTCGCCGTCACGCTACTCGCCGGCTTCTTCACGACCGTCGCGGTCTTCTCCATCGAGCGCGAACACGTGCGGCGCGAGAAGTCTGCGTACGAAAACACCCTGGCCCTCTCCCAGCGCTCGGCGGCGCTGGGGCGCATGGCCTCGAGCATCGCCCACGATTTCAATAACGTGCTCGCTGCCGTGTACGCGGCCTCCGACTCGGCGGCCGATGACGCGGCGACTCCCCAGGACCGGCGCGAGGCGGCGCGCGATGTCGAAGGCGCCGTGGAACGCGGGCGCGAGCTGACGCGCCGCCTGCTCGCCTTCGCGCATCCCGCGGCGGCGCATATCGCCGACTTCGACCCGGCGGTCCGCCTGGATGCGCTGCGCAGCATGATTGGGCGCGTGGCCGAACGCAAAGTGTCCGTCGAGATCAATCTCCCCGATGGCACGCCGCCGGCCACCGCGCCCGTCTACGCCGACGCGTTCCTTTTCGACCAGATGATCGTGAACATGAGCGCCAACGCGCGCGACGCGATGCCGGACGGCGGCACGCTGCGCATCGGCTGCGACGTGCAGTCCTTCCCGGTCATCCCGGGGGAGTCGCGCGCGCTCAAGGGACGCTATGTGCGCGTGACCGTCGCGGACTCCGGTATCGGGATGGACAAGGCCACCGCCGATCGCATCTTCGATCCCTTCTTCACCACCAAGCCAACCGGGAAGGGCAACGGGCTCGGGCTCTCCTCGGCCTTCTCCTTCGTGGTGCAGGCGCAGGGGCACATTACCGTCAAGTCATCGCCCGGGCACGGTGCGGAGTTCACCATTTTCCTGCCGGTTCTCGATTCCCCGCGCGCGTAGTCGCTCGCCGATCACGCGGGGATGGAACCCGTGGCGGCCGCGTGGGTACGGATGGCCACTCGCCCCCCGCGAGGAATCCAGATGCCTGCCCCACGACTCCTGCTCGTCGTCACGCTCGCCTGCGCGGGCTGCCACGCCGTGCGCGTAGGGCCGGGACCGTGCGCGGCCAGTAACTCGGGCGTGCTCGCCACGGGGATGCCGGCGTTGGTGCAGCCGCTCGACAGCACCCCGGGCGTCATCGCGGGAAGCGTGCACGAGGCACTCACCGGGGCGCCCGTCCACGGGGCGACGGTGGAGGTCGACCCCGGCTCCCACCGGATGGCCACGGACTCGGCGGGTGGGTTTCGCTTCACCGGCCTCAGCAGCGGCGCCAAGACGATCTCCGCCCGTCGCTACGACTACGAGCCGCAGTACGCGGCGGCTCGGCTCGATCCCGGCACCGGGGTTGAGCTGGCGTTCCAGCTGACGCGTCGCCGGTGTGACGCGACGTCGGCGTCGCCCATCGAGCCCGTGCGGAAGCCGGGGGTCATTCCCCGGAGCGCCCCGCCACGCATTCCGTAGGGCCTATTCGCCGCGCTTGACCTCGTCCCAGAGACGGTCGAGCGTCTCGAGCCCGGCCGTCTTCACCTCGATGCCGCGTTCGCCGGCGAGCCGTTCGATTCCCTCAAAACGGCGCTGGAACTTGCTGTTTGCCTTGTCGAGCGCGAGCGCCGGATGCACGCCGCACTTTCGGCACAGGTTGACCACGGCGAAGAGCAGGTCGCCCAGTTCGCCTTCCAGCGCCTCGTGCCTCGGGTCTCCACTCGGGACCCCGTGCGTGTCGAACGCGTGGCCGTCGCGCGCAATGATTTCGGCGACTTCGCCGAGCTCTTCGCGCACCTTGTCCGAGGGGCCCGCGGCATCGGGCCAGTCGAAGCCCACCCCGGCGGCACGCTCCTGCAGCCGATGCGCGCGGTGGAGCGACGGCAGCCCCTGCGGCAGCCCCTCGGCGAGCGTCCGGCGCCCCCGCGACTTCATCTTTTCCCACGGCTCGCGCTTGGAGTCATCCGCCACCCCAGCGGTACCCGCGGCGTCGCTGAGCGATGACCGCCCGCCGTCCGGATAGAGCCACGGATGCCGCTTCACCATCTTTGCGACCAGCGAGCCGGCGACGTCTTCAATGTCGAACGCCCGCCGTTCCTCCGCGATGATCGCGTGAAAGAGCACCTGCAACAGCACGTCGCCCAGTTCGCTGCAAATCGCGGCGTCGTCCTCGGCGAGCAGGGCGTCGTCGAGTTCGTGCATCTCCTCGTTGAGGTAGGGGCGCAGGGAGTCGTGGGTCTGGGCCCGGTCCCAGGCGTCCCGGGCCCGCAGGTCGCGCATGATGGCCAGCGCGTCGTCGAGTCTCTTCTTTTCTTGCATCGCCCCCCTCACGGCCGCTAACTTTACAGGCTGTAATGACTACGGAATCTACTGCGACGCAAACGACGCGCGCCTGGGTCGATATCGACCTCGGCGCGCTGGTGCGCAATGGGGCGGCGCTGCAGCGCCACGCTGGCGTTCCCTTGGTGCCTATGATCAAGGCGGACGCCTACGGTCTTGGGGCCGTGGCGTGCGCGCGGGCCTTGCTGGCGCTTCAGCCACACGGCTTCGGCGTGGCCACGGTTGCGGAAGCGCTGGAACTGCGCGAGGCGGGCATTCGGCAGCGCATCTACGTGTTCTCCCCGTTGCTTCCCCTGGACTTCGCGGCGGCGCGCCAGGCGGGCGTGGTGCCGACGCTCGGCGATCCAGCCGCCATCGCGGCGTGGGTGGCGGGTGGGGCTGGGGCTTGGCATCTGGCCATCGACACCGGAATGCACCGCGCTGGCATTCGCTGGGATGCCGTTGGCGCTCTGGCCGATCTCGTGCGGGAGTCGCCGCCTGAGGGGGCCTTTACGCACTTTCACTCCGCCGAGCGCAACGACGGATCGTGGGAGCTGCAAGAGCGGCGGTTCCGTGATGCGCTCGCGGCGCTCCCGGAGCGCCCCGTGCTGTTGCACGCGCAGAACAGCGCCGGGATTGTGCGGCGTAGCCCGTCACCGTGGTCCTTTGTGCGACCCGGGGTCTTTCTCTACGGCGTCGATTCCGGCGACGGGGCGCAGTTACACCCGGAGCCCGTCGTCCACGTGCGGGCCCGCGTGCTCGAACTGCACGACCTGCAGGATGGCGACACGGTCAGCTATGGCGCCTCGTGGCGCGCCGTCGGCGCGCGGCGCGTGGCCACGCTGGGCATCGGCTACGCCGACGGCTACCGTAGGTCGCTGGGCAACAAGGGGCCCGCCTTGCTGAACGGCGAGCGGACCACCGTCTCCGGCGTGGTCACGATGGATATGACGATGATCGACGTGACCGACATTCCCTGCGCCGCCGGCGATGTGGTGACGCTGATCGGCCGGGACGGCGACGCGCTGATCACGGTGGAGGAGGTCGCGATGTACGCTGATTTCATGTCACCGTACGAAGTGCTGACCGGGCTGCGGCAGCGCCTGCCGCGCCGGTATCACGAGCGCGTCGTATGAGCCGCCGCGCCTGCATTCTGGTGCTCGACGGGGTGGGCATCGGCGAGGCCGCCGACGCCGACGAGTACGGCGACGAAGGCTCGCATACCTTGGCCAACACGGCGCGCGCGGTTGGGGGCTTCGACCTGCCCAACCTGGAATGTGCCGGCCTCGGCAACCTCGCCCCCATCGCCGGTATGGGTATGGTAGAGTCGCCGAACGCGGCCCACGGTGTGCTGTGCCCCGCGTCCAAGGGGAAAGACAGCACGACTGGGCATTGGGAACTCGCCGGGGTGCATCTGGCCGCGCCGTTCCCAACGTATCCGCACGGCTTTCCGCAGGACGTGATCGACGAGTTCTCCCGCCGGACGGGGCGTCCGTGCATCGGAAACGTCGTCGGCAGCGGCACGGCGATCCTGGATCAGTACGGGGCCGAGCACGTCCGCACGGGGGCATGGATCATCTACACCTCCGCGGACTCGGTCTTTCAGGTAGCGGCCCACGAAGGCGTGGTTCCGCTGGCAGAGCTGCACGCCGCCTGCCAGACCGCGCGAGAGATGCTCGTCGCGCCGCACAATGCCTCGCGGGTGATCGCCCGTCCGTTCATCGGCACGGACGGCGCCTGGGAGCGCACCAAGAACCGTCGCGATTTCTCCGTCGAGTCGCCGGATGAGACCCTGCTGGACGCGCTGGCCGCGGCGGGGATTTCGCGGACTGGGGTGGGGAAGGTGGACGACCTCTTTGCCCGGCGTGCGCTGGAAGGGGGGCATACCGGGTCGAACGCCGAAGGGATTGTGCGGATTGGCGAGTGGTTGGCCCGGGGCGATGGGTTCTGCTTTGCCAACCTTGTAGATTTCGACCAGTCGTTCGGGCACCGAAATGACGTTCCGGGGTTCTATGGAGCGTTGCGGGAGTTCGACGCCGCGCTCCCCGCCCTGATCGCCGCCCTTCGTGAGGATGACCTGCTGTTCGTGACTGCCGACCACGGGAATGACCCAACCACCCCCTCCACCGACCACGCCCGGGAAAACGTTCCCGTGCTCGTGTTCGGTCCGCGAGTGCGTCCGGTCGCGATTGGCCTCCGGCCGACGTTCTCCGATCTGGGGGCAACGGTCGCGGAGTGGCTGGGCCTCTCGTTCCGCGGGTGCGGTGAGTCGTTCCTGCCGCTGGTGCTCCGCTGATGGCTGACGCGACGACGCTGGCCGCGTTGCGCGCGGCGGCCTTCGCGGCCATGGAGCACGCGTACGCGCCGTATTCGAAGTTCCGCGTGGGCGCGGCGCTGCTGACGCCTGGCGGCGAGATCGTCGCGGGCTGCAATGTCGAGAATGCCGCCTATCCCGCCGGTACCTGCGCCGAGCGCGCCGCCATCGGCGCGGCGGTCGTGCGCGGTTTGCGGGACTTTACGCACGTCGTGGTGGCCACCGAGGCGACCACCCCCACGCCGCCCTGCGGGATGTGCCGTCAGGTGCTGCGTGAGTTTTCCCCGTCGCTCCACGTCATCAGCGTGACCCGCAGCGGAGCCGAAGCCGAATGGCTGCTCGCGGACCTGCTGCCCTTTGCATTTGAGCCTTCGTCGCTGCGAGACGCATGACCAGACCTTCCATCCGTCGCGCGTTGTCGGTGCTGGCCGTGGCGACCGCCGCGTCCGCGCTCGGCGCGTGCAACGAACATCTTGACGCCGGGAGTGCCTGCCCGTCGCTGTGCGCCGGGCTGTCGGTTCCCATCAAGGACACCGTGCTGTCGCCGGTGCTCTCCTTCGACACCACGCTGGTGGGCTATCCCTCGATCGGCACCGAGGAGGGCATTCCGCTCGCGTCGCGCGGTGACACGCTCGATGTGCGCGGTGTGATTCGGTTCGACTCGCTGGTGCGCATGTTTGCCCCTCCCAGCGATACGCTGCGCCCCGTGACCACGGCGGCCACGGCGATTCTGCGGATGCGCCTGAACCTCACGCAGAGCCGCTTGCCGGCGTGGGTGCGGTTCGAGGTGTACGACGTGGACACGCTGGCGGATGACAGCGACCTGCAGGCGGTGCTCGCGTTGTTCCGCCCTGGTCGTCTGATCACCTCCCAGACGCTGACGCGCGCCGAACTTACCGACTCCATCGTCTTCCCGCTGAGCAGCGCCTTCCTGCTGCAGAAGATCCAGTCCGGCGCCAACCTGCGTGTCGGCCTGCGGCTGGTCGGAGCCGGCCCGGTTTCGCTGCGCGTGCACACGGTGGAGACCGGTCTCCAGCCCGAGGTGCGGTACTACGTCTCGAGCGATACGGCGGTGCATCAGACCATCGTCGGCCCGTACTCGCGTACGCCGGTGGAGCCCGCGTCGATGGCCAATGACTTCCGCGATTTCGCGGTGGTTGCGCGCAACGCGCTGCCGTCGGCGGGGACTGTCTCGGTGTCGACCGGTGGCGTGCCCGCGCGGCGTGCGTACCTGCGCTTCAACATTCCGCAGTGGATGTTCGACTCCACCACAATTGTCCGCGCGACGCTGCAGCTGACGCAGATGCCGCAGCGCGGGTTTGATCAGTCCGACTCCGTGACGATCGTCGGGCAGGCCGTGGCGGCGACTAACTACATCACGGATCTCTACCGGTCGTCGCAGATTCTCATTCCGGCGGGGCTTTTCGTTTCCGACTCCATTCGCGTGGCGCCCGCCGACAGTGGGGTTCGCACGTTGGAGATCAACTCATTGCTGAAGGTGTGGCGATCCTCGACGACCACCGTCGAGGGCACGCAGCGTGCCATCGTGCTCCTGCAGCAGGAAGAGGGGCTGCACGGCGCCGAGGTGCGCTTCTTCTCGTCGCGCGCGGCGGCGTCGGTGCGTCCGCGGCTCCGCGTCAGCTATATCCCCCGCGTCGACTTCGGAGTGCCGTGATGCGCCGCTTTCTTTGCACGGTCCTCCTGACCGCCATCCCAGTTGCGCCGCTGCTTGCGCAGGGCTCGTTGAGCCTCCAGGGCTTCGGCTATCCCACCGGGCAGGCGAGCAGCCGCGCGGCAGGGACGGCGGGGGCGTTGGGTGAGACCGACGCCGGATCGCCAATCAACCCCGGCGCGCTGCCCAATGCCGGCCGGTCGCTCTTCTCGTTCCAGATGGATCCCGAGTTCCGTCAGATCACGGTCAACGGGCGCGCGGTCAACACGACGACGGCGCGTTTCCCGGTGATCTCGGTGGGCTCGAAGCTTGGGACGCGCGGGTTCCTGGGGATCTCGTTCTCCACGCTGCTTGATCGCACGTGGGACGCGTCGTTCCAGGACAGTGTCACGGTGGGGGGAGACCGCGTCGCCTCCACGGTGTCGGCCACGGTGCGCGGTGCGGTCAATGACACGCGCCTGGCCTACGCCTGGCAGTTCAGTGAAAAGCTGCAGGCCGGGATGGCGATTCACGCGTACACCGGCGCCAACCGTATGACGCTGCAGCGGACGTTCAACGACAGCGCGACGTTCGGCGCGCTCGCGCAGAACACGACGCTGGCGTACGGCGGCTCCGCCCTCTCGATGGGCGTCGTCGCGATGCCGATCCCGCATATCGCCGTGGGGGCCTCGCTGCGCCTCGGCGGCAACATGCGCACGCGCTACGACGACTCCACCGCCACGAGAGGCAACGCCCCGACGCGATACGGGATGTCGCTGACGTACGATGGAATTCCCGGGTCGCAGCTCGCGCTGCGCGTCAATCACGAGCAGTGGACCCGCATGGCCTCGATGGGTTCATCCTCGCTGGATGTGAACGACGTCACGGAAGTGGCTGCCGGCGCCGACATTGCGGGCCCCAAGTTCCAGAGTGTGCCCACGCAGTTCCGGCTGGGCGCCCGTATGCGTGATCTCCCCTTCGGCTGGAACGGCAAGGTCGTCTCCGAGCGTACGCTCGCGGCCGGTGCCGGCATCCCGTTCGCGCGGGGCTGGGCGGCGCTCGATGTCAGCGTGCAGCGGTCGCTGCGCAAGGCCGGCGGGCTGTCGGAGAAGGGGACGATTCTCAGCGTTGGGCTCACCGTCCGGCCGTAGCGCCATGCCGCCGGCCGGTGCGGACCTTCCCCCGCTGGTACTCGTCGCCGACGACGTCGATGCCAACGTCGAACTGCTCGCCGATCAACTGGCGGGACTCGGCGTTCGCACGGTCTCGGCGAATGACGGACCCAGCGCGCTGGCCGTCTGCTTCGCCCAGCATCCCGACCTCTGCATTCTCGACGTCTCCATGCCGGCTGGCGACCTCGGCGTGGATGACCGCGACACGGGGTTCGAGGTCTGCCGGCGGCTGAAGCGTGATGCGCGCACGTCGCGCATTCCGGTGATCTTTGTCACCGCGTTGAACGACACGGCCGATCGCATCAAGGCGATTGAGGCCGGCGGCGACGACTTCCTGCTCAAACCGCACAACCGCCTCGTGCTCGGCGCGCGCGTCCGGTCGCTGCTCAAGCTGAAGAGCGCGACGGACGCCCTGGAGGAGAGCTACCGGAAGCTGCGTGAGCTCGCCAAGGTGCGCGACGATCTGATGAAGATGATCGTCCACGACCTCAAGACGCCGCTCACCAGCGTGCTGGCGACGCTCGAGATGCTCCGCGAGGGCGACTACGGGCCGATGGCGGAACGCCAGTACAAGGCCGTCTCCGAGGCGGAGGGGAAGGCGGAGGACCTGCTGGGGCTGATCCAGGACTTGCTGGAGGTGGCGCGCGTGGAAGAGACGCGCATTGCCATTTCGCCCGAGCGCATCGCGCCCGCCGCCTTTCTGTCGGAACTCGTCATCGACTGGAATACGCGCTTCTCGGCCGAAGGCGGCACGATGGCATATCAGGCCTCCGACGATGCGCCGGTCTTTCAGGCCGACAAGGCGCTGCTGCGGCGCGTCTTTGCCAATCTGGTGCAGAACGCGCTCTCGCACTCCGCCACGACGGTGCACGTCAGTCTGGCGGCGGTGCGCGATCCCCAGGGTATTCTCTTCACCGTCACCGACAACGGCCCCGGCATTCCCGCCGAGTTCCAGGAAGTCATCTTCCGCAAGTTCGAACAGGTGCGATCGCCCAACGCGCCCAAGACGCGGAGCTCAGGGCTTGGCCTCGCCTTCTGCCGCCTGGCCGTCGATGCGCACGGCGGACGCATCTGGGTGCGGTCGAAGGAGAAAGAAGGGAGCACGTTTTATATTCAGTTGCCGGTGGAGTCTGAGGCCGACTGAGGATTTGGAATCCGGATCGGGAATCGGATCGCGATCGATGATCGCGATCTGCGATCTTCCGACGAAAGCGTCCACCCGTTCGCCGTTCATCGCCCGTCGTCATCCCGAATCTCGATCCTGAATCGCGATCCGGATTCCCCATCTTCAATCGTCCCCACGTGCCTTCTGTCTTCATCGAAACCTACGGCTGTCAAATGAACGTCAGCGATTCCGAGTTGATGCTCGGTAAGCTGGCCGCCGAGGGCTACGAATCGGTGAGCGGCCCCGAGGGGGCGGACGTCGTGCTGCTGAACACGTGCGCCATTCGCGAGCACGCGGAGACGCGGGTGATCGGACGGCTGGGCGAGCTGCGTCGCTTCCTCAAGCCGGGGGCGGTGCTGGGCGTGACGGGGTGTATGGCGCAGCGGCTCGGTCCGCGGCTGCTCGAGACCGACTCGCGAGTTTCTCTGGTGATCGGGCCGGACGGATATCGCGCGCTGCCCGCGCTTATTGAGGGGGCACGAAAGGGCGAGCGGATGATCGCCACCGACTTCGACCTTGAGGAGCACTACGAGGACGTACAGGCTAGCCGCTTTGACGGGGTGAAGGCCTGGATCCCGGTGCAACGCGGCTGCGATTACCGCTGCACGTATTGCATCGTGCCGTTCACGCGCGGAAGCGAACGAAGCCGCCAACTCGAGGATGTGGTGCGCGAGACGTCCGCCGTGGTGGCGCAGGGGCTCACCGAGGTGGTGTTGCTTGGCCAGACGGTCAACTCCTACCACGACGGCGCGCGCGACTTCGCGGACCTGCTGCGCGCCGTGGGTGCCGTCCCCGGGCTGCGCCGGCTGCGCTTCACCAGCCCGCATCCCAACGACTTCAGCGATCGGGTGATCGCCGCAATGGCCGAGGTCGGTCCGGTCTGTGAGCACGTGCACCTGCCGATACAGAGCGGGAGCAGCCGCACACTCAAACGGATGCTGCGCCGCTACACGCGCGAGGAGTACTTCGACTGCGTGGCACGGCTGCGCGCGGCCATTCCTGGCCTGGGGCTCACGACGGACATCATCGTCGGCTTCCCCGGCGAGACGGACGAGGACTTCCACGAGACGCTCAGCGCGGTGAAGGCGATCGGGTTCGACGATGCCTTCATGTTCAAGTTCTCGGCGCGCGAGGGCACTCCCGCGACGCGGTTGCCGGCGGAGATGACCGTGCCGGACGACGTGGTGGACGCCCGTTTTGATGAACTGCTGTCGACCGTGCGGGGCATCAGCCGCGACCGCAACTTCCGCCGCGTCGGCGAACGGTGCGAGGTGCTGGTGGAAAAGGAAGCGCGCAAGGGTGAGTTGCTGCAGGCGCGCTCGCGCGACTTCAAAACGGTCCTGATTCCGGGTGACAAGGCGATGATCGGTCAGTACTACCACGTCGAGCTCACCGGGACCACTGGGTCGACGTTCACTGGGCAGATCGTGCGCGAGCGCGCGCCGTTGCCCACCGCGGGGTAGGTCGCGGCGCGCCGGACACTGGACGCGCCGTCGGCTCCGATGCGGGTTTTCGGTGATACGGGCAACACTTCGGTGACGCGGGCGCGGCGCTCAAGGGCAGGATAGGGCACCTGCACCGTGAGGGCGCTTCATCCCGCTTATCGCCTGGGCCGCCGCGGTCTACGCCGGGGCACTGATCGCCGGACTTTCCGCAGACACCGTGGCGTCGGCGGCGGTGCTGGGCAGTGCGCTGGGGCTTGGGGCAGTGGCGTTGCTGGCGATGCGACGCCTGTCGTGGGGTGCGCTGCTGCTGATCGCGGCGCTCGGCGTTGGCGTCGGCGCGAACGCCGCGCGGCTCGACCGCGCGTGCCTGGCGCATGAGCGACTGCCGTTCAAATGCCGAGCGCGGTACGAGCCGCCCGCCGCGCTCGCTCCGTGGCGCGCGCGGGCCGGCGCGGCCATCGACCGCCACTTTGGCGAGGACGCCGGGCTCGTGCGCGCGCTGCTCATCGCCGACACGCGAGAGCTCGATCCGGAGGTGCGCGACCGGTATGCCGACGCCGGCATCGTGCATATGCTCTCCATATCCGGGTTGCACGTTGCCATCGTGTCCGGCGCGATGCTCATGCTGCTGCAGGCGGCACGCCTCCCAGCGGCAACGGCGCGATGGGCCGGGCTCGCACTCGTCCTGCTGTACGTACTGGTCATCGGGGCGCCGCCGCCCGCGGTGCGCAGCGCCGTGATGATCGCCGCACAGGCGGTGTCGCTTGCGTTGCAGCGCAACACGTCACCGTGGGCGGCTCTGGCGTGGGGCGGGGGAGTGCCGCTGCTCTACCAGCCGCGCACCGCGGTAGACCTGGGCTGGCAGCTCAGTGTCAGTGGTTTCGCTGCCCTGATTGCGGGCCGTGCGGTCGCCGAGCGCCTGCTTCCGCCGTCGCTCGAGGGGTGGCGGCGCACGATCGCCAGTGAGTTGACGGTCAGTGTGGTTGCGTCATTCGCGACCGCGCCGCTGGTCGCCTGGCATTTTGGGCGCGTCAGTCTGGTGGCACCGTTCGCCAACATTGCGGCCGGTCCCATCATCGCGCTGCTGCAGCCGACCCTCTTTCTCGGGCTGGCGCTCGCCTGGTGGCCGGCCGCCGCGTTGCTCGTCGCCGCGGCCTCGGTGCCTCTGGTGCGCGCGTTCGATCTCGTGGCGCTCGCTGGGGCGTCGTTGCCCGGCGCCACGCTGCATGCCGCGCCATCGCTCGCCTCCGCCGTGGCGCTCGGAGTGGCATGCGTCGCCATTCTCACTGCGTGCGTGAGTCACTTCTGGGAGCGCGCGGCGATGGTCGCGCTCGCGGCCACGGCGGTCGCCGCCTTCGCACCTGCCCCGGCCAGCGGTCGGTTGGAGGTGCATATGATCGACGTCGGACAGGGCGATGCGATCGCGGTGCGCACGCCGCGCGGGCGGTGGGTGCTGTTCGATGCCGGGCGCGGTGACGAGAAGCGCGATGCCGGTCGCACCACGATTGTGCCGTACCTGCGCGCGCGCGGCGGGCCGTTGGCAATGCTGGTGGTCACGCATCCGGACGCCGACCACGCGGGCGGCGCCGCGACGGTGCTGGAGGCAATGCGCCCGCCCGCGATGCTCGAACCCGGCTTTGCGAGCGCAACCGCGACCTATCTCCGCGCCCTCACCACCGCGCGCGACTATGGCGTCGCCTGGCGCCGCGCGCAGGCGGGTGAGGTGATCGACATCGACGGCGTGCGGTTTCGCGTCGTGGCGCCCGATCCCAGTTGGACGGCGGCGCAAACGAACCCCAACGCGGCCTGCGCCGTGGTGCGCGTGGAATACCGCGGGGCCACCGTGCTGCTCACCGGCGACGCGGACCTCGCCGAGGAACAGTGGATGCTGGCGCGCGCGCCCGCGGTGCTGCGGGCCGACCTGCTCAAGGTGTCGCACCACGGCAGCCATACCGGGACATCCGAGGCGCTCCTCGACGCCGTGGCGCCGCGCGCCGCGCTCGTGTCGGTCGCCGCGCGCAACGTGTACGGACATCCCGCGCCGGACGTAATGCGCCGGCTCAGCGAACGTGGCGCGACCGTGCTGCGCACCGACCAGTTGGGGCACGTGGTGGCGTCCACCGATGGGGCTGGCTGGACGATCCAGGCCGCCGGCGTCCGCTGGCGCCTCCCGTAGGCGGAGGCGACCTTTCCCCCAGCCCGTTGTGCTCTGTTGTTTCTCTGTAGTTTTTCTGTTGTCTCTCTGCCCTTTCTCTTATGATTTTTCACTCCGACACCTCGATCGTCACGATCGACCGCTTCATCATCGAGCAGGAAGCCAAGTTCCCGGAAGCCACAGGGGAACTGTCGGGCATCCTGTACGACCTCGCGGTGGCCGCCAAGATGATCAGCAGCAAGGTGCGTCGCGCCGGGCTGATCGACATCCTCGGCGCGGCCGGCTCGGAGAACGTGCAGGGGGAGCACCAGCAGAAGCTCGATGTGATCGCCAATCTGATCATCACCAAGGCGATGGATCACGGCGGTCGCCTGTGCGCGATGGCGTCGGAGGAGGAGGAGGGGATCATCGCCATCCCGCCGCAGTTCCGGTGCGGGAAGTACGTGTTGCTCTTCGATCCGCTCGACGGCTCGTCCAACATCGATGTCAACGTGCCCGTCGGCACCATCTTCTCGGTGCTGCGTCGCATCACCCCGGGGACTGGGAACGGGACGGTGGAGGACATGCTCCAGCCCGGGTTCACGCAGGTCGCGGCAGGCTATGTCATCTACGGCTCCAGCACGATGATGGTCTACACCACCGGCCACGGCGCGCACGGGTTCACCCTCGATCCGTCCATCGGCGAGTTTCTGCTGAGCCACCCGCACATTCGCACGCCGGAGCGGGGCAAGTACCTGTCGGTGAACGACTCGTACGAGCGGTACTGGAGTGAGCCGGTGCGCGCCCTGATGCGGCGGTATCGTGGGCTCGACTCACAGCGTGAGCCCATGAACGTGCGCTACGTGGGGTCGCTCGTCGCCGACTTCCATCGCAACCTGCTGGGCGGCGGCATCTTCGTGTACCCGGCCAACAGCAAGAATCCCAATGGCAAGCTGCGGCTGCTGTACGAGTGCAATCCGCTCGCTTTCATCCAAGAGCAGGCCGGCGGTGCCTGCAGTGACGGGCGCCAGCGCCTGATGGACGTCGTACCCACCGAACTCCATCAGCGGTCCCCGCTTTTCCTTGGTAGCAAGGCTGACGTGGAAACGGCGGCGGCGATGCTGCAGGCGGAGCGCTAGATGGCGGAGGTCGTCACACCCTCGGGTATTCCGGTCGCACCGGTGTACGGTCCCGGCGTCCTGCCTGAAGGCGCGCACGAGGCGCTCGGCCAACCGGGCCAGTTCCCGTTCACGCGCGGCGTGCAGCCGACGATGTACCGGGGCCGACTCTGGACGATGCGCCAGTATGCGGGGTTCGGCACGGCAGCCGAGACGAACGCGCGGTTTAAGTTGCTGCTCGAGGCCGGCCAGACGGGGCTCTCCGTGGCGTTCGACCTCCCCACGCAGATGGGGATCGACAGCGATAGCCCCCGCGCAATGGGTGAGGTCGGGCGCGTGGGCGTCGCCATCGACACGGTGGAGGACATGCACGCGCTGCTGGCCGATCTGCCGCTCGATCGGATCAGCACGTCGATGACGATCAACGCCACGGCCGCCACGCTGCTGGCGATGTACATCGTGGTCGCCGAAGAGCGGGGCATGCCGCGCGCGGCGCTGAGCGGCACCATTCAGAATGACATCCTCAAGGAGTACGTCGCGCGCGGCACCTACGTGTATCCGGTGGAGCCGTCGCTGGCGCTGATCGCCGAGACGTTCCGGTTCTGCGCCGAAGAGGTGCCGCAGTGGAACCCCATTTCGATCTCGGGCTACCACATGCGCGAGGCCGGGGCAACGGCCGTGCAGGAGGTGGCGTTCACGTTCGCGAACGCCCTGGCGTACGTGCAGGCTGCGGTGGATGCCGGCCTTGCGGTCGATGCCTTTGCGCCGCGGCTCTCCTTCTTCTTCGCCTGCCACAACGACCTCTTTGAGGAGGTCGCCAAGTTCCGCGCGGCGCGCCGGCTTTGGGCGCGGCTAATGCGCGACCGGTTCGGGGCGAACGATGCCAGCTGCCGCATGCGGTTTCACACGCAGACCGGCGGCGTCACGCTGACGGCGCAGCAGCCGCTCAACAACGTGGTGCGGGTCGCCGTGCAGACGCTGGCCGCGACGCTCGGCGGTACGCAGTCGCTGCACACCAACGGGTACGACGAAGCGCTCGCGCTTCCCACGGCGGCGGCGGCAACGCTCGCGCTGCGCACGCAGCAGATCGTGGGCTACGAGAGCGGCGTCGCGCAGACCGTCGACCCGCTGGCGGGTTCGTACTACGTCGAGTCGTTGACGTCCGAACTCGAGGCACGCGCGGTCGACCTCCTCGCGAAGGTCGAGGCGCTTGGCGGCGCGGCCAAGGCGATCGAGGCCGGGTTCATGCAGGAGGAAATTGGCCAGAGCGCCTACGCGTACCAGCTAGGCGTCGAGTCCGGCAAGACGGTGGTCGTGGGCGTCAACAAGTTCGGCGACGGCGCGCCGCCGCCGGTCATCCCCACGCCGGACTACACGCAGCTCGAAGTAGAACAGCGTGCCCGGGTCGCCGCGGTCAAGACCGCGCGCGACGCGGCGACGGTGGCCGCGGCACTGCAGACGCTGGAGTCCGCCGTGCGCGCCGGAGGCACGCCGCTGATGCCACTCGTCATCGACGCCGTGCGCGCCCGTGCCAGTGTGGGCGAGATCAGCGACACGATGGAGCGGGTGTGGGGCAAGTATCGGTGACGATGGAGGATTGGGAATCCGGATTGCGACTGTGGATGACGAGTGCGGAACGCGACTTGCGATGGCCGTGCCCGCGTCGCCGGTCGAGATCCGAGGTCGTAGTCCGCAATCGTAATCCGGATTCTTGATTCTGAATCGCCGTGTACTCCTCTTGTCTTTTTTGCCACGCGCCGCTCGGCCGCAACGAGCGCATCGAGCACTTCCCGGTGGGACAGCGGCTGGCGTTCGACGAGGCGAACGGTCGCTTTTGGGTCATCTGCCCGTCGTGCAAGCGCTGGAACCTGTCGCCGCTCGAAGAGCGGTGGGAGGCCATCGAGGAGTGTGAGCGGCTATTCGAAGCGACGCGGCGGCGACTGAGTGCGGACAACATCGGTCTCGCGGGCCTCGCGGACGGATTGGAACTCGTACGCGTGGGCAACGCGCTGCGTCCGGAGATGGCCGCGTGGCGGTTTGGCGAGCAGTTGGCGCAGCGGCGACGCCAGTACCGCTGGCTCGTGGCTGGTGCGCTGGTGGCCGTCGGAAGCGTTTACACAGGCGCCGTGGCGGCGGGCATCAGTGTGGGCGCGTTCACCGGGATGTGGCAACTCCTGCAACGTGGCTACGAGCGCGCCACACGCATCGCCCTGCCGACCCCCGACACGGTTGAGCCCGAGAAGCCGCGCGACGCGTCGCCTCGGGCGCTCGTCGAGGCACGGACACCGGGAGCCGGCGCGGTCCGCATCGAGACCCAACACGCTCGGCATGGACGCGTGGTCTACGACGTGGAGAAGGCCGGCCTGCTGCTGCGGGTGCCGGTGGTTGGGCGCGAGCGGGCGTGGTACGCGGGGGCGGATGTGCCGCGCGTTCTGCCCAAACTGATGGCGAAAGTCAATCGATCCGGGGGCCGCCTTCAGGATGAGAAGCTCGCCGTGACACTGCTCGAGCGCGTGGTCGAGCGGGGGGGAGGAGACCTGCCGCGCGCACTGCTGGAGTCGCACGGAGGCCGAATGCTGCGGGGCGAGTCGTGGAAGGACGAGGGCACGCTCGGCGGCCTGCCCGCGTCGGCGCGCATCGCCCTCGAGATGGCGCTGCACGAACAGAGGGAACGAGAACTGCTGGCCGGTGAACTGATCGACCTGGAGTTCGCGTGGAAGGAAGCGGAGGAGTTGGCGCGAATCGCCGACACATTGACATCAACCAGTGTGGACACCGCGTTGGCACGCCTGAAGCAGCGAATCGACGGGACGGGGGAACGGTAAATCGGCGCGACTAGGCAACGCGCGATGCGCCGCGGGGTGCCCCACAATCGCAAATCGCCGTCCTCGATCGCGACCATTGATCCTGATCCGGATTCCATATACTCAATCGTCGTGCTAAATTGGTTGGCTGTCGCACTTTAGCCCCCGCCCGCCATGCCCACGTACGAGTACCGCTGCTCCAACGGCCACGACTTCGAGGAGTTTGTCCTCAAGATGAGCGCCGCGAAGTCGGAACTGCCCTGTCCCACCTGCGGCGAGCGCGGTGAGCGCCGTGTGTCGGCCGGTGGCGGCTTGTTGTTCAAGGGGTCCGGCTTCTACATCACGGACTACGGCAAGGATGGCAAGAAGTCGTCGACGGCTCCGAGCTCGAGCAACGCGAAGAGCGAGGGGAGCGCGAGTGCGAGCGATGCGCCCAAGAGCGATGCGCCGAAGTCAGAGGCCAAGCCCGCGGCCAAGCCCGCGGCCGCGCTCGCTCCGGCGCCGTCCAAGAGCAGCGAATGACGCCCGACGAACTGCTGCGCGCGGAACTCACCCGCGCCGCCCTGGCGATCGGCGCGCCGGACAGCGTGGCCCCGGCCCTGGAGCGCCCCCGCGACCCCGCGCACGGCGATTGGGCCAGCAATGTCGCTCTGACGCTCGCTAAACCGCTCGGCAAGAAGCCCCGTGAGATCGCCGAGTTGCTCGTGGCCAAACTCGACTTGGCGGCGGCCGGCGTGTCCGCCACGGAAATCGCAGGGCCGGGCTTCATCAACTTCCGGCTCGGCGCGGGCGCCCACGCGCGCGGCCTGGCGGATATCCTGACGCTGGGCTCGGCCTACGGCCGCACGACCGCTGGGCAGGGCGCGCCGGTGAATGTGGAGTTCGTCTCCGCCAACCCCACGGGGCCGCTGCACGTGGGCCACGGGCGTCAGGCCGCGCTCGGCGACGCCATCAGCGCGCTGCTCGAGGGGGCAGGGTACGCCGTCACCCGCGAGTTCTACTACAACGATGCGGGCGTGCAGATCGAGAATCTCGCCAAGTCGCTCTGGGTGCGCGTGGCGCAGCGGGGCGGGGTGGCGGTGGCGATTCCCGAGGGCGGCTACAACGGCGAGTACATCAAGGAGATCGCCGAGCGGTTCGTGGCGGAGCACGGAATGCCCGACGCGGCCACGTTGGCCGCCGGCGCGGCGTCCATTGTTGCACAGGAGCGCCCCGTTGACGCCGCGCTCTTTGATGCGATGCGTCGCTTCGCCGTCGCCGCGCTGCGCGCCGAGCAGGACCTCGATCTCAAGGCGTTTGGCGTCAAGTTCGACGTGTATTATCTCGAATCGTCGCTCTACACTGACGGTCGTGTGGAAGAGACCGTCGGCATGCTGCAACGCGGCGGGCACACGTTCGAACTCGATGATGCGCTCTGGCTGCGCACCACCGACTTTGGCGACGACAAGGATCGCGTGATGCGCAAGCGCGACGGCACGTACACGTATTTCGTGCCGGATGTCGCGTATCATGTCACCAAGTGGCAGCGCGGCTTTCGGCGCGCCATCAACGTGCAGGGCGCCGACCATCATGGCACCACGGCGCGGGTGCGCGCCGGTTTGCAGGCGCTGGAGATCGGCGTACCGGTCGGCTACCCGGACTACGTACTCCACCAGATGGTGACGGTGATGCGGGGCGGGGAAGAGGTGAAGATCTCCAAGCGCGCCGGGTCGTACGTCACCGTGCGCGACCTCATTGACGAAGTGGGTCGTGACGCCGTCCGCTATTTCTTCCTGATGCGCAAGGGCGACAGTCAACTCGTCTTCGATGTCGATCTCGCGCGTTCGCAGTCCGAGGAGAATCCGGTCTACTACATCCAGATGGCGCACGCGCGGCTGAGCGGCATCTTCCGCGTGGGCGAAATCGACCCCGCGACGGTCACCGCGGACGGCGTCGCCTGGGACGCGCTGTCGGAAGAGGCGGAACGCGAACTGGTGAAGTCACTGCTCGACTATCCGCGTCTGGTGGCCGGCGCGGCCGAGTCGCTCGAGCCGCATCGTGTGGCGGCGTGGCTGCTCGAGACGTCCCGTCAGGTGCATCTCTGGTACCACAAGCACCACGTCCTTGGCGAGCCCGAACACATACTGCGTGCCCGCCTCGCGCTCGCCAAAGCGGCGCGCCAGACGCTGGCCAACGGGCTCTTGCTCCTCGGCATCTCGGCGCCCGAACGAATGTAGAGCCGCGCGTACGCACGGTCGGGATGGGGCGATCTTTCTCTTCCTCTTCCCACACCCTGCTCGCTTCCCCTTCTCACCCCCTGCTCCCTTTCCCTTCCCCAAACAATGCCTCTTCTCGTTGTTGGCTCAGTGGCCCTCGATTCAGTGGAAACGCCCTTCGGCAAGGCCGATGAGGTGCTGGGGGGATCCGCGACGTATTTCTCGGCGTCGGCCAGCCACCAGACGTCGGTGAAACTCGTTGGCGTGGTGGGCAGCGATTATCCGGTGGACAAGCTCGACGAGGCGCTGCGCACGCGTGGCATTGATCTCGCCGGGCTCGAGCGGGCGGAAGGAGAATCGTTCCGTTGGCGCGGGCGCTATCGGCACGACCTCAACTCGGCGGAAACGCTGGAAACGCGGCTCGGCGTCTTCTCGCACTTCCGCCCCAAGCTGCCCGAGCAGTTCAAGTCGGCGCGGTACGTCTTCCTCGCCAATATCGATCCGCGGCTGCAGCTGCAGGTCCTCGAGCAGGTGGACAAGCCCAAGTTCGTGGCGTGCGACACGATGAACTTCTGGATCGAGTCGCGCCGCGGCGATCTGATGGAACTGCTGAAGCACGTCGACCTGATCACGCTGAATGACGGGGAGGCCCGCCAGCTGACGGAGCAGGCCAATCTGGTGCAGGCGGCGCGCTGGATTTTGGCCCGCGGGCCCAAGACGGTGCTGATCAAGAAGGGCGAGCATGGCGCTTTCATGTTCACCAAGGATTCGATCTTCTACGCGCCGGCGTATCCGCTGGAAGCGGTGTTCGATCCCACCGGGGCAGGCGACTCATTCGCCGGCGGCTTCATGGGCTATTTGGCGCGCACCGACGATCTCAGCGAGGCCAATCTGCGACGCGCGGTCGTGATCGGATCGGCGATGGGATCGTTTGTGGTGGAGGCTTTCTCCATCACGCGCCTGCTGAGCGTCACGCGCGACGACATTGACCGCCGCGTGGCCGACTTCCATCGTCTCGTCTCCTTTGACCAGGGCATGCCCTCGTGAGTGACGCCGGGCTGACGTACGCGGGCGCCGGCGTCGACATCGACGCCGCGGAGTCATCCAAACACCGCATCAAAACGCTGGTGGAGAGCACGTTCACCGCTGGCGCGCGCGGCGCGTTCGGCGGCTTCGGCGGGATGTTCCGTGTGCCGGCCGGCGCCAAGGCGCCGCTGCTGGTGTCGAGCGCCGACGGCGTGGGAACCAAGATCAAGCTCGCCATCGAGGCCGGCCGCCACCACACCATTGGCCATTGCCTGGTGAACCACTGCGTCAACGACATTCTGGTGCAGGGGGCGGAGCCGCTCTTCTTTCTGGACTACGTGGCGTTTGGGAAGCTGCTCCCCGAGGTGGTCGAGGCCGTGGTGGCCGGCGTTGCCGCCGGGTGCCGTGAGAACGGCTGCTCGCTCGTGGGTGGTGAGACGGCGGAGATGCCGGGGCTCTACACGCCCCCCGACTACGATCTCGCCGGCTTCATCGTTGGCTGGGTAGAGGAAGACGAGGTCATTACCCGCGATCGCGTGCGCGCGGGCGACGTGCTCGTCGGCCTTGCCTCGAGCGGACTGCACACCAACGGCTACTCGCTGGCGCGGCGCATCGTCTCGGAACGGCTCAAGCTTTCGCCCGAGGACACGTTCCCCGGCGACACGCGGTCGACCGCGGATGTGCTGCTGGCCGTGCATAAGTCGTACCTGAAGGCGCTGGCGCCGGTCCGTGGCGTTATCCACGCCATGGCCCACATTACAGGAGGTGGGCTGCCGGGGAATCTCGATCGGTCGTTGCCGGCAACGCTCGATGCCGATGTCGACACGACGTCGTGGGACGTTCCCAACGTCTTCCGCGTGCTCGCCGAGGCTGGCGGGGTGTCGCGCGACGAGATGTTCCGCGCGTTCAACATGGGTGTGGGGATGGTCGTGATCACGGATGAGCAGGGAGCGCAGGCGGTGCGCACGAGCGCCGCGGCGGCAGGGGTGGAGAGTTGGGAACTGGGACGTGTGGTCCCGGGAACTGGGCGAGTTAACCTCAAGGGAGGCAAGTGACCATGCGAGTTCGGAACGCGATGCTGACGGTGGCGGTGGCGCTGGTCGCCGGAGCCGCGCCGGTGCAGGCGCAGTGCGGAGGCGCGTCGGTGCAGACGCGCGATCTGTGCACGAAGGCGAGCGACATTTACCAGTTCCTCATGCCACAGCTCGGCGGCGCCCTCGCGGGCGGTGCGGCGATGCCGGGGCAGGGCACGACGCTGGGCGGCTTCGGCCATTTCGCCATCGGTATTCGCGCCTCTGCGGTGCAGGGCACGTTTCCGAAGGCCGACAACATCTCCTTCTCAACCACCGGTGCCACGTCGACCCGCTTCGCGGACAACGCGCAGCTTATCCCGATGCCGACGGTTGACATCGGCGTGGGGCTGTTCGAGGGAATCAATGTCGGCGTGACCAAGGTCGGCGCGGTGGACGCCCTGTTCGGCATCACCTATCTGCCGAACGTGGACGGCGACGGCGTGAGCCTGAATGTCGAGAGCTCGACGGCCTTCGGCTTCGGTGCGCGCGTCGGCGCGATTGAGGAAGGGATTCTCTGGCCGTCCGTTGCGCTCACGTACGTGAACCGCAAGCTCCCCACGGCGAGCATCGCCGGCCACGGTGCCACCACGGCCAGCGGCGTCGGGACGGCGCCTGGTAACTTCGCGCTCAACGACCTGGACGTGAAAGCGACGTCGTGGCGCATCCAGGCCGCCAAGAACTTCGCGATTCTCGGACTGACCGGCGGCTTCGGCGGCGACCAGCTCGAGAACAGCACGTCGATCTCCGGGAGCGTGTCGGCGGCGGGGACCACCTACGCCCTCGCGAACACTGCGCTCAGCCAGTCTTTGAGCCGCACGAACATGTTCGTCGGCGCCTCAATCAATCTGCCCCTCCTGCGACTGGCGGCCGAATATGGCCAGCAGAGCGGCGGGAGCGTTGCGTCGCTCACGAATACGTTCGCTGAAGCCGCCGACGCCTCGCGATCCTACTTCACGGTCGGACTGCGGCTGAAGTTCTGATGCAGGGGCGGGAATCGAGCCGCCGTGAGCGCGCGTGGATGAAGCGCGCGCTCACGCTGGCCGCGCGGGGGTGGGGACAGACGGCGCCGAACCCTTTGGTCGGCGCCGTTATCGTCCGTGACGGCGTCGTCGTGGGCGAAGGGTTTCATCCGCGGTTCGGCGAGCCGCATGCCGAGGCGCTGGCGCTTGCCCAGGCCGGCGATCGGGCGCGCGGCGCCGACGTGTACTGCACGCTCGAACCCTGCAATGGGCACGGCAAGCAGCCGCCCTGCGCCGAGGCGCTCATTGCGGCGGGAGTGCGGCGCGTTGTCGCGTCAATTGCCGATCCCAATCCGGCCAAGGCGCACGGCGCGGAGCGACTGCGTGCGGCCGGCATCTCGGTGGAGTTTGGACTGGAGGCAGCCGCCGCGCGCGAGCTCAACGCGCCGTTCCTTCACTGGGCGAGCGGGGCCGAGCGTCCGTGGGTCACGCTCAAGCTGGCGATGTCGATGGATGGAGCGATCGCCGCCGCCGACCGCGAACGCGGGTGGCTGACGGGCGAAGCGGCGCGTCGGCACGTGCATCGGTTGCGCGCGTCGGCCGACGCCATCGCGGTGGGTATTGGCACCGCCCTCGCCGATGACCCGGCGCTGACCGTGCGCGGCGTAAAGAAGCCGCGGGTCGCCCCGTTGCGCGTGGTATTCGACCGGCACGCGCGGTTGCCGGTCACGAGCCAGTTGGCGCGCACGGCGCGGCGCCTCCCTGCCGCCATCCTGACCGACGACGCCAGCGCTCCCGGCGCCCTCGAGCTCGCGCGGCGCGGCGTAGAGCCGATCGTGGCCCGCGACCTTGCCACGGCCCTCCGCCTGCTGCACGACCGCGGCGTTCGGCACCTCCTCGTCGAGGGCGGCGCGGTGCTCGCCGGCGCGCTCTTGGGGGCCAATCTGGTCGACCGTCTGGTTATCTTTCAGGCGCCGGTTCTACTCGGGGCGGGGGCGCTCGGCGCTTTCTCCGCCGTCCCGTCAGCGGCAACCAAGGCCATGGCCCATTGGCAGGTCGTGGAGCGCCGCGAGTTCGACGCCGATCTGATGACGGTGCTCGCCGCACCCTCGCCGTCCTGAGGTTCGTGCAGTCGTTGGTTTCCCAGTCGTTGATCAAGTCGTAACATCGCATCTCTCAATCAGCTTCGCCTCACTTCCCCATCCCCTTTCTACACCCTGCTCCCTTCCCCTTCCTACACCCTGCTCCCTTCCCCTTCCCACACCCTGCTCCCTTCCCCTTCCCCCACCCAGTGTTCACCGGAATCATCACCGACGTCGCCACGATCGTCCGCGCCACTCCCACCAGTGCGGGGCGCGAGTTTGTGTTGCGCTCGGTCTACGAGGGGCTGACGGACGGCGAGAGCATCGCCTGTGATGGGGTCTGCCTGACCGTGCGCGAAGCGGGGGCGGGGACCTTCACGGTGGCGGCCATCGTGACCACGCTGGAGCGCACGACGCTCGGCGACTGGGCGGAGGGACGTCGAGTGAATACGGAGCGGGCGATGGCGCTGGGCGATCGGCTGGGCGGGCATCTGGTGGCCGGGCACGTTGACGCCAGTGTCGAGGTGACCGGAGTGGCCACCAAGGACGATGCGCGGCTGGTCGATCTGGCCATTCCAGCGGAGTGGATGCCGCTGATGGTGCCGCACGGCTCCATCGCGGTGAACGGCGTGAGCCTCACCATCAATGACGTGCTCGCTGACGGCGTGCAAATCTCGCTGATTGAATACACCCTGCGGCACACCATGCTCGGCGATTTGCGCCGCGGTGACCGCGTCAACATTGAAGCCGACCTGGTGGGCAAGTACGTGCAGCAGCTGGCTGCGCCGCATCTGCCGTCCGCCGCCCATCGTCTACCGTCCCGCTGATGCCTTTCGCCACTGTTGAGCAGGCCCTCGCCGATCTGCAAGCCGGCAAGTTTATCGTCGTTGCCGACGACGAAGATCGCGAGAACGAAGGCGATCTGATTCTCGCCGCTGAGTTCGTGACGCCGGAGAAAGTGAACTTCCTCATGCAGGCCAAGGGGATGATCTGCGTGGCGCTCAGCGGCGAGCGCGTGACCCAGCTCGACCTGCCGATGATGGGGAGCGAAAACACCGACGCCCTGCGCACGGCCTACACGGTCACCATCGACGCGGTGCGCTTCTACGGGGTCACGACGGGAATCAGCGCCTCAGATCAGGCGGCGACGATCCGGCGCTGCGCCGATCCGGCCGCACTCCCCACCGACTTCCGCCGCCCTGGCCACGTGCATCCGTTGCGCGCGCGGGACGGCGGCGTGCTGGAGCGTGTGGGACACACCGAGACGGCAGTCGACCTGATGAAGGCGGCTGGGCTGCAGCCGGCCGGCGTGATCTGCGAGATCCTGACCGACGACGGCTCAACGGCCAAGCGGCCGCAGTTGGAGCAGTTCTGCCAGCAGCACGGGCTGACGTTCATCACGGTGGCGCAGGTGGTCGCGCACCGGCTGCGCACCGAACGGCTGGTCCATCGCGTCGCCGAGGCGCGTCTGCCCACCGAGTTCGGCGCCTTCACGGTCATCGGATATCGCAATGATGTCGACGATCGGGAACACGTCGCGCTCGTGATGGGCGAGGTGGAGCAGGGTGAGGACGTCCTCGTCCGGATGCACTCCAAGTGCCTCACGGGCGACACCTTCCATTCGTTGCGCTGCGACTGCCGCTGGCAGTTGCACGAGGCCATGCGCATGGTGTCCGAGGCGGGGCGAGGTGTGATTGTCTACCTCGACCAGGAAGGGCGCGGCATTGGCCTGCTCAACAAGCTGAAGGCGTATGAGCTGCAGGATCTGGGCGCCGACACCGTGGAAGCCAATGAACGCCTCGGCTTCGCGCCGGACCTTCGCAACTACGGCATTGGCGCGCAGATCCTGCTCGACCTTGGGCTGCAGTCCATTCGGCCAATCACGAACAATCCCAAAAAGCTCGTCGGCCTCGAGGGGTACGGCCTTCGCCTCGGCGAACGCGTCCCCATCATCTCGCCCACGACGGTCGAGAACGCCAACTACCTCGAAACCAAGGTGCGCAAGCTCGGGCACCTGCGGGCACTGTGATGGCTGAGTTTGAGGGCACCCCAACCGGGGCCGGACGGCGATTCGTCGTGGTCGGCAGCCGGTTCAATGAGTCGGTCACGCAGGCGCTCGTCGACGGCGCGCTCGACTGCCTGGTGCGTCACGGCGCGCGCGCTGACGACGTCGACGTCGTCTGGGTGCCGGGGGCGTGGGAACTGGCGCCGGCCGTCGCCCGCGTGCTGATGAGCGAGCGCTACGAGGCCGTCGTCGTCTGCGGGGCGGTTATTCGCGGCGAGACGCCCCATTTTGACTTCGTGGCAG
The DNA here is from genome assembly GCA_031127085.1 of Gemmatimonadota bacterium. Classification (GTDB taxonomy): domain Bacteria; phylum Gemmatimonadota; class Gemmatimonadetes; order Gemmatimonadales; family Gemmatimonadaceae; genus PNKL01. The sequence goes on along the minus strand of JARIEY010000013.1, from coordinate 7,436 downwards.
GCGAGACGGCGCGCGCCCTCTCGATGTTGCAGGGCGAGTACGGCGTCCCCATCGGCTTTGGCCTGCTCACCACGGACACCGTGGAACAGGCGCAGGCCCGCGCCGGCGGCGCGCACGGCAACAAGGGTTGGGATGCGGCAATGGCCGCGATGCAGATGGCCGACCTCTTCGGACTGCTCGACGCGGGCGAAGAATCCGACGGGGAGGACTGATGGCCCGCCTAGAGACTCGCGGGCGTGCACGCGCCTTGCAGGCCCTGTACGCGTGGGACCTGCGCGATGACCAGCCGCTCGACCGTGTGGCACAGCTCCTGTGGGATGATCTGATCGTCGCCCCAGAGGAACGGGCCTTCGCCGATGCGCTGCTGCGCATCGTGCAAGCGCAGGGCACCGATCTCGACGCCGAGTTGGGGGAAGTCACCACCAACTGGCGCATCGAGCGCCTGGGAGCGATCGAGCGCTGCGTGCTGCGCCTCGCGGCGGCCGAACTGTCACAGGGGAGCACGCCGCCGCGGGTGGTGCTGCAGGAAGCGGTGCGACTCGCCGAGCGGTTCGGAAGCGCGCAAAGCGCGCGGTTCGTCAACGGCGTCCTCGATGCGCTCGCGCGTCGGATGGGGCGGCTCTAGTGCGTCTTCTGGTCGTCAACTGGCAGGATAAGGAGAATCCGCTCGCCGGCGGTGCGGAGATCCATCTGCACGAGATCTTCGAGCGGTTGGCGGCCAAGGGACACGAGGTCACGATGCTGTGCGGCGGTTGGCCCGATGGGCCGCCGCGTGCCACGCTCGGAGGAATGCAGGTGCACCGCACGGGCATCCGGCAGACCTTCGCGCTGACGGCCCTGGCCTACTACCGCCGGCATCTGGCGGCGCAGTCCTTCGATGTGCTCGTCGAGGACATCAACAAGATGCCGCTCTATACGCCGCTGTGGGGCGCGCGCCGCGTGGTGGCGTGTGTGCCGCACCTCTTCGGCGGCACCGCGTTTCAGGAGCTCGCCGCGCCGCTGGCCGCCGCGGTCTGGCTGTCGGAGCGGCCGATTCCGTTCGTGTATCGCGACACCCCGTTCGAGGCGATCAGCGAGAGCACGGCCGACGACCTCGTCGCCCGCGGCATTCCGCGCGATCACGTGCGGGTCATCTATCCGGGTGCTTCGTGCGCGTACTATACGCCGAACGCCGCGGAGCGTTCGCCAACGCCGGTGTTCGCGTATCTCGGGCGACTCAAGAAGTACAAGGGTGTGGACCTGGTCATTCGCGCCTTTGCGCAGGTGGCCGATCCCCGCGCGGTGCTCGAGATCGCCGGTGAGGGCGACTATCGCCCGGCGCTCGAGGCGCTGGTGGCTTCGCTTGACCTGACCGCGCGCGTGCGGTTTCTTGGATTTGTGAGTGAAGCCGAGAAGCTGGCACTGCTGCGGCGCGCCTGGGCCACCGCCTTCGCATCGCCCAAGGAAGGGTGGGGGCTCACCAACATCGAGGCCTCTGCCTGCGGAACGCCGGTCGTCGCCTCCAACTCGCCGGGCATTCGGGAGTCGGTCCGGGACGGCGAGACGGGGTTTCTCGTGCCGCACGCCGACATCGGGGCGATGGCGGCCGCCATGCAGCGCTTGTGCGCGTCGCCCGAGCTGGTCGCGCGTCTTGGCGCGGCGGGACGCCGCTTTGCCGAATCATTCACGTGGGACCGTGCCGCCGACGAAACGGCGGCGCATCTTCAACAAGTGATTTCCACCGGAGGGTAACGCCGTGGAGCTGGCCTTTTCGCATCGTGGCATTGCACTGACCGAGTCCATGCTCAAGAAAGCCGAGCGGGCGGTCCTGAAGGCGGCGGAGCGTATTCCGCGCGCCACAGGCGCAACGGTTCGGTTCGCCGAGGATGGGCCGGAGCGCCGTGTGGAGATTGTCTTCACCGCGCCGCGCGGCACGCGTCTCGTGGCGTCGGCGGTTGGGCGGTATTGGGGGCCGGCGCTGACTGAGGCGCTGGGCAAGCTGGTGCGTCAGGCGTCGAAGGAGCGCCGCACGCCCAAGCGGCACGTGCCGGCCAAGGCGTGAGGGCGCAATGGCGCTGACCGTCCGCGGGCTCGTCGAACGCATGGGGGACGCGCTGCGGCTCACCGTGCTCGGGAGCCCCGACGGGCTCTCGCGTGAGATTCCCACTTCCGACGCGTCAGGCCCCGGCCTCGTGCTCGCCGGGTACACGGGCCGCTTCGTGCACCAGCGCGTGCAGGTGCTCGGCGAGACCGAAATCAGTTACATCGCCTCGCTCGACCCGGATACGCGGCGCCACAATCTGCGCACGTACTTCAGCTATCCCATCCCGTGCGTGATGGTCACCAAGGGGCAGTCGCTCCCGGAGGATATGGAGGATGAGGCGCGCCGCGCCGGCGTCTCCATTCTCGTCTCCGGGCTCAAGACGCTCGAGTTCTACCGCATCATCACGCCATTCCTCGAAAACGAGTTCTCGCCGGCCATCTCGCTGCACGGGTCGCTGGCCGACGTCTTCGGTGTCGGCCTGCTGTTCACCGGCGAGAGCGGGATCGGCAAGTCGGAGTGCGTGCTCGATCTCGTGGAGCGGGGACACCGTCTGGTGGCCGACGATCTCGTGCTGGCGCGCCGCAAGGGCGCTGACGTGGTGATCGGGCGCGGCCACGAGTTGCAGCGCCACTTCATGGAGATCCGCGGCGTCGGCCTCATCGACATCAGCGCCATTTTCGGCATTCACTCCGTCCGCCAGCAGAAGCGCATCGAGGTGGTTGTCGACCTGGTCGTCTGGGACAAGACGCTGCAGGTCGACCGGACCGGACTCGACGGGCAGACCGTCAATATTCTTGGCGTGGATCTGCCCAAGATCACTGTCCCGCTGAATCCCGGGAAAAACATCACCGTTATCTCGGAAGTCATCGCGATGAACCACCTGCTGCGGTACACCGGGGTGGACGCCGCACACGCGTTCAACGAACGGCTCAAGTCCAAGATGGCGCGCCGCAGCACGGCCACCGATTTGAGCAAATACCTGCTTGATGACGATGAGTGAGGGACCCCGCGCCATCGTGGCGGCGCACGGCGACCTGGCCGAAGGGCTGGTGAGCGCCGTCTCTCGGGTGGCCGGCGCTGCCGCCGCTTCGCGCCTGATGCCGTTCAGCAACGCGACGCTGGGCGGCGCCGAACTGGCTGACGCCCTTCGACAGGCGGTCACCTCCAGCGGCGCAATGGTCGTGTTCACCGACCTGCCGGCCGGCAGTTGCACCATCGCCGCGCGTCGCATCGCCCGCGAGCAGCCGGGGCTGGCGGTCGTCTGTGGCGCCAACCTGCCAATGCTGCTCTCCTTCGTGATGGCGGCCACCGGCGGCCCTGAGACGTGGAAGATGGCGGTGGCCAAGGGGCAGGCGGCGATGTGCGTGGCAGAGGAGGGCGCGCGTGGCGATTGAGGTCTATCGCATCGATGACCGGCTGGTGCACGGCCAGGTGGTCGTCGGGTGGGGCCAGCCCTTGGCACTAGGCTTCATCGTCCTCGTCGACGACGCGGTCGCGGCCAGCGATTGGGAACAGGACCTCTATCGTATGGGCGTGCCGCCGGAGATGACGGTGCACTTCGAGACGGTCGCTAGCGCGCTGGAGCACGCCGCGGACTATGCGGCGCGTGAGGAGCCGGGCCTGCTGCTCACCGGCGACACGGCGGCCATGCGCGCGCTTGTCGAAGGGGGCGCGGCCATTCCGCGCGTGAACGTCGGCGGCCTTCATCACCGCGCGGGGCGCTCGCCCAAGCTGCGCTACGTCTTTCTCGACCCGGCCGAGGAGGCCGATCTGCGCGCCATCGCATCGCGCGGCGTCGACGTGTCCGCGCAGGATGTGCCGGGGACGGTGCCCGTGCCGCTGCGCGAACTGCTCTCGCGGAGCGGAGGATGAACATCAGCGTCGGCACCCTGACGCTGCTCACGATGCTCGGCGCCGCCGTCGGGCTGGATTTCGTGTCGTTTCCGCAGGCGATGCTTTCGCGGCCGCTGGTGGCGGCGACGCTGGCCGGCGCGCTATGCGGCGACGTGGCGTCCGGGCTGCTCGTCGGGGTGTTGCTGGAGTGCTTTGCACTCGAGACGATGCCCTTCGGTGCGTCGCGCTATCCCGAATGGGGGCCGGCATCGGTCGCCGCCGGTGCACTCGCCTCCCTGAGTCCGGACGCGGCATCGTCCGGCCCGCATCTGGTCCCTATTGCGGTGCTCGCTGGACTGGGCTGCGCCTTCGTCGGCGGGCAGACGCTGGTCTGGCTCCGCAAGTTCAACCTGTCGGTGGCTGGACGGTACCGCGATGAGCTGGTGGCGGGCGACTCGGCGGCGGTGGTCGCCGTGCAGTGGACGGGGATCATCGTCGACTTTGGCCGTGCCGGGGCAGTCACAGCCATCTTCGTCCTTGCGTTGCTGCCGGCACGGGATCTGCTCTCCTCCTGGTTGCACGGCAGCACCGGCCCGGCCGCGGTCGGCCTGACCGGAGCCATCGCGGTCGGTGTAGCCGGTGGCGCGATCTGGAAAGTGGTGCACACCACCAAGGGGTATCAGTGGTGGCTGCTCGCCGGCCTGGCAGGCGGCACGATGCTGGCGGCGTTCCGATGAGCGCGGCGCCGACGCTTCCCCTGGGCACCTGGCTGCGCGTCTTCGTGCGGCTCTTTGCCGTGCAAGGGAGCTACAACTACGAAGTGATGATCGGCAACGGCATCGCCTTCGCCGCCGAGCCCGCCTTGCGGCTGCTCCCGGGGGGACGAGCCGGGCCGGCATACCAGGCCGCCTTGGCACGCCACAGCCGCTATTTCAACGCGCATCCGTACCTCGCCGCGCTCGCCGTGGGTGCGCTGGTGCGTGCCGAACTGGACGGGGAAGACCCGGTCCGCATCGAACGGTTCCGCACCGCCTGCTGTGGGCCGCTGGGGGCTGCTGGCGACCGGCTGGTGTGGGCGGGATGGCTGCCGTTCTGCTCAGTCCTGGCGCTGCTGGCGTTCGGTTTGGGGCTCTCGGCAACTGGCGTCGTCGCGTTGTTTGTGGGAACTTTCAATGTCGGACACGTTGCCTTGCGCGCGTGGGGGCTCCGGGCGGGCTATCGCGATGGGCTCAAGGTCGCTGCGGCGCTCGGGAGCCCTGTTTTGCGCCAAGGGCCATTGCACGTGGCGCGCGGCGTGGCGCTCATCGCCGGGCTGGCGCTGCCGCTCGTGCTCCAGCGCGTTCGCTTGGGGCATTCGTATTCGATCGGCCTGGAACTCGCCCTGGCAGCGGGCCTGGCCGCGGCGCTGGCGCGCTGGCAGGGCCGCATCGACGGCTGGCGGGTTGGCGTGCTGCTCCTCGTGGGGTTTTTCCTTTACTCGGTACTGCGCTGATGGTGGAACGGTCGGTGGAAGTGAAGAACGCTCACGGTATCCACGCGCGTCCCGCCGCGGAGATCGTGAAGGTCGCCGCCCGGTTCAAGGCGGCGATCACCATCGTGCGCGATGACCTCGAGGTGAACGGCAAGAGCATCATGGGCGTGATGATGCTCGCGGCCGAGTGCGGCGCGACGATCCTGATTCGCGCCACGGGCGACGACGCCGATGCCGCGGCCGATGCGCTGGTCGCGCTCGTGAACTCCAAGTTCGGCGAGAGCTGACGTGAGCGTCGCCATCGTCGGCGTCGCCGCGTCGCCCGGCATCGTCATCGGCCCGGTCCACCTGCTGCGCTGGGAAGTGCCGGAGGTGACGCCGCGGATGGTGGAGCCCGAGGAGACCGACGCCGAGGTGGCGCGCCTGCACGCGGCCTGCGACCAGGCGGTCGAACGGTTGCGCACCGTGCGCGACCGCGTCGAGGAACACGCCGGCGCCGAGGAAGCGGCGATCTTCGACGTGCAGATTTCCATCTGCGATGACGCCGATCTGCGGATGAGCGTCGAGACGCTGATCCGGCAGGGATTCGCCGCCGAGAAGGCGTTTGATCTCGTCCTCCTCGAGTGGCGCGAGCACTTTGCGCGCTCCACCAACGCGCTGATGCGCGAGCGGGTGAGCGACCTGCTCGACGTGCAGATCCGCGTCCTCTCACTGCTCCTCGGGCTCCCCGACCGCGATCCGGTCGACCTGCCCAAGGGAAGCAACGCGATTCTGGTCACGCACGATCTCACGCCGTCGCTCACCGTGCAGTTCGATCGTGAGGCGATCGCCGCCATTGCCACCGACGCGGGGACGGGCACGTCGCACGTCGCTATTCTGGCGCGATCGCTCGGCCTGCCGGCCGTCGTTGGCCTGCGCGACGCCACCGCGCGGATGGAGGCGGGGTCCACCGCGATCATCGACGGGACGCACGGTCTGCTGATCCTCGAGCCTACCCCGGAGCGCATTGCCGAGTACCGGCAGCGCGCGCGGGTGGAGCAGGAGGAAGCGCGCGAGTTGCAGCGCTATGCGGGAGCCGAAGCGGTCACGCTCGATGGCGTGCGCATCACGCTGCGCGCCAATGTCGATATGCCGGACGAGGCGGCCGCCGGCGCGACGAGCGGCGCCGAGGGCGTGGGGCTGATGCGCACCGAGTTCCTGGTGGTCGGCCGCGCCGCAATGCCCGACGAGGACGAACAGTACGAAGCGTACAGCCGCGTGCTGCGCGCCTTCGCCCCGCACCCGGTGGTGATCCGCACGTACGACATTGGCGGCGACAAGCTGCCGGTGGGCGGCTTTCCGCACGAAGCCAACCCGTTCCTCGGCTGGCGCGCCATCCGCATGTGCCTCGACGAGCCCGAGCTCTTCAAGGTGCAGTTGCGAGCCCTTCTGCGCAGCGCGATGCACGGCGACCTGCGGATCATGCTCCCGCTCATCGTCTCGGTGGATGAGGTGCGGCAGACGCGCGTGCTGCTCGCCGAGGCTGCGGCGGAACTTGCGGCGCGCGGCGCGGCGCATCGCACCGACATCCCGCTTGGGGTGATGATCGAGACGCCGGCCGCGGTCATCACCGCCGACGCGCTCGCGCGCGAAACGTCGTTCTTCTCGATCGGCACCAATGACCTGGTGCAGTACACGTTGGCGGTTGATCGCGGCAACATCCAGCTCGTGAGCCGCTTCACCGCGCTGCACCCCGCCGTGCTGCGCCTCATCGCGCGCACGCAGACGGATGGCGCCGCGGCCGGCATTGAGGTGTCGGTGTGCGGCGAAATGGCCTCGCAGCCGCTGATGGCGTTTGCGCTGCTCGGCTTGGGCATCCGCCAACTCAGTGTGGCGCCGCGCTCGGTGCCGGCGGTGAAGCACCTCATCCGAACCATCAGCGTCGCGTCGGCCACCGCCGCCGCGAGCGAGGCGCTGAACGCGGACACCGCTAGCGCCGTCGAGACCCTGCTGCGCGAGCGTCTGCTGGCCGAACTTCGTCGTGGGGGCAAGGCGGCCGATGGGTTGCTCGCCCTCGTCGACGCCCATATTCTTCCCGATAACGCGGACACGCAGTAGAGCGGCCGGCAT
>JARIEY010000179.1 GCA_031127085.1 Gemmatimonadota bacterium | reverse complement strand
ACCGCGACGACCGGCGGCGAGTCGATGATCACCAGGTCGAACTGTTCGTTGAGGCGGTCGAGCGCGCGGTGGCAGGCCTCGGAGCCCAGGAGCTCGGCCGGGTTGGGCGGGCGCGGCCCGGACGGCAACAAGAACAGCCCCTCCTGCGGGGTGGGCTGCACCACCTGCTCCACGGTGCTCTTGCCGTCGATGAACGTGCTGAACCCGTGCTCGTTGTCGATGCCGAACGCGTGGTGCAGCGACGGCCGACGCAGGTCGGCGTCGACCAGGCAGACGCGCCGACCCGTGGCCGCGAAACTGATCCCGAGGTTGATGCTCGAGGTCGTCTTGCCTTCGCGCGGCCCGGCGGACGTGATGAGCAGCCGGCGGGGCGGTTTCCCGTCGGCGCGGGCGCTGAAGTTGACCGTGGTGCGGATGTTGCGCACGAACTCGGCGAACGCGGACTTCGGATACTTGTAGCTGTAGAGATAGCGTTCGCGCGCCATCTCCCAGCCCTCGCCCGCGAGCCCGGGGACGCTCGGGATGATCCCGAGGAAGTCGACCCCCAACGCCTCGACCTCTTCGCGGGTCTTGATCGTGGTGTCCATGTAGTCGAAGAACAGCGCCAACGACACGCCGGTGAGCAGGCCCATCGCGATGGCGATGGCGATGTTCCGCGCGTAGTTCGGCTCGACCGGCGTCTTTTCGGCCTCGGCCGGGTCGACGATGGAGACGTTGTTCTCCTTGAGCGACGCGGTGACCGTACGATCCTGCTGTTCGCCGAGCAGCTTTTCGTAGGTGTCGCGCTTGGCCTCGACCTTGCGCCGCAGCACGCTGTACTGGGCCTGCGGCCCGTCGGCGGCCAGCGCTTCGCTGGTGATGGAGGTCATGCGCGCCTCCATCTCCTCGACCGCCCGGCGGGCGCCGTCGCGGAGCGCACGCCGCCGCCCGAGCTCACCGGCGGCCTTGCTCTTGATCTGCTCCTGGACACGCTCGAGCTTGCCGCGCTGCTCGACGACCTTGGGGTGCTTCTCGCCGAGGGTGGTGCGCAGCCCGTCGAGCTCGCGCACCTCGTCTTCGTACGACTCGGCCAGCGAGATCGCCGAGATGAGCGTGGCCACGGCGATGGGGTCCTTCTGCCCGGCGAGCTCGGCCTCCAGCGTGGCGAACTCCGCTTCGCGCGTGGCGAGGTCGGACTCGGCCTTGGCCTGGTCGGCCGCGAGCTGCTCGATCTGCTGGCTGGCGACGTGGCCCTTCTCTTCGGTGTCGAGCACGATCTGGTTGTGCTCCCGCCGGAACGCCAGGAGCTCGGCCTCCGCGTCGCGCCACTCGGACTCGGACTTGGCGGTCTCGGTCTTGAGCCAGGCCAGCCCGTCGAGCATGCCGCGGTTGAGCTCCTCGAGGTTGCGCTCGACGAAGACCTCGGTCCACGCGGCGCAGATGCGCTCGGAGAGCTCCGCGGTGCGCGCCCGGCAGTACACCCACACCAACCGCGACTTCGGCACCGGCTCGATGGCGACCTGATCGAGCAGCGCTTCGACCGGATTTTCGAGGTCGCGGTACGACTCGTGCTCGGCGAGGCCCAGCCGGTCGTACACCGCGCGCGCCTGGACGCGGCTGCGCAGCTTCTTGTGCTGCGTGGTGTAGTACTCCTGGTCGGTCAGGTACTGGCCCGACCCGCTCTGCCCCCAGCCCTCGATGTCCCCGCCGTACACCCGCGACTCGGCGTTGATCTGGAGCGACGCGCTGGCCTTGTACACCGGCGGGGTCAGCAGCGTGACCACCGTGACGCTGCCGACGATGAGGCAGAACGCGGTGACCAACGTCCACAACCGCTTGCGGATGGTGCGCCAGTAGTCGCGGAGGTGAAGGATCTCGCTGAGGCTGGCCTCGCCGGTGTCGTCCCGCATCGAGCGGCGGGGACGGTGCGGGCGGCTCGAGGTCGAAGACAAGCAGGCTCCAGCGGTCGGGTCAGCCTAATGGCTAACGCAGCCGCGGGCCGGCCCGCGTCCCCTGCACCGGATCTGCGGGGGCGCCGGTCGGCCGCGCGGGGTACAGGCAGCCCCTCGGAGGTCCGCGAGTTGTCCCCTTCCGCCCGCGCAGTGGTCATCGGTCTGGACGGCGCCACCTGGAAGCTGCTCGATCGCCTCATCCTCGAAGGCGTGATGCCGCGCCTCGGCGCGCTGCAGGCCGAGGGCGCGTCCGGCCCGCTCTGGAGCGTGGTGCCCCCGATGACGGCCACCGCGTGGACCAGCTACCAGACCGGAAAAGGCCCGGGAAAACACGGCGTCTACGACTGGACCGAGCCGGTGCCGGGCACCTACCTCTACCGCCCGATCGACTCCACGCACGTGCAGAGCCGCACGATCTTCGAGCTGTTGTCGGCCCGCGGGCGGCGGGTGTCGACGGTCAACCTTCCCCTCACCTTCCCCGCCCGCCCGATCAACGGCGTGGCGATCGGCGACATGCTCACGCCGAGCAAGGACACGCCGGGGTTTTTGTACCCGCCGGACTTCCGCACCACGCTCGACCGGCTCTCGCCCGACTACCGGATCGACACCCACCTCTGCGAGCGCGAAGACGACCTGCTCCCGTTCCTCGAGCGCCTCCGCCACCTCATCGAGGAGCGCGGCAAGGTCGTCCGCCACCTCATGGAATCCGAGCCCTGGGACCTCTTCTGCTGCGTGTGGGTCGAGATGGACCGGATGCAGCACTGTCTCTGGCACATCGTCGACGACCGGCACCCTCGCTTCGACGCGGCGTTGGCGGCCACCTACCGCGAGCGCATCCTCGACATCTACCGGCTCCTCGACGTCCGCATCGGCGAGATGGTCGACCGCCGCCCCGAGGGCGCCAACGTCTTCTTCATCAGCGACCACGGCTTCGGCCCGTGCCGCTACAAGGTCTTCCTCAACACCTGGCTCGCCCAGGAGGGCTTCCTGGCGTTCAAGGAAGGCGGCCGCGAGAAGCGCGACCGGCTCCGGCGCGTCCGCGGGGTGCTCGACAAGGCCGGCGTCGACACGCGCAAGCTGCTCGACACGGCGCGGCGCTTCGGCGGGCAGACGCTGCTCGGCGCGGGCGACTCGTTGTCCCGCTTCGCGGCCGAGATCGACTGGGAGCGCACCACCGCGTTCTGCCACGGCACCAACGCCATCCGGCTCAACGTGCGCGGCCGCGAGCGGCAGGGGAGCGTCGACCCGGCGGACGTGCCGGCGCTCGTCGCGCGGCTGAAGGAGCGCCTGCTGGCGATGCGCGACCCCGAGGGCAACGTGGTGATCCGCGGGGTCCGCACGCGCGAGGAGCTGTACGACGGCCCCAACGTGCAGCTCGCCGCCGACGTGCTGGTGGCCGAACACGACGACAGCGTGTGGTTCTACTACAGCGAAGGCGAGGTCCCGAGCGCGGTCTTCGAGCCGAGCGGCTGGGCCAGCGGCAACCACGAACCCGACGGGCTCTTCCTGGCGTGGGGCCCCGACGTGGCGCCCGGCCACCACGAAGGCACCTCGATCAACGACATCACGCCCACGCTCCTCGCGCTGATGGGCGTGCCCATCCCCGACGATGTCGACGGGCGCATCCTCTTCGACATCGTGCGCCCCGGCCACGGGCTGCGCCCGCGCTGGACCGAAGCCTCCGCCTGGACGGGGCAGGCCCGTGCGTCCGACGCCGCCACCGATCGCGCGATCGAGGAGCGGCTGCGCGGGCTCGGATACCTTCAGTGACGATGCACCCGTACCGCGACCCCGTCGACGGCGCGCCGCTCTCCGCCGAGGGCGCCGACCTCGTGTCCCCCTCCGGGCGCCGCTGGCGCGCATTCGGCGGCGGCTGGGACCTCCGCCCCGACCGCGCCGACGACAACGCGCAGCAACAGGCCGGCATCTACGACGAGAAGCTCGGGGAGCTCACCGACTTCGACCACCCGCACAACCTCACGCTGGTGCACCAGCGGGGGTTGTTGTCGGCGCTGGAGCTGCACCCGGACGACGCCGTGCTCGAGATCGGCGGCCACCGCTCGGGCGTGCTGCCGTGGCTCGAGCGGCACCACCGCGTGCGCGGCTTCGGGCTCGACGTGTCTCCGGTGTGGGTGGAGGCGCACAACCGCCTCGCCGCCGCGCGCGGCGCGGGCACCCGCTGGGTGCTCGGCACCGCCGAGGCGCTCCCGTTCCGCGACGGCGCGTTCGCCGCGGTCGTGGCGTTCGACGTCTTCGAACACGTCAGCGACATGGGCGCCGCGCTGCGCGAAGCCGCGCGGGTTCTGCGCCCGGGTGGGCGCCTGGTGTGCCACCTGCCCGTGCGGGACATCGCGGGCAGCTTCGACGGCTACCAGCGCTGGCGCGACGCCGCGGACTTCGCCGCGCGCCAGGCCAGCGTCGGCCACTTCCACGAGCGGCTCCCCACGCGCCTGCAGATGCGCACGCGCCTGGAGGCGTCGGGCTTCGACGTGCTCGACGTCCAGAGCTTCAACGTGTGGCTCCAGCCGCTGCACGACCACCGGCTCATGCCCGCGCTGGGCCGCCTGCGCCACCGCAACGCCGCCCGCGACGCCGCCGGCACGCCGACCCGACGCGGCGAGCTCCCGCGGCAGACCGCGAGCCGCTTCCAGCAGGTCTACGCGGCGGTGGGCATCCCGGTGGCGCAAGCGCTCACCGGCCTGGACACGCTCGGCGCCCACCTGGGGCTCGGCGGGAGCGCCAGCTTCGTGGCGGCGCGTTCGCCGCGGCCGCTCGAGCCGGGCTGAGTCACAGCTCGGTGCAGTCGAACCCTTCGTCGGCGTAATAGCCGTCGACGTCGTTGAGGACCCAGCAGTTCTCGTCGTCCTTGATCAGGATGTAGGCCATCTTTCCGACATTTCCGATCGTGCTGGTGATCAGCGTGGTCTCGTTCTCGACGACGTCGTGGGGGTCGAAGACCGTCGCCAGCTGCCCGCCGTCCTGCATCGAGTCGTGGCAGAAGTCGTAGCTCCCCGAGTTCGGCCCGGGACCGTCCACACAGTCCTCGCCGTACCATCCGTTGGCTTCCACCTCGGCAAAGCCGAGGGAGTACCGCCCGCTTCCGCCCTCGATCAGGAGCGTGGCCCCGTCGGAGTCCCAGTCGACGTCGAACACCAGGTCGGCGTCGGTGTCGCTGTCGGTGTCGGTGTCCGAATCGGTGTCGGTGTCGGCGTCGGCTTCGGCCGCGCACGCGTCGGCCTCGGCACACCCCGCGTCCAGGCAGTCCATCAGCCCATTGCCATCGTTGTCCTGACCGTCGTTGCACTCGCCGGGGGTGGCCCCCTCCGTGGCGAACAGCCCCGCGCAGCCGAGGAGGAGAAACACGGTGGTGGTGAGAAACAAGCGCATCGAAGCTCCAGTCGCGCCGAGGGTAACCGGTGCCCGGCATCCGGCAACGCTGGCGATGGCGCCGGGGCGCCCACCGCACGACGCGCGCCTCCGGCCGGTCACGGGGCGCCCCCCCGAGGAACGGTTCGGGTGGCCTCGACCGCGAGGTCGGGCTGGTCGGCGAAAACGCCGTCCACACCGAGTCCGTAGTAGGCGCGCAGTTCGGCCACGACGTCCCCGCCGCCGGGAGGACCGGGCCGCTCCTTGCGGAAGGTCCACACGATGACGCGCAGCCCCGCGGCGTGCGCATCGGTCACCAGCCGGGTGGGGCCGAGTACGGTGTAGACGAGCTCACGGGGCACACCGAGCGCTTCAACCTTACGACGCAACGCGGGCAGGTCGGCGAGCACCTGACCATAGGTCCGAGCGTCGTGCGGAATCCGCGAGGTCGGCGCGCCGACGAGCAGGAGCCGGGTGACCGGCCAGCGCGCCGTGTCGATCGCCTCGAGCGGCGCGAGCTCGAAACACTGGAGGATCACCTGCTCCGCCGGGCCGCCCCAGCGCTCGAGCTCGGCGAAGAACGCCGGCTCCAGCGGGAGCCCGAGCGACCGGAAGTAGGTCGGGTGTTTCCACTCCGGCACCACGACCACCGGCTTGCCCCGCTCGGCGCCCAGCTTGTCCGCCAACGCCAGGACTTCGCCGAACGTGGGGATCGTGTACCGCCCGTCGTGGTCGTGCGGCCGGTCGGGCCACGGCTGCACCGCCCGCAGCGTCTTGAGCTCCGCGAGCGTGAAGTCCTCGGTGAACCAGCCCTCCACGCGCTCGCCGTCAATCGTCGCCACCCGCTTGCGCTCGGGGAACTTCGTCGCGACGTCGGTGGTGTGGCCGAGCTCGTTCTCGTGCCGCGCCACGAGCACCCCGTCGCGGCTGATGACCAGGTCGGGTTCGATGGCGTCGGCGCCCTGCCGGACCGCGAGCGTGTAGCCTTCGAGCGTGTGATCCGGCAGGTAGCCCGGCGCCCCACGGTGGCCGATGACGAGCGGAGCGGCGAACGCGGCGGCGACGGCGAGGAGCATGGGTGAGGGTATCCGACCCATCCCCATCGGGGCGATGCGCCGCGCCCGGGCTGGACGCGGGCGGGCATGGCCGCGCATCGCGGCGTGGGCGGGACCGTCGTCGTGGCGGTTTGACCCCTTCGCGGCCGACGCATACCCTGTGGGCATGTTGCGCCTCGCCCTCGTGTTGCTCCTGGCGGCGCCGACCCCGGCCCGCGCGGAACCGCCCGACCCGGCCCCCACCCCCACCGGCTGGCAGGAGGTGGCCGACGCGCAGGGAGCCGTCGGGTTCGTGGTCGCGCGCGACGCGGGGGTCCGGCTCGCGGCGCGCCCCCCGAACCCGCCGGAGGTCCGCCTCGCGG
>JARIEY010000178.1 GCA_031127085.1 Gemmatimonadota bacterium | reverse complement strand
CGCTCGAATCGCGTCGGGGGATCGGTTAGCTTACGCCGGTCCGCGATCCCCGCGGGCCGCGCCACGGGAGTCTCTACGGCCACGCTGCCCCCACTCGACGACGCCATGCGCGCGCGCCTCGGTGCTCTCTGCGCCGCCGGCTGGGAGTTCTTCGAACACTTCGACCGCACGGTGCGCGAGCGCGGCTTCCACTCGTTCATCGCCTCGGAGTACGAGGTGGTGCAGGACGCGCTCATCGCGCATCGCGCGCCCGGCCAGTCCTTCATCGAACTTGGTTCGGCCTCCGGCGTCATCACCATTATGGCGGACATGCTGGGGTACGAGGCGTGCGGCATCGAGCTCGACCTCTCGCTCGTTGCGACGTCGCGTGAGATGGCGCGCCGCTTCGACTCGAAGGCGCGCTTCGTCTGCGGCAGCTTTTTTCCCGCGGGCTACACCTTTCGCGGCGTCGATGGCGAAGTGCGCACCGGCACGATGGGCGAGGGCACGTCGGGGTATCTGGAGATTGGCCGCGCGCTCGATGACTTCGACGTCGTCTTCGGTTATCCGTGGGGCGGCGAGGAACCGGTGCTGCTCGATCTGATGAAGCGCTACGGCAACCCGGAGTCGCTCCTGTTGATGCACTCGGTGAACGACGGCGTCCTCGCGTACCGGGGCGGCAAGCGACTTTCTCCGCCCCGATAGCCGATTACGGCGCCGCGCTCGGCGCCGTGATCGCTCGTCCCATGCGTCCTACTTGAGCGGCGGCGGCACTCGCCGCTTCGTCGCCTGCTCAAAGGCGTACGCCAGCTCGATCAGCCGCGGTTCCGTGCACGACACGCTCGTAAAGCTCACCCCGAACGGACTGGGCTTCGCGTCGAAACCGCGAGGGAACGCGACGGTGGGCGCGTTGGGAATCGTCGCAAACGGAACGATCACCGTCGGATAGCCCGGGCGCGCGGCGATGCCGGCACTGCCAGCGCCGGGAAAGAGCAGGGCGTCCAGTCGCTCCGCGCGCACCACTTCGGCGATGCCGTGCGTACCGGCCAGGTCGATGTCCTTGGCGCGGTCCGCCTCGTAGCGCGCCTTGTCCGCCAGCACATCCATCTCGTCGGAGATGTCCAGCAGCGATTGGCCGTACTTGATGGCACCGCGCGGCGCGTTGGCGAGGTTGAAGTAGCGCAGGTCGGTGAGCGTCTTGATGGGTGTCGCGCCGCCGAGCGTTGCGAGCCAGGCATTGAAGTCGCGCTTCATCCCGTACTTCAGCACATTCGAGCAGCCGGCGTCCTGCCCCTTCCGCTGCTCTATGCCGCCGCACACGCCCCACGCGGTGAAGTTCCGGGCGCTGTCGGTGGTGACCACGCTCGGGATGTTGGCGGGATCCACGATGATGGCGCCCTCCTGCTTGAGCGCGGCAATCGCCTCCGCCATTGCCTTGGCTTGTTCCGGATTCAGGCCACCCCGGCGCTGGCCGCCAGGGCCCGCCACGCCCTCGTAAAACGACGCGCGCGGGATGCCGATGCGCGCTCCCTTGAGTGCGTCGCGCTTGAGGTGCGGGCGATAATCACGGTTCGCCGGCGGCGTGCAGGCCGAGGTCGCCGGGTCGTTGGCGTCGGGCGCTGCGCTCTCAATCGCGCCCAGCATGATCGCGGCGTCCTCGACCGTGCGCGCCATCGGCCCGGGCGTGTCCTGGTCGGCGGTGATTGGAATCACCCCCCACCGGCTGATGCGCCCCACCGTCGGCTTGATCCCCACGAGCATGTTCTGGTTGGCCGGGCTGAGAATCGACCCCGAGGTTTCGGTGCCAACGTTTGCCGCCCAGAAGCTCGCCGACGTGCCGATGCCTGAACTCGAGCCGCCCGTGAAGAGCGCGGGCCGCCCGTCGTTGGACCCCGCGCGCGGATCAGGGCGCGCGTCGTACGGGTTCATGCCATAGCCGCCCAGCGCGCTGTAGTTCGACGGCATTGGGGTCGGGCTGCCGGCGACCCAGTTGGCGAGCTCCGTGAGGACCGTCTTGGCGATGATGATGGCGCCAGCCTCCCGCAGGTTACGCGTCAGCGTCGCCTCGTACGGAGGCACCAGGCCGGCGAAGGCGAGCGCGCCGCCCGTCGTCGGCATATTCGTCGTGTGGATGTTGTCCTTGAGCGCCACGGGAATACCGTGCAACGGGCCCCGCACCTTGCCCTGCGCGCGTTCGCGATCGAGCGCATCCGCTTCGGCGAGGGCCGTGCGGCTCACGGTCATCGTAGCGTTGACGGTCTCTTCGAAGGTCGCAATGCGCGCCAGGTAGAGCAGCACGAGCTCGCGGGATGTCACGCGCCCCTCGCTGAGCGCCGCCTGAAGCTGCGGAATGCCGGCTTCGACGACGTCGAACGGGGCACGAGCGGGCGCGGGGGTGGGCCGGCGCTGCGCATCGGCAGCACTAAGGGCGGTGAAGGCGAGAAGGACGATCGACGCACGACGGGGCATGGGGGCTCGCTGCAGGAGTGGGCGCGGGGCAGGGTGCGCTGAAAATGCGGGCTGCGCCGTGGCACGGCAACGCGCGGGGTCGGCCACGCGTTCGAACAGTCGACGGCGCGCGACGGAGCCGAGGCTCAGCAAGGCACGGCGCGGCCGCACTCGCCCGCGCCGTCCGCCGCGGGTATCTTGGGCCAGTGAGCGACGCCCCCGCACTCGACCCCCTGTTCCTCGCGCTCCAGCAGGCGCTGGCGGGGCGGTACTTCATCGATCGCGAGATCGGGCGCGGCGGCATGGGGGTGGTCTACCTCGCGCGCGAAGTGCAGCTGGATCGCATGGTCGCCATCAAGCTGCTGCCGCCCACCCTCGCCGCGCGCGATGACCTGCGCGCGCGCTTCATCGACGAGGCGCGGCTCGCCGCGCGCCTCACGCACCCGCACATCGTCCCCATTCACGCCGTCGACGAAACAGGCGGCTTTACGTATTTCGTGATGGCGCTCGTAGAGGGCGTCACGCTGGCGGAGCGCGTGCGGACCCGCGGCCCACTCTCGGCGTCCGACGGCGCGCGGCTGCTGCGCGAGGTGGCGTTCGCCCTCGAGTACGCACACGGGCAGGGGGTCGTGCACCGCGACGTGAAGCCCGACAACATCCTGATCGACCGCGCCACCGGGCGCGCCCTGGTGGCCGACTTCGGCATCGCCGCCATCGCCGGCGCCGACGCAGCAGCCAGCGGGCAGGGGACGCCGGCGTTCATGAGCCCCGAGCAGGCGCTGGGCTACGCGACCGACGCGCGCAGCGACATCTACTCGTTTGGCGTCACCGCGTATTACGCGCTCTCCGGACGGATTCCGTTCGAAGGCGCCACCGCCGCGGATATCCTCGCCCGGCATGTGCACGAGGCGCCCCCGCCGCTCCAGTCCCTCGGCCTCGCCATTCCGCGTCGGCTGGCGCACGTCGTGGACCGATGCCTCGCCAAGGATCCGGCGCAACGCCCCGCCAGCGCGCTCGCGGTCGCCGAACAGCTGGGCGTTGCCATTGAGCAGAAGCGCGAAGTCCCGGCGGCGCTGCGCGGTTTCGTCAAGCGCGGTGGGCGCACGAGCGACGGTCAGACCGTCATTACGTTCGCCGCGATCAGCGTGCTCTGTCTGCCGCTGTCGTACTACGCCGGAAATGCGGCCGCTTTCACGCTCTTCTTCGGCGGTCCCATCGCCTTGCAGTTCGCCTTCTTGGTGAATGCGGCGCGCGGCGTCCTGGAGCAGGGCTTCGACCGGGTCGATCTCCGCCGCGCCTTCGACGCGGCACTCGAAACAGCCCGCGAGGAATGGGCACTGGGCGGCGGGGCGTCGTATCGGCGCGTCGCCCGCGCCGCGCGCGCGGTCGGCCGGCTGGCCGCCACGTTTCTCGCGGTTTCCGTGCCGCCCACGCTCTACACGCTGCTCAGCGGCGCGGGGCGCGCAACGGCCGAGTTGGTGGTGCCCACGCTCGTGGCCGCCGGCGTGGTGAGCGCTGCGGGGTTCAGCATCGACTCGGCGCTGCGGCGGCTGCACGATGACGTCGACACCCGCTTCTGGGCCTCCCTCTGGAACGGGCGCATCGGGCGCGCCGTCTTCGCTGTGGCCCGGCGATTCCGTCGTGGCACGCCCGTCGTCTCGGCGGTCACGCATCGCGCGACCGAGCTGTCGCTTGGGATGGCCGCCGAACAACTGTACGAGCAATTGCCACGTGTCACCCGTCGCACACTCAAGGAGTTGCCGGCGCTGCTGCAGCGGTTGCAGCACGATGCGCAGGCGCTGCGCGCACGTGGCGATGCGCTCTCGGAAGCGCTGCAGGGCGGCGCGACGGCGGCCGGTGCGCCCAGTCCGGCCCGCCTCGCGATCAACAGCGAACGCGATCAGGTGCTGGCTCGGCTGCGTGACGCGGTTGGCGCCCTGGAGACCATTCGCCTGAACTTGCTGCGACTGCACGCGGGGCAGAGCTCGCTCGAATCGTTGACGACACACATTGGCGTGGCACGCGCGCTCTCCGACGACGTGCGCCGGCTCATCGAGGCGCGCGACGAGTCCGACGCCGTGCTCGAACGTCCACGGTCCGCCCACCCGACACCGGTCTAACGGAATGACAGAACAGCGCGTCGGGGAGCGAGAGCGCGTACGCGAACGCGAACATCAGGACGGCGCGTGGTTTGGCGCGCCCCGTGAGGGGCAGATGCCTGTGCCCGTCGGAGAGACGGCAACTGGAGCCGGCTACGCCGCACCGCCCCAACCCGGCGCCGCCGAAACATCGGCCGCGCGCTGGAAGCGCCGCGCGGTGCGCGCGCTGCGCGACCTGGTCATTAGCGCCGCGATCATCGCCCTGGTCCCCATCGGTATGACGCTGTCGGTCAGCCGGCAGTGGGTCAGCGCCAACATGGCACCCATTCACAACAACTCCATGGTCAAGTTGCGCGAGGCAGAGCAAGCCCGCCGCCTGGCCGCGCCCAAGAATCCCGCCATTTCGCCGATGCGAGCTGGCGAGCTGCTCGCCGCACTCTCTCCGCAGCGCCGTGAGTCCGAGCCTTTCCCGCTTCGCCCCGTCGCGTCGCGCCCCACGCGCCCCTGGGAAGACGCGACGGTCCCCGAAGCGCTCGGCGGGCCGCGCGGCGGCAGTTGGAACGGCCCACGCCCGGAGAAGATCCTCGGCATCGCCGCCGCCGGGATCTCTGCGGACGATATCGCCTATCTGCGGATGATCGCCGAGGCCCCCATTTGGCAGTCCGTGGACCAGATCGCCGTGGCGCCCTCGGTCGACGTAATTGGCGGACGCTTCGAGCTGCCGTTCAGGCCCGAAGCGCACGCGTACGCCATGCCCATCTGGCCGTTTGCGGGCTCCAAAGAGCTGGCCTACGCGAGTGTCTCGCGGGCGGCCTACTACCTGGCCACGGGCAACGTTCGGGAAGCCGAGGCCGTGCTCACGCGCACGATCGGCTTCGGGTTTGTGTTCATCGACAACGCCACCAACTTGATTGACGTGCTCATCGGGCGCGTGATCGTGGGCATCGGGCGGAGCGGCCTGGAGGATCTCTACCGTGTCACGCGTGACCCGCGGCTGGCCGACGTGGTCGCCGCCGGCCGCGAAGTGAAACTGCCGCCGGGGCTGCGCCGCACCTCGCTGCTGTCACCGTCCGAGGCACGGGAGATGGCGCTGAGCAACGCCAACAACGCGTCGTTGCAACGGGCCGTACGACTGGAAAGCCTGAACCTTCTGGCGCAGTCCACCTGCACCAATCCTCGCGAACTCGTCCTTGGCCCCGGGCGTGACGTGCGCGACGCCTATGCCAAGGCATCGCGCGAATTGGCCCGCTTCCCCGGCGAGCGTGCGCTCCTTGATTTGATGCTCGACTCGCCAAACCGCCCCGTCGACATCGGCAATGCCGGGCGGATGGACCCCGTCTCCCGCGTCGTGGTGGGCACGTCGACGATCGCGAGTCTGATCTTTAACAATCCGCGCATGTCGTACTGCACGCGTATCGTGATGGGGAACTGGCGCTAGGCCGTTGACGGCTTCGGGCGTGCTTACTCGGGAACGGAGAACCGCGCCCGCACCGCGTCGCTGACGCGCGTGAGCTTGCCGGTGGCGCGATTGATGGGGCACCAGACGGTGCGCGCCTTCGCCAGCACTTTGCCGTCAGCCGCCCGCACGATTTCCGTCAGGCGCTCGAACCGATGCGAATCAGCCGTCCCCACCCAGGTGCGCGCGATGATTCCATCGCCCGGTAGTGCCGACAGCTTGTAGTCGATCTCGTGCCGGACGGCGACCCATGCGACCTCGCCCTGCTGCTCCGGAGTTGCCGCCGTCGACCAATGCGCGATGGCGACGTCCTGCACCCAGCGCAGGTACACGACATTGTTGACGTGGCCGAGTTCGTCGATGTCCGCCGGCTCGATGGTGCGGGGCAGCTCGAAGATCTCGCGTGCGGCCATTACGAGAGCCGCTCCAGCCCGGCCACCACGTCGAAGCCGGCATCGAAACTCAGGATTCGCTCCACTCCGCGCCGCGTCATCACGGCCACGTGCAGTGCGTCGCGCGCACTCATCTGCGGACGGGTGAGCAGCACATCGCGCGCCTGCATCACGTCCACCGCTTCCACGGGGAAGACCTCGTCCACCACGCCAGCGAGGGCCTGGAGGGCGGCGGGAATGGCATCAGCGCGTTTGATGGCAACGTAGCGATGCAGGATCTCCTGCAGGACCTCGGCGCTCGTGACCAGCCGCTCGCCGCGCTGAATGCACCGCTCGATGGCCACGCGCGCCGCCTCC
>JARIEY010000177.1 GCA_031127085.1 Gemmatimonadota bacterium | reverse complement strand
AGCGCGGCGTACGCCGTACGTTTCGCGCGACCCCACGACTGCATCCGGCTGAAGCCGAACAGCCGGCCGTAGGTGTAGCGCTCGGCGATGGCCTGCCGCAGCGTCAGTGGGCGCGCGAGGGTCACCTCGGATGCCTCACACATCCAGAGGCTGCCGAAGCGCGCGGCCAGACGGTCGTGGACGTCGCGTTCCACGAACGTGTGACGCCACCCGTCACCGATCGCCTCGAGTCGATCGCGCCTGTAGGCGACGTTGCACACCGACAGCCGGGCCGCCGGTCCCTCCGCGACGGGTGCGGCATACGAATGGAAGTCGACGAAGTAGAAGGCCCAGTCGGTCGCGGATGCGTCGGGAGGCGCCTCGACCCGGCCCCCGACGGCGGCGCGATCGGCCGCCTGCGCATTCACCATCGTGCGGACCCAGTCCGGTCCGGGCACGCAGTGGTCCTTCGTCAGCAGCACGAGGTCGCCCCGCGACGCGCTGAGCGCGCGCGACACCAGCCCCATCGGACCCGCGCCGCCGCTGTCGACGACGGTGACGTCCGGGAACGCCTGCCGTACGCCAGCCATCCCTGGCGGCTCTGTGTCGCACACCACGACGACGTCGAACGGCGGCGCGTTCCGCTGGCCTCGAAGGGCCGCGAGACATCTGGAGAGGTGTGCCGCGCCGGCGGTGCAGATCACGCCGACCGACAGGCTCTGTCCGATCGAAGGCCCCACGCGGCCTCATTATCGGCCTTTTCGCTTCGACGCCGGCCTGCTCCCCTGGACTGATTCTCAGAATGAGTCGCAGGTTGGGTCCTTTCTGCACCCCTTGGCTAAGCTTAGCCGATGTCTTCGTCGAGCCCGCCGCGCCTGTCGAAGGGCGCCCGCGTGGTGCTGGGTCTGGGTCTCACGGTCGTCAGCTGTGTCTTTGCGTTGCTGGCCGTCGAGGTCGGCGTTCGCATCGCACGCGTCGGAAGCGACCAGTTCCTTCGACCCGATCCCGTGCTCGGCGTGCGGTTCATCGAGTCGAAGTCAGGCCTGAGCCAGAGCACCTGCTACAGTGCCGATGTCACGATCGGCGCGGCTGGCTGGCGCAGCCCAGACGTCGCCACACCCAAGCCGGACGACGTCTACCGCATTCTGGTGCTGGGCGATTCCTTCATGGCCGGGCTGCAGGTGAACGACGGCGAGACCCTGGCGCGCCTCCTGGAGCGCCGGCTCGGCGGAGCGGCCAGGGGACGTCGGGTCGAGGTCGTGAACTTCGGTGTGCCGTCCTTCGGCACCGATCAGCAGCTGATTGCGCTCCGTGAATACGGCCTGGCCCTGCAGCCCGACCTCGTCGTACTGGCCTTCTATGCCCAGAACGACGTGGCCGAGAACGACCGGATGCTGCGGTCCAACACCAACACCGACCCGAAGCCGTACTTCGAACTCCAGGCTGGCCAGCTCGTCGAACTACCGTTCCGCGACAACACGCCCGCAGCCGTGCAGCTGGTGCGCCGCGCGGTGGCCCCGCTGCGCATCTACCCGCTGACGCGGGATGCGCTCGTGGCCATTCCGCTGACGCACAGGGTGCTCTACGGTCTGGGCATCGTCAACGTGGTGCCGCAGCAGAACCGGAACCCGGCGCCGACCAGCACCGACGGCACGATCTGGAACTGGCCGGACCGGTGGCGGCGCCAGATCGGAGTGTTCGAGCTGGAGCCGTGGGCCGACTGGGGCCATGCATGGAGCGTGACCGAGGCGCTCGTGGCGGCGGTGCATCGCGAGGCCGTCCGCGGACAGGCTGAGTTCGTCATCGCTGGCGTGGCCTCACCCATCGAGGTGATGCCCACGCAGTTGCTCGGGCAGCTGATCGACAAAGAGGAACAGATCGATGTCAGCGGACCTGGGAACCGACTGGAGGCCATTGCGCACCGCCAGGGCGTGCAGCTCGTGTCGACGGTCCCGGGCTTTCGGCAGCGCGTGGCCCAGCGTGCCGACGTGTTCGAACGCCTGTTCCTGTCGTGTGACGGCCATTGGACCGCAGCCGGCCACGAACTGGCGGCAGACCTGCTGGAGCCGGTGATCAGGGAGCGCGTGCAGCGCGGGCCCACCCACCGGGTCGCACGGTTGCACTGAATCGCACCAGCCGCCGTCGCGCCGGCTCCGTTATGATCGATCCGTGATCGGAGTGCTCCGTTCGAGTCGGTTGTGCCTGGCCGTTGCCTGGTGCGCTCTCGCGCTGGCGCCAGCCGGGTCGGACGCTGCGGGTGGACCGGCTGTCGAGATCGCGCCCGGCGTCTTCACCCGAAACCTGGATCCGGCCGCCAATCAGGAGTTCGTCGTTTTCGACAGCTACGTCGTCGTTTTCGATCCTGGCAGCGTCGTCGAAGCCAGAAACCTGCTGGCCGAAATCCAGTCACGGATCGGCAAGCCCGTCCGCTACGTCATCAACAGTCACTTCCACCCGGACCACTCGGCTGGCGCTGCGATGTTCGCCGCCGCCGGTGCCGAAGTCGTCGTCTCCGAGGCCGCCAGGCCGGAGTTCGAGAACTGGGTGCCGGCCGACTTCGCAAAGAAGGTCGCCGCGAGGCCGGACGACTACCGGGGTCTGACGTATGCGAAGCCGACGCGCTATCTTCGTGAAACCTGGGTGATTGACGACGGCGTACAGCGTCTCGAGCTGATGCACTTCGGCCCAGGGCACACGACGGGTGATCTCGTGGGTTGGCTGCCCGGGCCGCGCGTCCTCTTCGCCGGCGATCTCAGCACGAACGGTCAGCACAACCTGGCCAGCGCCGACCTTCCCGGCTGGATCGCGGTCCTCGAGCGCCTGCGCATGCTCGGCGCCAGGCAGGTCGTGCCGGGCCACAAGTCGCTCGCTGGCCCCGAACTCCTGGACAAGTCCCACCAGTACCTGCGCGAACTCCGGACGCAGGTCGCCGCCATGGTCGCGCGTGGCATGTCGTACGAGCAGGTCATGCAGGCCGTCGACATTCCGATGTACGAGCAGTGGTCGGGTGTCTCGGTGCGAAACGAGCCCACGCACGTGCGTCGTGCCTACGAGGCGGCAGGCGGCACGATCGACGAACCCCGCCCACGCTGGAGCCGGCGGAGGCTCGCCGCCGCCGCCGGCGGGGCCGGGCTGGTGATGGCCGCAGGCCTCTTCCTCTGGCGGCGGCGTCTCCGCCCCGCCTGACCCTTGTCGCTACTCGTGCCCCGCTCGAGCCAGGGCGCTGGCCAGTTCCGGGGCCAGCGTGGCGCTGAACGAGCTGGTGAGGTGGTGATGGTCGCGGTAGAGAACGAGGTCGCCTCGTTCGGTGTCGCAGGGCCGTCCGCCGCAGATCGTTGTCGAAAGGTCGACGAGCGACACACGCTCCAGACCGTCGGCCGCCCGGTCTTCGGCCAGCCTGATGTCGGGTCGCAGGCCTGACGCCTGGTCGAAGTGGCAGCCCGCGCCGAACAGGGCCGGCCGCCAGGCCCGTCTGGCCAGACACGTCGGGACGTCGAAGCCCGGTCTCGGCGAATCGCGCAGCAGGACGACGTCGATACCCGCCGATGTCAACTCGGTGAGCGTACGCCGGAGCCCGGCCGCCCAGTCGTGCGACGTACGCGCGAGCGGCCGGTCCGCTGCGGTATCTGGCGTGCCCTCGAGGGCCACGTCCGTTGCATCGACGGCCCCAGGCGCCACGTAGTCGCTGGCGTTGGTGACCACCACGAACCGCGGGCGCGCCGCGATGATGCGTGCCATGGCGCCCTGCCGCCATGCCTCGCACTCCGTGTATCGCCGGCCGATCCGCAGATCACGGATGGCGACGTCCGCCGAGGGGCACCCTGACTTCGTCAGCGAGAGCAACCGCCGGTGCGACGTGGCTGCCACGCGGGCGAGCGCCGGAAACCAGTGGGCCGCGTGCGAGTCGCCGAAGAGCACGATGGTGTCGGTCGAGTCGGCCTCGCCGAACGTGCAGTCGGGCGATGTCACGTGCTCGTAGTCCAGGTGGCAGCCGTCCGCGTAGAGGACGGGGTTGTCGTCGCGAGCGGCGCTGAACCGCAGCTGCTCTGGCGTTGTCGAGGCCCGTCGCGCATCGACTCTCCACAGCGCGGCGGCACCCGTGTCGGTGGCCGTGACGAGCAGCGCCAGGGCGAGTGTCAGCGCCGGCTTCGGCGACAGCGCCGGTGAGAAGCGGACGGTGTCTTCGAGCACGCGCCGTGTGGCGGCTGACAGCGCCAGCGATGCCAGGCCCGTCGCCGCGAAGCCGGCGGGGCCCAGGTCAGGAATCAGCGCGTCGGCGAACACGATCACCGGCCAGTGCCAGAGATACCAGACGTACGACACGTCGCCGAACCACTGCAGCGGTCGAAGCCGGAGCGCGCGAGAGGTGACGGTCGACCGGTGACCGAACGCCAGGATCAGCACCGTGCCGGCCACGGGAACGGCGGCGGCGACGCCGGGGAACGTCGTATCACGTCCCATCCACGTGGCCGAGGCCACGATGAGTGCCAGTCCGAGTCCGACGAGGGCGTCGCAGAACGTCGGGGGCACGGGACGGCCCTCGCGCGGCCACATCGCCACGAGCGCGCCGGCGCCGAACTCCCAGACCCGCGCTGCAGGTCCGAAGAACGCCCACGGCTGGGCGAAGCCGGTCAGCCACACGTTGAGTCCGAACGACGCGGCGGCGAGCAGCGCGATCGCACCGATGCGGGCGGACGGTCGCCGCCATGTCGCGACGACCACCCAGATCACCGTCGGCCAGACGACGTAGAACTGCTCCTCGACCGACAGGGACCACGTGTGGAGGAACGGATTGCCTTCAGGCGGCGACGCCAGGTAGTCGGTGGACTCCCGCAGAAAGAAGAGATTGCTGACGTACAGGGCTGTCGTCACGCCCGCGGACGAGAGCGTCAACTGCTCGAGCGGTGAGAGGACGATCGCGGCGACGGCCACCGTCGCCAGGAACACCGCGGCCGACGCCGGCAGCAGGCGCCGGGCCCGCCTGGCGTAGAACTCGAGCAGATTGATGCGGCCCGAGGCTGCGGACTCGCGCAGCAGGATTCCGGTGATCAGGAATCCCGACAGCACGAAGAAGATGTCGACGCCGACGAACCCGCCGCTGAATGTCCGACTGTGAACGTGGTACGCGACGACGAGCAGGATGGCGATGCCGCGAAGGCCGTGAATGTCCTCCCGAAACGTCATCGCACCGTCTGGGTGTCCGGGTCCGTGGGCGCGGCGGCGGGCGCGCGAACGAACGGGCGCGCGAGGTCGAACGCGAGGTCGCCCGTCACGCGCGATCCCTCTGCGGTGTAGTGGAGATCCCAGCGGAAGTAGATCGGCGGCTGGCCCGGATGGGCCCGCAGGGCCGGGTAGGTGTCGACCACGGCGATGTCATGCCGGCGCGCGAAATCGGTCCACCGGCGTCCGAACACCTCGCCGCGGTATCCGGGAGCCATCGGACCGAGCTGCTCCCGAAACGTCACGAGCACCAGTCCCATCGCCGCGTTCTGGCTCTTTGCCAGGGCCTGGATCTCGAGCAGATACTCCTCGGTCAACCCGTGCAGGCGGGCGTCTTCGGCGTCGAGCTCCTCCCGGCAGCCCATCAGTTCCGGGCCTTCGTCCGCCTGCCACGACGCCGACGAAATCAGCGCCTTGACACGGCTTCTGTCGAGCCAGCCGTGCAGGCTGTACCACCGTTGCCGATGTTCGAAGAGGCGTCGTTCCCGCATCGTGGCGCCCTTGACGGCCAGGTACCCATCGACGGCCGTGAAGGCACCCGTCGGGTCGCTGCCGTTGTCGGTGATGTCGTTCGGCGTCATCGCCACGATCACGAGATCCGGACGCAGCGACACGCCGTACTTCCGGTACCAGCGAGCCAGATCCCGCGTGCCATAACCCGCGTGACCGGCATTGATCACCTCGACATTGGTGGCGGCATTGGCCTGCGCGAAGCGCTGCTGCAGCACGCCCGGCCAGGTCTCGTTCGCCTCGACGGCGGTGTTCACCGTGAAGGAGTCGCCGAGCGCGAGGATCCGGAAGGTGCCCGGCGGCTTCTCGCCGTACTCCCGGTCCGCCCGCAGGCCCATGGAGTTCGAGTGCCAGCGGGTGGACGATTCCAGCGTCACGACACGTTGCTCGTGGTTCGGAATGTAGACGTAGCCCGTATCCGGATCCGGCGCATAGCCGCGCAGCGACTGCGTCGTCACCGAGGGCCGGTCGTCGACCAGCGCCAGGACGCCTTCGGCGAAGAGGAAGGCCGCGATGGTGCCGAAGGTCACCGAAACCAGGGTGGTCCGGACCGTCGCCAGCAGCGGAGGCAGCGACAGTCGATAGGTCGACAGGGCGGCGGCGTAGAGCGCGCCGTACACGGCGATCGCCGCCAGCAGCGACCACGAGTAGTGCCACACGACCGGTGCCCATGAGTGGTCCGTGGCCAGGTACAGCAGGGGCACCAGGCCCACCGCGGCGGCCAGCCACAGCTCGGCGCGCGCTTCGCGGCTTGCGTCGATGCCGGTGCCCCGGCCTCGTTCAGACGCCCCGAGACTCACTTCGAGCAGCTCCAGTCAGTGACGGTCAGGTAGCCGTCTGGATACCGGATCGCGTCATTGACCGAGGCGATGTCCTGTTCGTCGTACCGGTTGATCAGCTCCCAGACGATGTCGCCCTGCGCGGTGACCTCGATCACCCGGCCGGCCATCGATTCCGACAGCAGCAGGTTGCCGTTGGGCAGGCGCTGGTGCTGCCCGCGGTACATCGTGTAGAACGCCTGGCCCGGCCGGGTCGGGTAGAC
>JARIEY010000176.1 GCA_031127085.1 Gemmatimonadota bacterium | reverse complement strand
GATGGCGGCTCCGGCGGCGCCCGTGACGGACGCGGCGGCGGACGCGGCGGACCGGGAGAGGAGCGTGAAGGCTCCGATCTGGTCGAGAACGTGGTCGCGATCAATCGCGTCGCCAAGGTCGTGAAGGGCGGTCGTCGCTTCAGCTTCAACGCGCTGGTCGCCGTCGGCGACGGGCAGGGGAAGGTGGGCATCGCCAGCGGCAAGGCGAACGAAGTCTCGGAAGCGGTGCGCAAGGCCGTCGAGTCCGCGCGTCGCAGCATGGTCGCGATCCCGATGACGGGACACACGATTCCGCACGAGATCGTCGGCAAGCACGGCGCCTCCGAAGTGATGCTGAAGCCGGCCGCGCCGGGTTCGGGCGTCATCGCCGGTGGTGCGGTCCGCGCCGTCATGGAATGCGTCGGCATTACCGACATCCTCACGAAGTCGCTGGGATCCACGAATCCGTTCAACCTCGTGCGCGCGGCCCTCGACGGGCTGTCGTCGCTGACGACGGTGGAGCAGATCGCGCGTGAGCGTGGCGTCGAGGCATCGTCGCTGGGCTACAAGTCGCGCGCGAAGGTGAAGGAGGCCGTCTAATGCCACGGACATTCGTCTGGCACCCCGGTCGGGGGCCCAAGAAGACTGCGCCGAACACGCTCACGAGCGGAAAGGTGCAGGTCAAGCAGGTGCGTAGCGGCTCCGGCCAGCCCAAGGTCATGCGGCTGACGCTGGAGGCGCTCGGCCTCCGCCACCACCAGGACGTGGTGGTGCACCAGGACTCGCCGTCGTTGCGCGGCCAGATCAAGCGCGTGCGTCACCTCGTTGAAGTGACGCCGGTGCAGGAGTAATAGATGGCTACCGAGAAGATCTCCCTCAGCAATCTGGCGCCGGCGCCGGGGTCGCATCGCGACCGCAAGCGCCTTGGCCGCGGCCCCGGCTCGGGCAAGGGCAAGACGTCGGGCAAGGGTCATAAGGGCATCAAGGCGCGTTCGGGCCACCACGGCCCGGGCGGCGGCAAGCCGCATTTCGAAGGCGGCCAGATGCCGATGACGCGCCGTATTCCGAAGCGCGGTTTCACCAATCCGTTCCGTGTCTCGTACACGGTCATCGGGCTCGATGACATCGCCGCGCTCAGCGGTGAGGTCACGCAGGAGGCGCTCGTCGCCGCCGGGCTCACCCAGAAGGGACGTCCGGGGAAGGTGCTCGCCAATGGTGAGCTGACGGGCGCGGTGACGGTGCGCGGCCTCAAGGTGAGCGCCGCGGCGAAGGCCAAAATCGAAGCCGCCGGCGGCAAGGTCGAGGACTAATGGCGCAGGCAAATCCCGCGGCTACGCTTACGAACATCTATCGTACGCCGGAGCTCTGGGAGAAGATCCTCTTCACGTTCCTCTGCCTGGTGATTTACCGGGTGGGCAGCCACGTCACCGCCCCAGGCGTTGACGTGGTGGCGATGATGGACTTCTTCCAGAATCAGCAGGGGGGCGGGTTCCTCGGCCTCTACGACCTGTTCGTGGGCGGGAACCTCTCCAAGGCGACCATCTTCGCCCTTGGCATCATGCCGTACATCTCGGCCTCCATCTTCGCGCAGATCGCCGGCGCGGTGATCCCGACGGTCGAGAAGATGCAAAAGGACGAAGAAGGCCGGAAGAAGATCACCCAGTACACGCGCTACGCCACGGTGGCGCTGGCGCTGGTGCAGGCGTGGGGCTTCGCGCTGTTCACCGAGTCGGTGCAGGGCGCGGTCGTCTCGCCGGGCTTCAGCTTCAAGTTCGAGATGGCTTGGATCCTCACCACGGGCGCGATGTTCGTGATGTGGCTGGGCGAGCAGATCACGGAACGCGGCCTCGGCAACGGCGCCTCGCTGCTGATCTTCTTCTCGATCGTCGAGCGGTTCTGGCCCAGCGCGGTGCAGACGTTCAAGTTCATCGGCACCGGGTCGATCAGCGTGCTGGCCGTCGTCGCGCTCGTCGCGCTGATGATTGCCGTCGTTGCTGGCGTCGTGGCCATTACGCTCGCCGCGCGCCGCATCGCCATTCAGATCCCGCAGCGCACGATGGCGCGGGGCCGGATGCGTGAGGCCGCCCGCAACTTCATCCCGCTGCGCATCAACTCGTCGGGCGTAATGCCCATCGTGTTCGCGCAGTCGCTCATCGTTGTGCCGGGCGCCATCGCCCAGTTCAGCGGCAGCGAGCAACTGCGGGACTTCTCCGACAACTTCGCCCCGGGCACGCCGCTGTACTTCGTGCTCTCTGCGGCGCTGATCCTGTTCTTCACGTACTTCTACACGTCGATCATCTTCAATCCGGTCGACATCGCGGAGAACCTGAAGAAGCAGGGCGGCTTCATCCCGGGCATCAAGCCGGGCGCGAAGACCGCCGAGTACATTGACGAGGTGGTGAGCCGCATTACGCTGCCGGGCGCGATCTTCCTGACGATCATCGCGTTGCTGCCGGTGTGGATCGCCGACGTCATGGCCGTGCCGTTCCAGTTTGGTGGCACCTCCGTGCTGATCGTCGTGGGCGTGGCCCTCGACACCATCGCGCAGATGAACCAGCATCTGCTGCTGCGGAAGTACGACGGTTTCATGAAGAAGGGGCGCGTCCGCTTCCGCGGCCGCCAGACCAGCGGTGATATCTTCTCCGGGGGATAAGGAATGATCGTTGTCCTGCTCGGGCCACCGGGTTCAGGCAAGGGGACGCAGGGGGAGCGGGTCGCCGCCGCCCTCGGCGTCCCCAAAATTTCTACCGGGGACGTGCTGCGTGCCGCCGCGAAGGCGGGAACGACGCTCGGCCTCGAAGCCAAGGCGTTCATGGACCGCGGGGACCTCGTGCCTGACCCCGTCATCCTTGGCATCATGAAGGAAGCGCTCTCGGCCCCGGAACAGGCGAACGGCGTCATTCTCGACGGCGTGGTGCGCACGGTGCCGCAGGCCGAAGGGCTGGCCCGCGTGGCTGCCGAAATCGGCAAGCAGGTGGACGTGGTGCTTCTCTTCGAGATCGAGGACGAGCTGCTCGTCGCCCGCCTGAGCTCGCGCACCACGTGCGGAGCCTGCCAGACGCCGTTCGCCGGCCGCCAGCCAGGCGACACGCACGCCGAGTGCACGGCCACCCCAAAGGGAACGCTGGTGCGCCGCGTCGACGACGAGCCGGAGTCGATCCGGAACCGCCTGCGCGTGTACAAGGCGCAGACGGAGCCGGTCGTGGCGTGGTATCGCGCCAACGGCGGGAACATCGCGGCGATCGACGCCACCGGGACGTTTGCGGAAGTCGAGGGGCGGGCCCTGCGCGCCGTGGGTCGTTGATCCAGCTCAAGAGCGCGCGCGAGATTGAGACGATGGCGGCGGGAGGGCGGATTCTCGCCCTCACGCACGCCCATCTGCGCACCGTCGTGCGCGCGGGGATCAGCACCGGTGAACTCGATCGCATCGCCGAGGAGTTCATCCGCAGCCACGACGGCGCCACGCCGGCGTTCAAGGGGCTCTATGGCTTTCCCGGGGCGATCTGCATTTCGGTGAACGACGAGATCGTGCACGGCATTCCCTCGCCCAAGCGCGTGCTTGCCGAGGGCGACATCGTAAAGCTCGATGTCGGCGTGCAGTACCAGGGGCTCTTCACCGACGCGGCGATTACCGTGCCGGTGGGGACGATCGACGCCACGACGCAGCGACTGATTGACGTCACAGAACGCGCGCTGGATGCCGGCATCGCGCAGGCAATGCCCGGCAACTATGTAGGCGACATCGGGCACGCCGTGCAGACGGTGGTTGAGCGCGCCGGGTTCAGTGTCGTGCGCGAACTGGTGGGGCATGGCGTCGGGCACCTGCCGCACGAAGACCCGCAGGTGCCGAACCACGGAAAGCCGCGGCGCGGCACGCGCCTGCAGACGGGTCTCACCATCGCCATCGAGCCGATGGTGAATGTCGGCGGGCCGGTGACGCGCACGCTGAGCGACAAGTGGACGGTGGTGACGCTCGACGGCACGCGCAGTGCCCACGTGGAGCACACGGTCGCGGTCACGGATGACGGGCCAAAGGTGCTCACGCGCCTCTAGTTGGGCCATGGCCGTTTGCAGGCGCCGTACGCGCCCGGCTGATTGCACGGACCGCCCCCGCCGGACAGCTTGGAGAATGGTGAATATCCTCCCGTGTTCGCGCTGATGCGTCGCCTGTCGGTGCCTGCCGCGTGGCGCGTGGCGCTTGGCGCCCTGCTGCTGCTTGCCGGCCCGATCGTGCTGGGCGCGCAGCGCGTGCGCGGTGAGGTGCTGCAGGAGAACGGTACGTCGCCGGCGCTGGGCGTCGCGGTCGTGGCGAGCCGCGCGGACGGCAGCGTGGCGGGGCGGGCGCTCACCGGCTTCAACGGCGTGTTCGAGATGAAGCTGGCCGCCGGTGGCCTGTACACGTTCAGTGCGCTGCGCATCGGCTATCGTCCAACCCTCGTCTCCGACGTCGCCGTCCCCGATACCGGCGCCGTGGCCGTGCGTGTGGTGCTCGCGGGGGTCGCCGTGCCGCTGGCCGCGGTGGACGTGCGTGGCACCGATGTCTGCGGCACCGCGCGTGATCCGCAGGCGCAGATCGTACAGGTGTGGACGGCGGCCCGCACGGCGCTGGCCGCGGCGGCGCTCTGGTCGCGCGAACCGCTCGATGCGGAATGGATCACCTTCCGCCGCGAACTCGCCGTCGGGACTGAGTTCGTGCGCGCGCAGGAGGTGCGCACCAGCCGCAATGCCACGGTGCACGCGTTCAAGAGCTGGTACGCCGAGAGCCTGGCGGTGCACGGCTATATGATCAATGCCGACGCTGGTGCGACCTACTACGCCCCCGATCCCGACGTGCTGCTCTCCGACAGTTTCGCCGAGACGCACTGCTTCCACCTGGAGCCAGCGCCGGCTGATGATCGCGGCCTGGTGGGACTCGGATTCAGTCCGCAACGCGGGCGTGGCGACCGTGTGGAGATCGAGGGGACGTTGTGGATCGATCGGGCCTCGTCGGAGCTGCGCTGGCTGGAGTACCGGTATGTGGGCCTGCCCGATGCGGCGGAGTCGGGGTCGCCGGGCGGGCGCGTGGAATTCGTGCATCTGACGGACGGCCCGTGGATGATTGGCCGCTGGCACATTCGGATGCCGATCATCGGCGCCACGTCTCCGGCCGCCGAAAAAGGGTATGCGCGCACCGTCGTGAAGTCGGGCGGTCCCGTACTCAACGGCCTGAGCATCGGCGGCGGGATGGTGTCGCGCGTGCTGCGTCGCGGACAGCTGCTATATGAGGCCACCGGAAGCGGGATCGC
Organism: Gemmatimonadota bacterium; assembly: GCA_031127085.1. Lineage (GTDB taxonomy): Bacteria > Gemmatimonadota > Gemmatimonadetes > Gemmatimonadales > Gemmatimonadaceae > PNKL01. The sequence goes on along the minus strand of JARIEY010000176.1, from coordinate 1,515 downwards.
ACTGCAACTGCTGCGTGGCGACGGCGAGGTGAGCGTGGCCAACGCGCGGGTGACGCTCGAGGGAACGGATTACGCCTGGCGGACCGACAGCGCGGGCCTGTTGCGGGCTGCCCCGGTGCTGGAGGGGCGGTACCGCGCACGGATTGCCACGCCGGAAATGCTCGCGCTCGGCGCGGAGCCGATGGAGCGCACGGTGCAGATCGCCGTGCGCCGCACGGGCATCGATAGTGCCACCGTTCCCAGCGCGCGTGATGTGGTGCGCGACGCATGCGGTGCCGACGCCGTGAAGGGCGGACTCGCGGCGCTCCACGGGACGGTGCGCGACTCCGCCGGCCGCGCTGCCGCTGGCCGCGCGGTCACGGTGTCGTGGCTCGGCACGGTGCTCAAGACGGATCGAGCCGTCGTCTTTGCCGGTCGTAACACGGTGGGAACGATGAGCGACAATGCCGGCGTCTGGCGCCTCTGCGACGTCCCCCGGGAGCGTACGCTCACGGTGCGCGCGTCGGGCGATGACGGCAACGCGGTGACCGAGGTGACGGTGCCCGACGGGCGCTGGCTGCACCCGGTGACGTTGCGGCTTGGCCGCGGCGCGGCGGGGGCGGTGGATTCCACTGCGGCGTCGCTGGAACTGCTGACCAAGGACGCGGCGGGTACCGCCCTGGGCGCGACAACGCTCGAGCTCACCGCCGTCGGTGGCGCGCAGCGCAAAGTCACGACCGACGCGCAGGGGCGCGCGCTCGTGGCCGCGTTTCCGCCCGGAATGGTGAAGCTGCGCGCCAAGCGTCCCGGGTACGAGTCGGGCGATGTGCTGTTCACGGCGCTCGCCGGCCGTAACACCGTACCGGTGATCCTCGGTCAGGCGACGCTCCCGATGCTCGATACCGTGCGCGTCGCGGGGAATCGGCGCACGTCATCGCGGATGGATGCCTTTGAGACGCGGCGCGCGCGGCGCGAGGCGACGGCGTCGTACAACGCGGCGGACATTGGCAAGCGGAACCCCAGCGAACTCGCCGATCTGCTGCGCGGAGTGGCAGGCGTCCGACTGGCCGACAGTGCCGGAGTGACCGTCGCGCTGCTGGCGCGCGGCTTCAAGCTCGATCGCGACGCCAACGCGCAACCGTGCGTCATGAAGGTGTTGCTCGACGGGGTGCTGATGCCGATGCAGGCGGGGGTGAACGTGGCGCGTCCCACCGAACTGCTCGGTCTCGAAGTGTTCGCGTCCACCGCGCGCACGCCGGCCGGACTCGGCCTGCTGGCGACGGACGCCGCGTGCGGCGTGATCGCCGTTTACACGGGAAAGGACTAGCCGATGAAGGTGAAGCTCAGCACGGCCGAGCGTGCCGCGACGATCGTGGCGTGGTGCGCCATTGTCCTTGGGCTCGTGGCGCGTACGTGGGCGCTGTCGCAGCGCGGCTCGTTGTGGCTCGACGAGGCCTCGCTCGCGTTGAACATCATGACGCGCAGTTTTGGCGAGTTGCTGCAGCCGCTCGACTGGGGACAGGCGGCCCCGGTGGG
>JARIEY010000175.1 GCA_031127085.1 Gemmatimonadota bacterium | reverse complement strand
TTCGACTCGCAAAATGTTCAACCCCAAAGCCTGGACACCGGTACCCGGTGGGGATGGGCAACGGGGTGCTCGCGCAGCACCACCTCCGCCACCGAGCGCGTGGCATCCGCGAGGTCCACCCGCACGACCTTGGGGGCCACCGGACGCGCGAAGTCGAGCAGGTCGGTGACCAGGTCGTCGAGGCGGCGCACCTGGCTCTCGACCTTCTCCATGATCGGCTTGCGCCGGTCGTCCGCCGGCATCGAGCGGCTGATGACCTGGATGGCCCCGGAGATGCCCGCGAGCGGGTTGCGCAGCTCGTGCGCGACCGCGGCGGACAGGGCGCCGAGGTGCGCGAGCGACTCCGCCCGCACCAGGCGCGCCTCGTTGGCGATCGCCTCGGTGAGCTCCTCGACGTGCACCAGCGCCCGCGCCTGCGGGTGGTCGAGCGGCACGATCGACACCCGGAAGTTGCGCTCGCGCCCCTCGATCCACCCGTCCACGCGCGGGATCGCGATCTCGTGGCCGGTCTGGAGCGCCCGCTCCATGCGCGCGAGCAGGTCGCCCTCGCGCATCAGCGGCTCCGGGAGCGCGGTGGCCCACGGCTGACCGAGCATCTCGACCTCGCCGAAGAGGCGCGTGCTCGGACGGGTGGCCGCCGCGACGCGCCCGTCCCCGTCGACGATGAGCACGGTGACCGGCATCTGCGAGACGATGAGCTCCTGCAGGGAGCGAAGCTCCCGCGCTTCCCGGCGTTCCACGTAGGTTCCGGTCATGATCGCGAGGTCGATGTCGCAGATCTTGCCGACCGCCTGGCAGGTCGGCCCGGACTCGACCTCGCCGAGGGAGTGGGCGAACTCGCACAACTGGTCGCGCACCACGTTCATGGCCGTGAACATGTACCGAGCTTCGAGGCCGACTTCGACGTGTACCTTGCCGATCCGCTCGCGCCGGTGGAAGTAGGCCTGGTCGTGCGGTCCGAGCAGGAGCTCGGTGACCCACTGACGCAGCGTGAGCCGCAAGCGCTCGATCTGCGCCGCGTCTCGAAAAACGCGTGCCGCTCCCGGGAATCGGAGCGCCCGATCGTAGAACCGCCGGGTCAGCTCGTCGAGCCTTGGCTCGGCCAGCGGCCAGAGCTGCTGGAGCCGGGCTTCGTCACCCTGGTCGAAGCGGACCCAGGCCTTCATCTCCTCGAGCGGTGTCATGGCGGGCCCTTTTCCCGTCCGGGCCCATTGCACAAGTGTGCCAATCTGCACATCGGGCATGTGTCCGACTCCACGGTTGGCGAATCAAAACGGTGCAACGGCCCCCCCATTCGCCGGCACAACTCTTGCACTCCCCCGCGCCCCCCTGCAGGAGGCTGCAATTCATGAAAACTGACTCTCCCAATTACGACGACGCCATCGTTCGAAAGTTCGCTGGTGTCACCGTTCTCTGGGCCGCCGTCGGCATGCTGGTGGGCGTGATCATCGCCCTCCAACTCGCCTGGTGGCCCGCCAACCTCGGGCTGCCGTGGACGACCTTCGGTCGCCTCCGTCCGCTCCACACCAACGCGGTCATCTTCGCGTTCGCCGGCAACGCCCTGTTCGCCGGGATCTACTGGTCCATGCAGCGCCTCCTGAAGGTGCGCATGTTCAACGACACGCTGTCCGCCATCCACTTCTGGGGCTGGCAGTTCATCATCGTGCTCGCCGCGGTCACCCTCCCGCTCGGCCTCACCGCCGGCAAGGAGTACGCGGAGCTGATCTGGCCGATCGACATCCTCATCGCTCTGGTGTGGGTGGCCTTCGCGGTCAACTTCTTCGGCACGATCGCGGTCCGCAAGGTGTCCCACCTCTACGTCAGCATCTGGTTCTACATGAGCATGATCATCACGATCACGATGCTCCATGTGACCAACAGCCTGGCGCTCCCGGTGTCGGCCCTCAAGGCCTACTCGATCTTCCCGGGCATGACCGACGCGCTGGTGCAGTGGTGGTACGGCCACAACGCGGTGGGCTTCCTGCTCACCACGCCGTTCCTCGGCTTGATGTACTACTTCCTGCCGCGCGCCTCGGGCCGGCCGGTGTACAGCTACCGCCTGTCGATCATCCACTTCTGGGCGCTGGTCTTCCTCTACATCTGGGCGGGCCCGCATCACCTCCTCTACAGCGCGCTGCCCGACTGGGCGCAGACCCTCGGCATGGTCTTCTCGGTCATGCTGATCGCGCCGAGCTGGGGCGGCATGCTCAACGGTCTGCTCACCCTCCGCGGCGCCTGGGACCGGCTCCGCACGGACCCCATCCTCAAGTTCTTCGTCGTCGGCGTGACCTTCTACGGCATGTCCACCTTCGAAGGCCCGATGATGTCGATCCGCGCGGTCAACTCGCTGTCCCACTACACCGACTGGACGATCGGCCACGTGCACTCCGGTGCGCTCGGCTGGGTCGGCATGGTCACCTTCGGGATGCTCTACTGGCTCTTCCCGCGCGCCTGGCACAAGAAGCTCTACAGCGAAGACCTCGCGACGGCGCACTTCTGGCTCGCGACCATCGGCATCGTGCTGTACGTCGTGGCCATGTGGGTGGCGGGTGTCACGCAGGGCCTCATGTGGCGCGACGTGAACGCGGACGGGCTCCTCGAGTACCCCAACTTCGTCGACACCGTCACCCGGCTGCTGCCGTTCTACTGGATCCGCGTCATCGGCGGGCTCATGTACCTGGTCGGCGTGCTGATCATGGCGTTCAACTTCATCAAGACTGCGAACGGCACGACCGACGCGAACCTCGAGGTGGCCAATGGCTGAAAACTTCCATCGGGGGGTGCTCGAGCCGAACGCCCGCCTCTTCGCCGTCCTCTCCACCGTCGCCGTCACCATCGGTGGGCTCGTCGAGATCGTCCCCATGTACTCGTCGGCCGCCGGCCCCGAGCACATGGACGAGGTCACGCCCTACTCGCCGCTGGAGCTCGCGGGGCGCGACATCTACATCCGCGAGGGCTGCTACAACTGCCACTCGCAGATGATCCGCCCGATGCAGGCCGAGACGCTGCGCTACGGTCCGTGGACCCGCGCGGGCGAGTACCAGTACGACCACCCGTTCCAGCTCGGCAGCCGCCGCATCGGCCCCGACCTGCAGCGCGTGGGCGGGAAGTACCCGGACGCCTGGCACTACGACCACATGAAGGACCCGCGGTCCACCTCCCCGGGCTCGATCATGCCGCCGTACACCTGGCTGTACGACGCCAAGATCAGCACGAACGACGTGGTCGCCAGCGTCGGCGCCATGACCACCCTCGGCGTGCCGTACGAAGCCAGCCCCGAAAGCTGGGTCCCCGCCTCCGTCGAGAAGCAGGGCAAGGAGATCTCGGCGCGCCTGGCCGAGAGCAACCGCGACGCCGCGCCCGACTCCGAGATCGTCGCGCTCACCGCCTACCTCCAGCGCCTGGGCGTGGACGGCCGCAAGGCCATCGCCGCCGGGAGCAAGTGATGGGTGTGATTCGCGACGCTGCCTCCCAGGCGACGGACCTGGGCTGGCTCATGGGCGTGATGACCGTCGTGTTTCTGGGGGTCTTCGTCGGCTGGGCGATCTGGGCGTTCATGCCCAGCCGCCGCGCCGCCATGGAGGCCGCCGCCAACCTGCCACTGGAAGGGGACGAATCATGAGCAAGGAGTTGAACGTTCTGCTCGGGCACAGCGCCGACAACGACGGGATCGAGGAGTACGACAACCCCCTGCCCACGTGGTGGTTGGGTCTGTTCTACTTCACGATCGTCTGGGGCGCGGTCTACGCGGTGCACTACCACTTCGTGGGTGGACGCAGCCAGGCCGGGGAGTACGACGCCGAGGTCGCCGCCTACGAGGCGGCCAAGCCGAAGACGTCGACCGCCGGCCCCACCGAGGGTCCGGATGCGATCACGGCGGGCAAGGCCCTGTTCGACACCAACTGCGTGAGCTGCCACGGCCCCAAGGCCGACGGAGTTGACGCGGCCGGTAACAAATCGATCGGTCCGAACCTCACTGACGCAGAATGGATCCACGGCGGGACCTTGGCCGACATCGAGAAGACGATCACCGTGGGCGTGCCCGAGAAGGGCATGATCACCTGGGGTCCGATCCTCGGTCCGGAGAAGGTCAAGCAGGTGGCTGCGTTCGTCCACTCTTCAGGCGGCGGCCAGTAGGCCGAAGGACAACCCCATGCACGTCATCGATACCGTTCGCAACTGGGTCTACGCAGCCTCCGTCAAGGGGCGCTTCCAGATCTGGCACCGCTGGAGCGGGGTGGTCCTCCAGGCCGTCCTGTTCCTCACCCCCTGGATCGTCGTCGCGGGCCACCCGGCCTTCCAGATCGACATCGAGGGGCGGCGGCTGTACGCGCTCGGTGGCGTGTTCACCCCGACGGACACCATCCTCCTGGTGCTGATGGGGTTGTTCACGGCCTTCGGCCTGTTCCTCTTCACCGCGATCTATGGCCGTCTGTGGTGCGGGTACGCCTGCCCGCAGACGGTCTTCCTCGAAGAATGGGTCCGCCCCATCGAGCTGTGGCTCGAGGGGGAGCGCGGCGTGCGCATGGCGCGCGACAAGGGGCCCTGGACCTTCGACAAGACCTGGCGCAAGCTCGCCAAGTGGACGGCCTTCCTGGCCATCTCGATCGTCGTCTCCATGAGCTTCGTGAGCTGGTTCGCCGGCGCCCGGGCGCTCTGGACCGGCGCGGCCGAGGGCTGGTACTACTGGGTCACCGCCTTCTTCACCGCGCTCATGTTCTGGGACCTCGCCTGGTTCCGCGAGCAGTTCTGCAACTTCCTCTGCCCCTACGCCCGCTTCCAGGGTGTGCTCTGCGACGACGCGAGCCTCGTGGTGTCCTACGACGCCGCCCGGGGCGAGCCGCGCGGCACCGAGGGCGCCTGCATCGACTGCAAGAAGTGTGTCGCGGTCTGCCCGCAGGGCATCGACATCCGCACCGGCTTCCAGCTCGAGTGCATCTCGTGCGCCCGCTGCGTCGACGCCTGCCAGATCGTCATGGACAAGAAGGGGCAGCCCAACCTCATCACGTACAACACGCTCAGCGGCGAGCAGCGCATCGTGCGCCCCCGCACCGTCGCGTACACCACGCTGCTGACCGTCATCGCGGTCGGGTTCTTCACCGTGCTGTTCACGCGGCCCACGGTGGACGGGCTCGTCAGCCGCACGCCGGGCAGCACCTACACCGTCGACGCCGACGGCTACATCCGCAACACCTACCTGTTGCGCCTGACCAGCCACCAGAACGAAGCGCGCACCTGGGCCGTGAAGATCGACGGGCTCCCCGCCGACGCCCAGGTCATCGTCCCGCCCATCACCCTCGACGGCGCGGCCACCACCACCGTGCCGCTGGTCGTGCGGGTCCCGGCCGCCGAGCTGACCGCCCAGAGCGTCCCGATGCAGGTCGTCGTCGACTCCGGCAACGGCACGCTGTCCATGAAAGCCACCTTCCTCAGCGCCGGAGGCTGACATGCGTTGGATCATCGGAATCTCCGTCGGGCTCGCGCTGGTCGTGGCCGTCAACATCGCCTTCATCGTCGTCGCGGTGACGGGGGCCGACGCCGTCGACCCCACGTACGAGACCGAGCGCCGATGAGCGCGGGCTCGCATCCGGAGGCGCCGAGCCTGCTCGCCACGCCCTGCCCGCACTGCGGCACGGCGACGGAGAGCGGCGGCTACTGCTGCACCGGGTGCGAGGTCGCCGCGGCGATGCTCAAGGACGCCGGCCTCGAGCGCTACTACGCCGAGCGGCGCTCGCCCGCGCCGCGCCCCGGCGACCTGCGCCCGGTGGAGCTGGAGGTCGCCACCGAAGGCAGCGTCGGCGAGATCCGCTTCCACGTCGACGGCCTCACCTGCGCGTCGTGCGTGTGGGTCGCCGAGCGCCTGTTGAGCCAGGCGCCGGGCGTGGAGAGCGCGTTCGTCAGCTACGGCTCCGGCAACGCCACCGTGCGCTTCCGGGCCGACGCCACCGACGTGGCGCGGCTGCTCGAACCGCTCCAGACCGTGGGGTGGAAGGTCCGCGCCATCGGCGCCCCGCCCATCACCGACCGCTCGTGGATGATGCGCGTCGGCTTCTCCGCCTTCGCCGCCATGAACATCATGCTCATCAGCGCGAGCGTCTACGCCGGCTGGTGGGGCGGCATGACCGCCGAGTGGATCTCGTTCTTCTCGTGGTGGTCGCTCATCCTCGCCACGCCGGTGGCCAGTTGGGCGGCGATGCCCTTCTACCGGACGGCGTGGGCGGGCGTGCGCACCGGGCGCCTCCATGTCGATGTCCCCGTCAGCATCGGCGTCCTGGTGATGTACGCGCACGGCCTCTGGGCGGCGCTCACCAACCGCGACGGCTACCTCGACTCGATGGCCATGCTCGTGGCCCTGCTCCTCGGGGCCCGCGCGCTCGAGCAGAGCGGCCGCCGGCGCGCCGCCGAAGCCGCGCGCACGCTCGGCGCCATGGCCCCCCAGACCGCCCGCCGCCTCGTCGGCGACCGCGCCGAAGACGTCGCCGCGGCGGCGCTGCAGGTGGGCGACCGCGTGGTCGTCGCGCACGGGCAGGAGGTCCCCGCCGACGGTCTGGTCATCGAAGGCCGCGCCGACGTCCAGATGGCGCTCTTGACCGGCGAGTCCGCGCCGCGCTCCCTCGGCGAGGGCGACGAGGTCGTGGCCGGCGCCGTGGTGACCGAGGGCAACCTCGTGCTTCAGGTGCTCCGCACCGGCGACGACACCCTCCTCGGGCGCATGGCGCGCCGCCTCGCCGAAGCGCTCGACCGCCCGATCACGCCGACGCTCGCCGACAAGGTCGCGCCGACGTTCACCG
>JARIEY010000174.1 GCA_031127085.1 Gemmatimonadota bacterium | reverse complement strand
GAACGCCCGGTGCGCTACCCCCAGCGTCTTGATGGGCTTCCCGTCCACCAGCACGGCATCCGGCCGCTCGCCAAGCCGTGAGAGCGCACGACGCATCGCCAGCGCCGTCGCCTGGTAGATGTTGTCACGCGCGATTTCCCGCACGCTCGCCGCGCCAAGCCCCACCCACAACGCCCGTTCGCGAATCTTCACCGCCAGCCGCTCACGCTCGGCGGCGCTGAGCTTCTTGGAGTCCTCGACGCCGGCAATCGCGCGCGCCGTGGGCGGCATGATGATCGCGCACGCGAAAACGGGACCCGCAAGCGGGCCCCGTCCGACTTCATCAACCCCAGCGATTAGTTGGGCACCTTCGGCGCGCAGCGAGCGCTCCACCGCGCTCCAGCGCCCCACCGTGACTTACGCTTCGGAGGCGCCGGTCGCCGGCACCGCGACGCGCACCTTCTTTTCCTTGATGCGGGTGGCCTTGCCGGTGAGCTCGCGCAGATAGAACAGCTTGGCGCGACGGACGCGACCGCGACGCACCACGCTGATGCTCTCGAGCATCGGCGAGTGCAGCGGGAAGATGCGCTCCACGCCGACGCCGTTGCTGATCTTGCGCACCGTGAAGGTGGCGCTGACGCCCTCGCCCTTGCGCGCGATCACCACGCCTTCAAAGGCCTGGACGCGTTCCTTGTCGCCTTCCTTGACGCGCACGTTCACGCGTACCGTGTCGCCCGCGCGGAACGGGGGGACGTTCTTGAGCCACTCTTTCTGCGTTTCGAAAAAGACATGCATATGACTATCCAGCGTGAGGAGGCGAATGTCGAGCCTCAAAAGCTATCCGCCCGAAGGGCTAACGTCAAGCTCTGTAATTGCTTGGGCTTACCCAGAAGGGGCGGCCCGGAGCGCCTGAACGGGCCCTACGGCCGCCGCTCCCGCTCGCGCGTCCGCCGCTCCCCCTCCGCCTTGCGCCACTTCTCGATCTCGGCGTGGTGCCCGCTCATCAGCACGTCGGGCACTAAATGCCCGCGATACTCGGGCGGACGCGTGTAACTGGGGGCCGAGATGCCGCGCCCATAGAACGAATCGGTGCGGGCACTGTCGAGGTCGCTCATCGCGCCGGGAAGCAGGCGCACCACGGCATCGACGATGCAGAGCGCCGCAGGCTCGCCGCCCGACAGCACGAAGTCGCCCAGCGAGATCTCCTCGGTCGCCAGGTGGTCGGCAACGCGCTGATCGACATCCTTGTAGTGCCCGCAGAGCAGCGTCAGTTCATCGCCCGCGGCAAAACGCTCGGCGTCGGCGTGCGAAAAGACCTTGCCGCGCGGCGAGAGGAGCACGATGGGCGCCTTGGCGCCGAGCGCTTCCACGCACTCGAAGAATGGCCCCGGCTTCATCACCATCCCGGCGCCGCCGCCGTACGGATAGTCATCGACCGTGCGGTGCCGGTCGTGCGTGTACTCGCGCAGGTCGACCACGTGATACTCGACGCTCCCCGCTTCTTGCGCCTTGAGCGGGATGCTGAGTGCGAGCGGCCCGGCGAAAAACTCGGGGAAGATCGTAACGATGTTGATCTTCACTCGAGCAGCCCGTCGGGGACGTCGAGCGTGACGGTGCGCGCGTCGCGGTCGAAACCGAGCACGAACGCATCGTTGAATGGCACGTCGCGCAGCCCGCGCGGCGTGATGATCTCGAGCACGAGTCCCTGCGGCAGTTCGTAGTACGAACGCACTTCGCCGATCTCGGCCCCCTGCGGGTCGCGCGCCATCATCCCGGGGAGCTCGTGCGCCCAGAGTTCGTCGTCGGCCGGTGGCTCAAGCTCGTCGACCGGGACAAGCAACGTGCGCGCGCGCCACTGCTCGGCCTGCGTGCGGTCGTCGATCCCTTCGAAGAAGATCAGGAGGCCGTCCTGAAAGTCGCGCGCTGCACGCACGACGAGCTCGCGCAGCCGCCCCGTGCGCGGGTCGGGCGCGAGGTCGCCGTCGGGGGTCCCCACAAAGACCCGCGCGCCGGGCGCGAAAATCGCGTCCGGCGCGTCAGTATGCAGAGCCACCACCAGTTCGCCCTTGATGCCGTGGGCGCGACGAATGCGCCCCACGACCGCCGTGGGTCCGATGGTCACGCGCCTACTCGCTGGTCTCCGCGACGGGGACCGCAGCGGCGCTCAGCTTGGCCGCGAGGCGCTGCTCGTGGCGGGCCTTGAGCACACCGGCCTTACGGAGCAGCGAACGCACCGTGTCGGACGGCTGGGCGCCGTTGTCGAGCCAGTAGTTGGCGCGCTCGGTGTTGATCGTCACGGCCTTGTCGCCCGTGCGGGGTGCGTACTGCCCGAGGACTTCAATGAACTTGCCGTCACGCGGCATGCGCGAGTCGGCGACCACGATGCGGTACATAGGGGCCTTCTTGCGGCCCGCGCGGCGAAGACGAATTGCAACAGCCATCGGATGCACTCCCAGAGAGGCGACAGGCGCTGCCAACGGGCTCCTCGCGCAACCGGCGATTCCGGTGCGCACCCGAGGCCGACGAATAGCATCGGCTAGAGCAGCGAGCCTCTAAACATAACTGGAGTGGTGCCTGGACTCAAGTGTGGGGATCGATTGAGGATCGGGAATCCGGATCGCGATTCAGGATCTTGAATCCGGATTTCGACGGGCGATGGGAGGCGAAGGCGCGAAGCGCCTGCGAGTTGCCGGCCGAGATGAGCATTAATCGCCAATCGCCATCCGCATTCCCAATCCTGAATCGCGATCCGGATTCCAAATCACCAATCAATCGATCTATCTGAACCCCGGAAACTGCATCCGTCCCCCGCCCTTCATCGCCTTCATCATCTTCTGCATCCCGCGGAACTGCTCGAGCAGTTTGTTCACTTCGCTGATCGGGCGGCCGCTCCCTTTGGCGATGCGCGCGCGGCGCGATCCGTTGAGCAGGTCGGGCTTCTTGCGCTCCTCGGCCGTCATCGACAGCACGATCGCCTCGAGATGCTTGAGCCGCTTGGGATCGGTGTTCGCCTGCTTGAGCATTTTCGTGTTCACGCCCGGCAGCAGCTTGAGAATCCCCTCCATGGGACCGAGGCGCTGAATCTGCTTCATGGCGGCAAGGAAATCCGAGAGGTCCATCCCTTCCTTGCGCACCTTCTTGTCGAGCCGCTTCGCCTCGTCGGCGTCGATGGCACCCTGCGCCTTCTCGACGAGCGTCAGCACGTCGCCCTGCTGGAGGATGCGCCCCGCCATACGGTCGGGGTGGAACTCCTCGAGCGCGTCGCTCTTTTCGCCGACGCCGATGTACTTGATGGGCTTCTTGGTGACGCCGTAAATCGAAAGCGCCGCGCCGCCACGCGCGTCGCCGTCCATCTTGGTGAGAATGACGCCGGTGACGCCGAGCGCGCCATCGAAGCCCTGGGCGATCTTCACCGCATCCTGGCCCGTCATGCCGTCGGCGACGAGGAGGATTTCGTCCGGGCGCACGGCCTCCTTCAGCCGCTTCAGCTCGTCCATCATCTCGTCGTCGATCTGCAAACGGCCGGCGGTGTCGATCAGCACCACGCGGTCACGCTCGCGACGCGCGACGTCGAGGCCGGCGCGCGCGATCTTGAGCACGTCAGTCGTGGTCCGATCGGCGTAGACGGGGATGTCGAGATCGCGGCCGAGCGTCTCGAGCTGGTCGATGGCCGCCGGGCGGTAGACGTCCGCGGCAACCAGGCGCACCTGACGCCCCTCGCCCTTGAGCCGGCGCGCCAGCTTGGCCGCCGTGGTCGTCTTGCCCGAGCCCTGCAGACCGACCATCAGCACGACGGTCGGCGGCACCGACGAGAGCTTGAGTCCTTCCTTGCGCTCGCCGAGCATCGCCGTGAGCTCGTCGTACACGATCTTGACGAGCTGTTGCGCCGGCGAGACAGTGCGGATCTGCGAAACGCCGACGGCCTTCTTCTCTACGCGCTCGAGGAACTCGCGCGTGAGCTGAAAGTTGACGTCCGCTTCGAGCAGGACGCGGCGCACTTCGCGCAGCCCGTCCTTGATATCGGCTTCGGAAAGTGTCCCGCGCCCGCGGAGCTTGGCGAAGGTCGCTTCGAGTTTGTCTGAGAGTTCCTGGAACATCCCGTAAAGCTAGCGGGGGCGATGCCTATGGGAACGGGGATGGGTCGAGAACGGGCGCGTACGGACAACTGATACCACGAAGTCGCCAAGGGCACGATGGGGCGCGAAGGACGCCTGGGGGGAACGGCCGCGCGGCGGCACGCTGTTCCCCCAAGCTTTTTTTCGTGTTTCTTCGTGCTCTTCGTTCTTTGTGGTATCAGTCAGTTCTGGATGGGTCACTGATACCACGAAGTCACCGAGGGCACGAAGGAGCGCCAAGTAAGGATTAGGGGAACGGCCGCGCGGCGCGCCGTAGTTCGCCCCACGGTTTCGCTTCGTGTTCCTTCGTGCGCTTCGTCCTTCGTGGTCGCCTTTCAATCCAGAGCCTTTCGCGAAATTGCGCAATTGCTTTTATGCTGCGCTGACGCAAGCCCTCGAGGGCGCTGGGGGGGCGGTCACGCAATTCTCGTTAGGTCGGCCACACGTCCTGATGTGTGCCGAGTGCATAGGGGTGGCGTCGACCTCCCCCAGCGCGCGCTCGACGGTGTGAAATCGGGTCTACCTTGGGAGGCCCCGTGTCACGCGGCCCTCGCGCAATTACGCGGATTCCCACACCTCTGCTGAGTCGCGCTTCGCATTCGCTCGATGGCAACGCGAGGGGGACGTGAGAAGCTCGCAGGAATGGGCCGCAGTTCGGCCACGTGGAATCGACGCGGACGCGATCCCCTGAGGCGCGCTACGTACCTTCGCCCTTCACAGGTTGCGATGGCGTCGCGTGCTGGGTGCCAGAGGACGGAATCTCCGGCTTCACGCGTGGCGCCGGCGTCGAGGCGAAGACCGGCAACGTCGCACCCAGCGACGGCAGCAACGTCTGAAGTGCGCGTAGCGCCTCGGGGAGCATAGCACGCATGGTGGTGCGAGCCCATTCGGCGTCACCCTCCGTCGCCGGGTCTGCATTGTAGACCGATGTGGCTCGCGCCTGCCTCAGCGCGTCGAACTGGTCGAGTGCCTCGACGAAGCGCGGGTGTTCCTCCTGCTTTGCGTACGAGCGCAGCACCTTGATGACCTTCGCATGGTGCCCCGCTTGTGTGTGCGTGCGAAGGCCGCGCGCCTGTAGGAGCGCGAGGGCCGCCTGCATCTGGGCTTGGTACGCAAGATTCACCACGGTGTCGGGATTCAACGCAGGCAGCATCGCATCGACTGCCGTGCGAACCCCCTTCTGCCAGATCGCCAGCACCTCTGCCGGGACCACTGGACGCTCCTGCAGGTCGCGCTCTCCGATCAGCCGGCGTACCAGATCCGGAACCGGCTTCGAGGGTTCATCAGGCGACGTCAACGAAAGCTCCGCGTCCAGTGGTAGCAGCAGGAAGCGCCGTCGTCACCGAAGCCTGCCATGCCCGCAGGTCCTCGTCGCTTCCGCGCACCCACAGTTTCGGCGCGTCGAACACGCGCGAGACGAAGCCGTGCGGGACGGCGAGCAGGCGCTGCACGTCCTCGACGGAATAGACAGCGAACGACAGTTCGCGGCCGAGCGCTGCCCCCGCGTCGTAGCTTTGAACGGCGAGCGCCTGCACCACCGCGCGCTTCTCTTCTATTGTCGTTCCCGGCTCAGTCACCACGAAGACATCGCAATCGCTCTCGGCGACGGCGTCGCCCCGTGCCACCGAGCCAAAGACAAACGCGAGGGCGATGCCGCGGACGCCTGACACGGTCACTCGCACGATGTCGACCGCCGGCGCGTACGTACGCACCAGCGCGCGCAGGGCGTGCCAGCCTGGATGCCCGGCGACCGTATGCACGTACACGCGCCGGTCTGCGCGGTACTCCTGCCGCACGAGCCCGAGGCGAGTCATGCGAGCGAGTTCTTGCTGCAGGGAGCGGGCGGGGAGTCCCGTCTCCCGCATCAGCGCGCGCACGTGCGGGGCGTGGTCGGGCCGAACGGTGAAATAGCGCACGAGCGTCGCGAACGCCCCGGAGGCCAGCGCGAGCGACAACGCATCCGTCGCCTTCGGGCCTCGTGCAGGTCGCGCACGAAGGCGCCGCGGCATTGTGCCAGATCGAGCTACGCGACGGGGTGCCCCACGATTCGAGCGTGCATGCTTCATGTGCTCTAATATAGTACAGACGGCATCCCGCGCAACTAGCGCCCCGTCGAGGGACCTGCGCGTTCGATTGTCAAACAACGTCCGGCAGCGATCCGCGTAGCTCATTGCTTTTACACATCGGAGGCGCCACGGCTCCATCCGGGGAGCGCGTCCCTCGAATCATTTTTCCAAGACTTCAGCGGATCGACGGAACAGGCGGAGCGGCTCTCACTCGGGAGACGAAGCCGCCGCAGGGCGGCTCTCTCGTTGCGTTTCAGACTCCACCATCCTGTTCAGCCGGGTCTGCACCAGCCGGTACTTCACTCGCGCTCGATCAACTGACAGGTGGCGCCGTCGCCGTGAACGACCGGCAATCCCGCGCAATACTGAACATCAACCGCACCACCTTCCTGCTGATCGCCACGAGGGCTTTCTTCTTCTTGCCGCCGTTGCGCGCGACCATGGCTTCATACTCAGCGCGATACAGGGCACCCTTCTGCACCATCCCTAAGGCCACGAGATAGGCCTGCTGGCGCAGCTCGGCTCGGCCGCGCTTGGAGATGCGGTAGGTGCCCTTCTGCACGCCGCTTTCCTTGGTGGTCAGGTTCAACCCGGCCAGCTTCAGCACTTGCTCGGCCGATGTGTACGACTGCGGATCACCGATGGACCCGAGGAAAG
>JARIEY010000173.1 GCA_031127085.1 Gemmatimonadota bacterium | reverse complement strand
TCGATTGGTGATCGACCAGCAGCTGCGGGCGTCCGTCGTGCACCTCGTAACTCCTCACCGAGAATCGCCGGGTTGTGCTGCCGATCAATCGTGCTCCGCCGCGACAACTGTCCGATTGACCGGAGTCAGCCCAGGTCGTGCCAAGCCGCAAGGTGTCCGGCAGCGACACGAAGAGGTCGCGGATCGAACGAAGCACCGCGTGTGAAGGCGATTGGCATGGGTCGGCGGGAACGTTTCGCCCAGTCAGCTGGTGTTGGCTTCCTCGGGACGGAGGCGTGCCCGAGAAAACCAGGGGCAACACAACGCCAGGGAAGCCAACCTCAGTCGCGCCTGCCGCTCGAACGCTTGCGGAGCGCACGAGCCCGGAGACACCGCCATCCGCCGTTGACCGAACACTAGCCGCAACAACCAATGTTGACGTCTCGGTCGACGTTCCAGAGTCGGTGGCAATGGAGATCTCCGCGGTCTGCTCCACGCGATACTCCCGGGCGAGCAAATCTCGTGCAAGCACCCAGGAGTTGGGGACCGTCGGCGTGGCAGCTGGTACGGGAGACTCGGTGGGAGTCGGCGACTGGCGCGGGATGGGCGCGCTACAGGCCCCAGTTGCCAGCAGGAGGACCGCGGCGAGCCGAGTGGAGAGGTGCGAGCCTCCCGGCCTATAAGCCGGGTTCTGTCGAAGCATGAAGCCTCTGACGGTCATTTCTCTTGGAGCGTGGTCACCCGCGCCCTCTAGCAGCCTACCCGCGGCGTCTTTGTCGAAGAGGACTGCTTCTCGCCGCCTATTCGGCCTTGCTCCGGCTGGGGTTTGCCTTGCCACCCGTGTTACCACGAGTGCGGTGGGCTCTTACCCCACCCTTTCACCCTTGCCCTCGCGGTCGTGGTTCCGAACGCGGGGCGGTCTAGTCTCTGTGGCACTTTCCGTCACCAGTGTTACCACGGTGCCCAGGAGTTACCTGGCAGCCTGTCCATGGAGCCCGGACTTTCCTCGCAACCTGCCTTGCGGCAGGTTCCGCGACCGTCCGGCCGGGAGAACTCGCATGTGAAATGTACGCCGACACCGCATCTGGTGCATCCCGACAAAAAGAAACACGAGTCCGACATCGCTTCCGCGCCACCGGTGACGGCCGACACCGTGCCAGCCGCAGCAGCGATGACACGAGGGTGACCTGCTTTGCCGAAGCTTGCCGCTCACCCATTCACCGAGGAGCGCATGCTACCCACGCCACAGTTTATCGGTCCCGTCGCAACCGTTGTCGACCCCACCGAACGCGCCGAGGTGGAGCGCGCTGGTGCGGGTCTCTATCGCACCGTGCATCGGGACTCGGTGGCCGAGGTTCTGCGAGACCTTCGAGAAAAGCGTGTGAGCGCAATTCTTCTGTCTTCAACGCGCTGCACTCCTGCAGAGCTCTCGCCGACGCGCCGAATGGTTCGCGAGTTTCCGCGCGTGCCTGCCCTCGTGCTGCTCAGCCCGAGGGGGATCCCATCTGCCTCTGACCTGATTGCGATTGGCGGATGCGGCGTGCATCAAGTGATTGACGTTCGCACCCCTGCCGGCTGGGGACACCTGAGAAGCACCCTGGCACGCGATGTGGTTCGGGAGCGCGATCAACAGGCGATGCGCGAGTTGCTCGACGACCTGACCGGCGCACCGAAAGACCTCCACATCTTTGCCGAAGCTCTCTTTGACGGGTACACCGGCGCGCGCACGGTTCAAGCGCTGGCGCGAACCCTCGGCGTGCTCCCGTCTACCCTGGTAAGTCGATTCTTCCGTGCTGGCGTGCCGGCGCCCAAGCAATTCCTCGTATTTGCGGGGCTAGTGCGCGCGGCGCGGCTCTTCGAAAATCCAGGTCTGACAATCGCAGACGTCGCAACACACCTGGGCCACTCGTCTCCACAAAGCTTTGGTCGCCATATCCAGACGTATATGCGCATGCCTGCCGGAGAATTCCGTCGCAGGTACGATGGAGTCAGGATGATGCGGCACTTTCGTGAACTGCTGATCACTCCGCACCGGGAGCGCCTGGTCGCGATGTCACCCCTTACGATGCGCGGACGGGTAGTTGGAGCCGAACCGACGAGCGCACTTATGCGCGCGTCCTAGGGGACCAGGGCCATGATATCGGCCGCCTTGGCCAGACAAACGATGGGCACGCTGACCGCCGCTAGGATGGCTTCGCGGCCGCCTTCCTCACGATCCACCACAGTGAGGACGCCAATCACAGTTGCTCCGGCCTGCCGAACGGCATCAATGGCTCGCAGCGCGGAGCCTCCGGTTGTGATTACGTCCTCAACCACAACAACCTTGTCGCCCGAACGAAACGGCCCTTCGATCAACCGGCCCGTTCCATGCGCCTTGGCTTCTTTGCGAACCGTGAAGGCGCGGATCGGTGCGCCCGCAAGCGCGCTGGCGTACGCAATTGCATAAGAGACCGGATCAGCACCAAGCGTAAGCCCGCCCACAGCATCGGGTGCCAGGCCGGCGGCAGCAAGGTGTTGCAGGGCGAGCGGCCCGATGGTGGCCAGTCCGTCGGGGCTCATCGTCGTGAGGCGGGCGTCGATATAAATCGACGACTGGCGTCCGGACGCGAGAGTAAATGAGCCGCGGCGCGCAGAGCGCTCGGCAAGCATTGAGAGAAGGCGTTGATGGGAAGTCACGACGCGGAGGTTACCGGGTGATACTTTTGCCGTCAATGCAACTCGTGCACGGCATTCGGACTCTGTGATGAGTGGCCATGCGGTTCGGCCGTCGGCCGTGGCGTTGGGCGCGGCCTCGCTGGGGATTGCCGCGGGGCTATGGATCGCAGATCACTACGTAGCCGCCGCCGCTCCTTGGCCTGTCAGGTTGGCACTGTGGGTGGCTCTCGCCCTCGCAATGGTCGCGCTCGCCGCCGTCCTGGTCTTCGAACGACGCCAGGCGCGGCACATAGAGGAACGGTCGGCTGAGCTGGAACAGCTTTCGGGCGAGCTCTATCGTGCCAACCGCGCGAAAGCCGAATTTCTTGGAAGCGTCTCGCATGAACTTCGCACACCACTCTCCGCGATTGTCGGATTCGTGGATTTGCTCCGCGACGGATCGTACGGAGAACTGACTCCTCGGCAACGGGGACCGGTAGAGCGCATTGAGTCATCTGCGAACCACCTGCGTGAGCTCGTTGAGCAAGTGCTCGATCTCGCCAGAATGGCCGCAGGCAGACTGGAAGTGCACCCGGAGCCGATCCGGCTTCGGCCCTTTGTCATTGACGTCGTGTCGGAGATGGAGCCGCTTGCCGCCGCGCGCGGACTGTCGTTTGCGATCACCGTTCCGGCGACGTTGCCACGACTCGTGACGGACGGCGGGCACTTGCGCCGCATTCTCGTCAACCTGATCGGAAACGCCATCAAGTTCACCTCAACAGGCACGATTGGGGTGCGCGCAACGCACGTGGGCGACGCAGACTTGGCTCGGGTTACTGCGAGCACTGGCCGCCGACCCCTGCTGTTGGCGCACACTTCGTGGATGGCAATACAGGTCACCGACACGGGGCTGGGAATCGCCGCGGTCGACCTGGACAGGATTTTTGAGGAATTCGAGCAAGTGAATGCCGGACCCCGTGCGGACTCGCAACGCCGCGGCACCGGACTCGGACTTGCGATTTCCCGACGGCTCGCGCGCCTGCTCGACGGCGACATCTCTGTCGAGAGTGTACCGGGCAGCGGTTCTGTTTTTACACTGTGGCTGCCCGTGGATGCGGGCCAGGCGGAAGGACCTAACTCTTCCCCTTAAACATGCCCTTCATTCGCGAAAAAATGCCGGAGTCATCTGCAGCCGGCTTCGCGTCTGTTGACAGGGCTGCCGCGAGGGCGCTCGCGAATTCCAGCACGCTTCCGTAGCGCGCCTTCGGATCTTTGGCGAGACCGCGCATCACCACGGCCTCGACCGAATTTCCGTAGGCGAGCGTGGGCTTCGCCTTGTTCAACGCAATCGGGGGCTGCGAAAGCAATTGCGTGAACATCTCACGCGGGGACTTGGCGGCGTAAGGCAGCGTACCCGTGAGGAGCAAATACGCAATACACGCCAAGCTGTACTGGTCGGCCGCGGGCGTGACAATCTCCCCACTGAGCGCCTCGGGAGCGACATACATCAGCGTGCCGACGAAAAACCCGGCGCGCGTCAGTCGTTCGTCTGGCGCAACGTCAGTGGATGTCGCAATACCGAAGTCGAGCAGTTTGACGTTGCGGGTCGCTGGGTCGTACATCAAGTTTTCAGGCTTGAGATCCCGGTGCACGATTCCAGTGGCGTGGGCAGCGTGAACCGCGTCGCCGATTTGCGTGACGATCGTTGCCACTTCGTCGACCGACAGCGGGGCGCTGCGCTTGGCATATCCTTCAAGCAGTTCGCCGGCGGCCCATTCAATGGCGAGGTAGTGAAGTCCCTCGGGCGATTGGCCGAGTTCAATGGTCCGCACGACATTAGGATGCTGGACGCGGGTGCCGAACGACGCTTCGCGAAGGAAGCGGGCCACAGCGGTCCGGTCCTGGCGGAGCTTGTCGCGCAGGACCTTTAGGGCAACAGTTCCATGTTGGCCATGGGTAGCCTTATAAACAGTAGCGGTCCCCCCTTCGCCGACCCGCTGCTCAAGGGAGTATCCTGCGACAGTTGTTCCTGCGAGTGGATCACGTGACACCGGGGCGAACCTAAGCGCGGGAACAGGCTGGAGCAAGCGAAACGGTTGGACGAACTTCGGGGTATCTAGACGGAATGCTTCAGAAAGCGGTGGAACTCAGGTCGCTAATGCGCCAATTGGCGCGACATAGTCGCGCGGGGCTCCCGGCGTTGTTGCTCGGAGTCGTCGCTGCCTGTGGCGGTAGTCGCACAGGAGCCCCACAAGTGCGGGCCCCGGGCCCCGAACCGTCGGCCCGAACGGCTCTCGGACCTCAATACGACGCGATCGGCCTTTTTCGGCGACTCGGCCTTCTGGCGCGCGGCGCGCCGATGCCGTTCGTCGGTAGCGTCTCGTTTTTTGCAACACCGTCGCCGGACTCCACACACGTGCTGCTTGCGGTTTCGCTTTCGAATGCCGCGCTGACCTTTGGCCGCGAGAATGACCGATTTCGCGCGGGGTACACCATCACGATTGCCGTGAAGAACGGTGCGGAGTCTGTTCGCAGCATCGAGGCGCAGGAGAACGTCGTCGTCGCGAGCTTCAAGGAGACGACGCGAACGGATGAAAGTGTCCTGTTCGAAGAGATCATCACCCTGCCTCCCGGCCGGTACGACTTCACGGTAGCCGTGCGGGATGATGGGAGCGCGCGCACGGCAGAAGACGCAGCGACTCTGGCAGTTCCTACACTGGGCGCATCGGGGCTCTCAACACCAGTGTCCTTTGCCCGCGCGGGAATGCGCACGCGACTGAGCACGCTTCCCCAGGTGCTTGCCAATCCGACAGGTGGGGCCACGTTTGGGCGCGATTCCATCGTCCCGTTCGTTGTCGAGGCGTATGGTGTGACCGGCGGACCGCGAACGCTGCAGTACATCGTCCGATCGGAGAACGGGCGCGGGCTCTATCGCGACAGCGTTACGATTCCTTCGCGCGGGGGCCTGCACTCGGGTGTATTGAACGTGCCCATCAGTCGTATCGGAATCGGCGCGATGACGCTCGCCGTGTGGACGCCAGGCGCGTCAGATACCACGCGCGCCCCATTCTTTGTCGGTTTCGGCGGAGATCTTCCGCTCGCCTCGTTCGAAGAGATGCTGAGTTATCTGCGGTGGTTCGCGCCCATCTATCGTCTGCAGGCCCTCAAGGACACCGCGGCGGAACATCGCCCCGCCGCCTGGGCCGCGTTCGTACGCGAATACACCGATCCTACCGGGCAGTCGGATGCGCTGAGGGAGTACTTTGCCCGCCTTCTCGAGGCGAATACTCGTTTCCGTGAAGAGACACTGCCGGGCTGGCAAACAGACCGGGGCAAGGTGATCCTCGGGCTTGGGCGTCCGGACCAGGTCTACGAACAGATGAGCCGCGGACTCAACATGCAGGGGCGACAACAAGTCTGGGAGTATCGCCGATTCAACATCGCCCTCACGTTCTACGATCAGAATGGATTTGGCCGCTGGAAGCTCACCACCAGTAGCGAATCGGATTTCATGACCGCATGGCGCCAGCGAGTGCAGTAGCGCCTCGGCGATGACTGCGCCGGAACGCGGACGGGTCTTTCTCGTTGATGGATATGCGCTGATCTACAGGGCCTTCTTCGCGCTCTCGGATCAGCAGCTTGTGAGCAGTAGAGGGGAGAACACCGCGATCGCGAGGGGCGCCCTTGAGTTTCTGCGCCGCCTGATCGACAAACATCATCCGGAATATCTCGGCTGGGTGCACGACGCCGGTCTCTCGTTCCGCCACGAGACATACCCGGAATACAAGGCAACGCGCGAACGACTCGAGCCGGAACAACAGGCCGATTTCGACACTGGAATCGAACGGGTGTCGGAAATACTCGCAGGCTATCACGTGCCGATCCTGTCGCTGGATGGGTTTGAGGCCGACGATGTGATTGGAACGCTCGCGCGCCAGGCGGCGGAACGCGGCCTGCAAGCTGTGATCGTCTCGGGCGACAAGGACTTTGTTCAGATGGTCGGCCCTGGCGTCAGCATCCTGAATCCCTGGCATGGACGCCCGGGGCGCACCACAGAGAAATGGTACGACGAGTCCAATGCAGCGGAGCGCCTGGGAGTTCCGGCCAACCGTGTCGTGGATTACCTCGCCCTGCTTGGCGATAACTCGGACAATGTTCCTGGGGTCAAAGGCATAGGCGACAAGACTGCCCTCGCGCTCATCGAGAGATGGGGAC
>JARIEY010000172.1 GCA_031127085.1 Gemmatimonadota bacterium | reverse complement strand
ATCCTGCGTGGACGCTGGAACGCCTGCTTGAGTGCCCCACGATTGCCAGCAAGCGCTGGATCACGCGGCAGTACGATTCCACCGTGCGCACCAGCACCGTGATGGGGCCCGGCGACGGGGATGCGGCAGTCATCCGCGTGCGTGGCACCACCAAGGCGATCGCCGTGAAGACGGACTGCAACGGCCGCTACGTGTACCTCGATCCGCGGGTCGGTGGACGCATCGCCGTCGCCGAGGCGGCCCGCAACGTGGCCTGCGTCGGTGCGCGCCCGAAGGCGATCACCAACTGCCTCAACTTCGGGAATCCTAAGAAGCCCGAGGTCTTCTTCCAGTTCCGCGAGGCGGTTTTCGGCATGGGCGACGCGTGCCGCGCGCTCGGCACGCCGGTGACCGGCGGCAACGTGTCGTTGTACAACGAGAACCCGCAGGGGGCGGTCTACCCCACCCCGACCATCGGTATGGTGGGACTCATCGACGACGTGAAGCACGTAACCCGTGCCTCGTTCGCCACCGAGGGGCATTCCATCGTACTTCTTGGCGACAACACGGCTGAGTTGGGAGGCAGCGAGTATCTGGCTTGGATCCACGGCACCGTGGCGGGCGCCCCGCCTGCCTGCGATTTGGAGGGAGAGGGGCGACTTATCGACGCCCTGCTCGAGGCCATCGGCAACGGTCACGTCGCATCGGCACACGATTGCTCCGAGGGCGGACTGGCCGTGGCCCTCGCCGAATGTTGCATTGGACGCGAGACCCATCTGATGGGCGCGCAGGTCGACCTTTCAGCGTGGTCGGCGCTGCCGCTCCGTGCCCTGCTCTTCGGCGAGGCGCAGGGCCGTGTGGTGGTCTCGACGGCGAATGCCAACGCGGTGATCGCCACCGCGAAGGCACACGACGTGCCGGCGGCGGTCATTGGCACGGTGCGTTCGGCCAGCGCGGGTCTGGTGGTGACCGTTGGCTCGCGCGTTGTGCGCGCCGAGTCAGCGCGTATGGCGGCCGCATTCCACGGTGCACTGCCCCGTGCGATGCAACGCGCCGCCGCCGAAGTGGTGACGCAGGACCCCGCCCTCGCCGGAGGGACGCGCTGATGTGCGGCATTTTCGGCATTAGCGGGCAGCCGGACGCAGCGCGAGTCACGCACCTGGGCCTCTACTCGCTGCAGCACCGCGGGCAGGAGTCGGCGGGCATCGTGTCCGTGAGCGAAGACGGCGAGGCACAGACGGTTCGCAAGATGGGCCTCGTCTCGGACGGATTCGAAGAGGAGCGCATCAGCGCGCTGCACGGCAGCACCGCGATTGGACACACCCGCTATTCCACGGCCGGCTCCAGCACGATCGACAATGCGCAGCCGGTTTTCGTGCGATTCCGCGGCGGACACATCGCGCTGGCGCACAACGGCAACCTGACCAACGCGGTCGAGCGCCGCGGGGAACTCGAGGCGGAAGGATCGATCTTCGCGTCCACGATGGACAGCGAAGTCATTGTGCATCGCATCGCCAAGTCCCGCGCCGAGAAGCCAGAGGAGCAACTGGCCGAAGCGCTGGCCGGCTTCGAGGGTGCCTACTCGCTCGTCGTCGTGATCGGCACGACGTTGCTCGCCGCGCGCGACCCCAACGGGTTCCGACCGCTGGTGATGGGCCGCCTTGGCGAGGCCTGGGTGTTCGCCTCCGAGACGTGCGCGCTCGATATCGTGGGCGCCACGGTGGTTCGGGATGTCGCCCCTGGCGAGATCATTGCGGTGGACAGCGAGGGGATGCGGTCGCTACAGGGCCCCGTCTCACCGCGCCTGCACCGGTGCGTCTTTGAATACATCTACTTTGCCCGTCCCGACAGCAGCGTCTTCGCCGGGTCGGTCGACCGGGCGCGGCGCGCGCTCGGCCGTCAGCTCGCCAAGGAGCAGCCAGCGCCCGGCGCCGAGATCGTGTTTGCGGTGCCTGACTCGTCGAATGCTGCAGCGCTGGGTTACGCCGAACACTCGGGGCTGCAGCTGGAACACGCGCTCATCCGCAATCACTACGTCGGCCGGACGTTCATCCAGCCGACGCAGGCCGGGCGCGATGCGAAAGTGAAGGTCAAGTACAACGCGGTGCGCGAGGTGCTGGAAGGGCGCAGCGTGGTGATGGTGGACGACTCCATCGTGCGCGGCACCACCACGCGCGGCCTCGTGGCATTGTTGCGCGCCGCAGGCGCGCGTGAGGTGCACATGCGGGTGTCGTCGCCGCCCATTACGGGACCGTGCTACTACGGCATCGACACGCCCGAACGCGAGCAGTTGATTGCCGCGAATATGTCCATCGCCGACGTGGGCAAGGCCATTGGCGTGGACTCGCTCGGATATCTCTCGCTCGAAGGCATGCTCGGCGCCGTACCCGGCGGCCCCGACGGATTCTGCCATGCCTGCTTCTCCGGGCAGTACCCCACGCAGCCCCCCATCGACATTAAGCGATACCGGTCGGGCGTCTAGCGCGCCTGGCCGACCCCTGGAGGGGCTGTCCGGTGACGCAACAAGTCTTCTTTTTCGGTGACGGTCGCGCGGAAGGGACGCGCGAGTGGAAGGACCTGCTGGGCGGCAAGGGGGCCAACCTCGCCGAGATGACGAACATCGGAATCCCGGTCCCCCCGGGGTTCACGATCTCGTGCCCGATGTGCGACGCGTACCTCCGGGACGGCGCCGCTCCGCCCGGCCTGCGCGATGAAGTGGAGCGCGCCATCGCGCGACTCGAGGCGGCGAGCGGACGACGGTTCGGCGATCCCGCCAAGCCCCTGCTGGTCTCAGTGCGCAGCGGCGCGCGCGTTTCGATGCCCGGGATGATGGAAACGATTCTCAATCTCGGCCTGAACGATGACACCGTTCGGGGACTCGCCGAGGAGAGCGGCAACCCGCGCTTTGCGTGGGACTCGTATCGCCGCTTTCTCCAGATGTACGGCGATGTCGTGCTCAATGCGCCCAGTCACCACTTTGAAGCGCTGCTTGCCGCCAAGCGGATGGTCGCAGGCGTCACGACCGACGCCGAAGTGCCGGTGGAACTGCTGCAGGCGCTGATCGTCGAGTACAAGGCGCTCGTACGCTCGCACACGGGGCATCCGCTCCCGATGGATCCTCGCGAGCAGCTGTGGGGCGCCATCGAGGCCGTGTGGCGCTCGTGGATGATCAAGCGCGCCGTGGACTATCGGCGGCAATACAGCATCCCCGAAACCCCCGGCACCGCCGTCAACATCGTCTCGATGGTCTTCGGCAACGTGGGCAACGACTCGGGAACGGGCGTGGCGTTCACGCGCGACCCCTCCACGGGAGCCAAGCGGTTCTACGGCGAGTTCCTGGTGAACGCGCAAGGCGAGGACGTCGTAGCGGGCATCCGTACGCCGCTCCCCATCGACCAGATGGAAACGCTGCTGCCGGGGCCGTATGCCGAGCTGATGCGCGTGCAGGAGACGCTCGAGCGTCACTTCCGCGACATGCAGGACCTCGAGTTCACCGTGGAGCGCGGCAAGCTCTTCCTGCTGCAGACGCGCACGGGCAAGCGCACGGTGGGCGCAGCGGTCCGCATCGCGCGCGATATGGTGGCGGAGGGGCTCATCTCGCAGCGCGAGGCCGTGCAGCGCGTGCAGCCGCAGCAACTCGACCAGCTGCTGCATCCCGTCATCGACGACCGCGGCCACACGCCGCTGGCCACAGGACTCCCGGCCAGCCCCGGCGCGGCAAGCGGCGTGGCCGTCTTCGACGCCGACGTCGCCGAGACGCACGCCCGCAAGGGCGAGAAGGTCATTCTCGTCCGCGACGAGACCACGCCCGACGACTTCCACGGCATCCTCGCCGCACGCGCGGTGCTCACCGCACGCGGCGGAATGACAAGCCACGCGGCGGTCGTCGCGCGCGGCATGGGCAAGTGCGCGGTGGTCGGCTGCACCGCCATCACCGTGGACGCCAACCACCGGCAGCTCAAGGCCGGCGAGACGATCGTGCGTGAAGGCGAATGGCTCACCATCGACGGCGCCTCGGGCAACGTCTATGCCGGCGACATTCCCACCCAGCCCAGCGAAGTGATGCGCGTGATGCTCGGTGAGATGCCGGCAGATGACGCCCCGGTCTTTCAAGCGTACGCGGACATTCTCGGCTGGGCCGACAGCACTCGCCGTCTGCGGGTGCGCGCCAATGCGGACACGCCGCACGACGCCCAGCAGGCCAGGCGGTTCGGCGCCGAAGGGATTGGCCTGTGCCGCACCGAGCACATGTTCTTCGAAGGTGATCGCATTACGGCAATGCGCGAGATGATTTGCGCCCACGACGAGGCGGGACGGCGGCGGGCGTTGGCCAAGCTGTTGCCGATGCAGCGGGCCGATTTCGAGGGGATCTTCGAGGCGATGGACGGACTGCCCGTCACCATTCGCCTGCTCGATCCGCCACTGCACGAGTTCCTCCCGCACGGCGGCGAAGAGGCCAAGTTGCTGGCGCGCACGCTGGGGCTGAACCGCCAGGAGCTGATGCACGTCATCGAGGGGCTGCGTGAGACGAATCCCATGCTCGGACACCGCGGCTGCCGGCTCGGGATCACGTACCCTGAGATCACCGAAATGCAGGCGCGCGCCATCTTTGAAGCCGCGGCGCAGGTCGCCGGGCGTGGCATCGTCGTGCACCCCGAGGTGATGGTGCCGCTCGTCGCCACCTATCGCGAGTTCAGCCACCAGGCCGCGATCATCGCGCGCGTCGCCGACGACGTTGCGCGCGAAACGGGCGTGGCGACGGCCTATCTCACCGGCACCATGATCGAGCTCCCCCGCGCCGCGTTGACCGCGGGCGAGATCGCCGGTGCCGGCGCCCAGTTCTTCTCGTTTGGCACCAACGACCTCACACAGACGACGCTCGGCCTCAGCCGCGACGATGCCGGCCGTTTTGTCCCGTTCTATGTGGAGCAAGGTGTCTTTCCCAACGATCCCTTCCAGGTGCTGGACACCGCCGGGGTCGGCAAGCTGATCACGATGGCCACGCACGACGGCCGTGCCGCGCGTCCCGGACTGAAAGTCGGCATCTGTGGCGAGCACGGCGGCGAGCCACGGTCTATCGCGTTCTGCCACGACCAGGGGCTGGACTACGTGTCGTGCTCACCCTTCCGCGTCCCCATCGCCCGACTGGCGGCTGCGCACGCGGCGCTCGACTAGCGCCGCCGGACGGCGCGGCCGCGATCCCGTCCGCGCGGCGCATTCGCTACTTTTACTTCGCACGAACCTTTCACACGATCAGGAGATGGACCCAAATG
Source organism: Gemmatimonadota bacterium (assembly GCA_031127085.1). Lineage (GTDB taxonomy): Bacteria > Gemmatimonadota > Gemmatimonadetes > Gemmatimonadales > Gemmatimonadaceae > PNKL01. Next base: position 1,605 of record JARIEY010000172.1, on the reverse strand, counting down.
GATCGCAAGGCCGAAGCGCAGTGGTTTGGTGACCTCAAGTCCGGTCACGGCACGATGGCGGTGGGGAGCAAGGCGTTCAGTGGCCCCTTCTCGTTCATCAGCCGCTTCGAGGGGAGCAAGGACACCAACCCCGAGGAACTGCTCGGCGCCGCGCACGCCGGTTGCTTCTCGATGGCGCTCTCCAACTCGCTCGCGCAGGCCGGGCACGTGGTGACCAGCGTCTCGACGACGGCCGTGGTCTCGGTGAACAAGACCGATGCCGGTTTCGGCGTCACGGGCATCGCCCTCACCACCCGCGGCGTCGTGCCCGGACTGTCCGCTGAGGAGTTCGTGAAGTTCGCGGAAGCCACCAAGACCGGGTGCATCATCTCACGCGCGCTGTCGGCCGTGCCGATGACGCTCGACGCGCAGCTCGTCGACTAAACGAGGCGACGGCTTCGCATGCAGGAGGGGGGAGCGGTGACGACGCGACGGAGCGTGGGCGCCAGACGGTTGCTGGCGTCCCTGCTGGGCGCGTTCGCCGTGTACGTGGCGCTCGTCGGGCTGATGCCCGACGCGCTGCCCCGCCGCGAGTTGTACGCGGATCTCGCGTATCTGCCCTTCAGCATCATCACGGGCGTGCTGTTCTGGCAGGCCTCTCGCACCGGCACCGACCGGTGCCGACAGCGCGGCCTCCAACTGCTGGTCGCGGCCCAGCTGTTCGGCACGGTCAACCAGGCCGTGTGGGTGCTTGGGAGCGCCGGGCTGCTGACCGACGACTCCCCGGTGTTCATGATCGCCGGCCTCGCGATGACGGTGAGCACCGCGGCCGGCATGCTCTACCTGGTGCCTGGGCGCGGCGTCGCCGGCACCACGCCGGTCGTGCCGGTCATCGATGCCACGTTGCTGGCGCTCGCCTCGTTCTCCGTGGGCTGGCAGTGGGTCGGGGCCCCCGTGCTGCTGGCCGGCACGGAGAGTGGCGGCGGCTTTCTCTGGCTTGCCTCGGTCGCGGGCGGCGATCTCTTCACGGCCCTCATCGCGCTGACCGCCTGGGCATTCACCGGCCAACGCCTGCGCTCCTCCGCCGCCGCGTTTCTGGCCTTAGGGCTCGGCCTCACCGCGCTACTCGATATTCTCCTCGAGTATCAGACGCTCCGCGGCACGTACCAAAGCGGCGGCGCGGTGGATGTCGCGTTTGCCACCAGCATCGTCCTGTTGGGCGTTGCCGCGTTCATCGAGCAGGCGCCGGGGGAGGAATCCACCGAACGCAGCGTCCGCCGGGCGATGCTGATGCGAGTTCTGCTGCCACTCGTCTCGGCCGTCGCCATCCTGCTCCCGGTTATCGCGCAGGTGATTTCGCCGACGCCCGGCTGGGCGCGCTTTGTGCCCGTCGTCCTGCTGGGCGTGTTCTTCTTCTTCGTGCAGTGGCGCGCACGCGTACTGGAGCGCGCGGCCGAGCAGGCATTGATCACCCGTCTCGCGATCGAACGCGACCTGCGCCTCTCACAGCAGTTCGAGTCTCTCGGCCGCTACGCCGCATCGGTTGCGCACGATATGAGCAACCTGCTGGCCGCGCTGCTCGCCCAGACACACGTGCTGCGCCTGGTGGCCGGCCCCGTGCAGGGA
>JARIEY010000171.1 GCA_031127085.1 Gemmatimonadota bacterium | reverse complement strand
GGGATCACGAAGGTGTCCACCGCAGGAGGTATGCGTGCACGGTGGTCCGGTGATGGCCGCACAATCTTCTATCACGCACTCGATGACCGCACGATCAAGAGTGTCCGCGTGACGACGGGCGCAAGCGTGACCGTCGGCGCCACGGAGACCGTGATGACGGTTCCCGACATGCTCTCTGGCTGGGACGTTGATCGCAGATCCGGACGCATGTACGTAACGCAGGCTGTAGGCGGAGATCAGGTGCGCATCGTGGTGATCCAGAACTGGCTTGCGGATTTCACACGACGGCAGGCAACGCGAAAATGAGTGACGCCGCAAACCGCCTCTCCGCCGCGCTCGCCGCAGCGAATGCTGGCTACCGCATCGAGCGCGAACTCGGCGCGGGGGGCATGGCTACGGTCTATCTCGCGTTCGATGAGAAGCACGACCGGAAAGTCGCGATCAAGGTCCTGAAGCCGGAGCTCGCCGCGGTGCTGGGTGCCGAGCGATTCGTGGTGGAGATCAAGACCACGGCGGCGATGAGTCATCCGCACATCCTGCCGCTCTTCGATTCAGGGACTGCGGATGGGTTCCTGTTCTATGTCATGCCCTACATCCAGGGCGAAACAATTCGCGAGAAACTGAACCGCGAAACGCAGTTCGGCGTGGACGAAGCGGTACGGATCGCGCGTGAGGTGGCTGACGCGCTGGACTATGCGCACCGGCACGGCGTGATCCATAGAGACATCAAACCCGAGAACATCCTGCTGCACGACGGCAATGCAATGGTGATGGACTTCGGGATCGCGCTCGCGGTGTCAGCAGCAGCGGGCGGCCGGATGACCGAGACGGGCCTCAGCCTCGGCACGCCGCACTACATGAGTCCGGAGCAGGCTACGGCGGAGAAAGAGATCACGGCGCGCAGCGATCAATACTCGCTGGCATCCGTGCTCTACGAGATGCTCGCGGGCCAGCCACCGCACATCGGCGGCGCGGCGCAGCAGGTGATCATGAAGATCATCACCGAGTCCGCGCAGCCCGTTGCCGCGATCCGAAGAACGGTGCCCACCAATGTGTCGGCCGCGCTCGCAAAGGCGTTGGAGAAGCTGCCCGCAGATCGATTCGAGAGCGCGAAGTTCTTTGCAGACGCGCTCGCGAATCCGCAGTTCGCTGCGGCGGCTCCGGGATCGGCAACCGCATCGACCGTCACGCCGCGCCAGTGGATTCGGAACCGGTACTCGCAACTCGCGATTGCGGTGGTCGGCTTGCTCGCGGCAGGGCTCGGTTGGCAGGCCACTCGCGTGGACGGCCGAAACGCCGCTCCACCAGCGCTGATCGCGTTCACGGTGATGGACTCGGTGCCCAGCGCATTCGATGTCGCCGACGACGGCACGATCGCGTATGTGAGTCGGGGAAAGGTCTTCGTGCGCCGCCCGGGCGCGTTTACCGCGACAGAACTCGCGGGGATCGATAGCGTCGCTTCTGCCCCGGTATTTTCGCCGGACGGCAGGGCCATTGCTGTTGCAAAGAGGGTGGCCGGCAATAGCGAGCTCTCGGTGATCGTCCGCGTCCCCACTGCCGGCGGCGCTGCGACCCCCCTGTTCACCGGTGCAGGCGGATTCCCAGTGCCGATGGCCTGGAGCGAGGACGGCTGGATCTACGCTGATGAAACGCCGCCTAATACACGGAGCGTCCGACTCGTCCGGTTCCGCGAAACTGGCGGCAAGGCCGAAGAAGTGTTCCCGGGCGTGATCATGCGGCTTCTCATCCTCCCCGGAAATCGCGCACTGGTCGGCTGCACGCGCAATGCTGGCCAGGTCCGGGAACGTCTCATTGCACTCGATCTCGCGTCGGGTGACACGTCGCAGGTTGCGGACAACGCGTGCGATGCTGCGTGGTCACCCACGGGCCACCTCCTGGTCACCGACAGCGCCAGCACGCTCCGCGCCCTCCCGTTCGATCCCGCCACACTTCGAGTGACGGGCGAGCCAGTCGCTGTTCGGGACAACGTGTACGGCTTTGCAGGCGTTCGCGTGACGCCCGACGGAGCGCTGCTGTATGTGCACGGCCGCTCAGCCACAGCGGCCGATCTGGTTGCCGAGTTGGTGGACCTCGATGGCCGACGAGCCGTCTTGCCGATTGGGAGCGCAACTCGCGGCGCGTTTTCCCCAGACGGAAAGCTGCTCGCATACACTCGCGATGGCGGTGTCTGGACATACGACCTGAACCTTGGTACCAACCGCCGAATCACGTCCGACGATCGGGCTGCGCGATTCGTGATCTGGTCCAATGACGGCAAGCGCCTGATCTACAGCTCCGCGCGCGGGACCGCGATGCGGGCGACAGAGGGCGACACGAACGATGTGCTCGTGGGTGGCACCGGCTCACTGCCATGGCAGGAGCTCACCGACGGAACGATCATCGCCACGGGGTCGCCACGTGGCGAGAGAGGGGACGACATCGTAGCGCTCCATCCTGACAGTGGCGGGCGCAGCCGAACGATTCTCGGCGCCGACTTGACCGAATGGGCGCCGTCCGTTTCCGCTGACGGTCGTTGGCTTGCCTATCTGACCAATGAGCCCTATCCAATGGGGGTCACTGTGAGAACCTGGCCCGGGCTCGAGCGGATGGCCGTGCTCGCAGAATCGGCCTCGGCGTCACGGCCCGCGTGGTCGGCCGATGGCAAGACGCTGTACTACACCAAGGGAGGACGCCTGATGGCGGCGTCGCTTGCGGGCCGCGAGTCGCTTGCTGCTACCGCGCACCGTGTGGCGGTCGATTCGGTCACTGGTCTTGTCTCAGCCCATCCCGATGGACGGCGCTTCCTTGTCACGCGGCGGCTTGGTGCGGGACCGAACGCCACGCGCCCGCTCGTCGGGATAACGGGTTGGCTCGCTGATTTCAGGCGCACGCTGGCTGCGGAACAATCCAGGTGAACGACTCCGCCCGCCTTTCCGCCGCCTTAGCCGGCCGCTACCGCATCGAGCGCGAGCTCGGCGCGGGGGGCATGGCCACGGTCTACCTCGCGCACGACGAGCGCCACGATCGAAAAGTCGCTCTCAAGGTGCTGAAGCCGGAACTCGCGGCCGTAATTGGTGCCGAGCGATTCCTGAACGAAATCAAGACCACCGCCAACCTGCAGCATCCGCATATCCTGCCGCTGCACGACTCGGGCGAGGTGAACGGCACGGTCTGGTACGTGATGCCGCTCGTGGAAGGTGAATCGCTCCGCGATCGGCTTACGCGCGAAACACAGTTGCCGGTGGACGACGCGCTGACGATTGCGCGCGAAGTGGCCGGCGCACTCGACTATGCGCACCGGCACGGCGTGATCCACCGCGACATCAAGCCGGAGAACATCCTTCTCCACGACGGGCGCGCGGTGGTGGCCGACTTCGGCATCGCCCTCGCGATGAGCCGCACCGACGGCGGCACGCGGCTCACCGAAACGGGGATGTCGCTGGGCACGCCCTACTATATGAGTCCCGAGCAGGCGCTCGGCGAAAGGACTGTGGACGCGCGCACGGATGTGTACGCGCTCGGCGCGGTGCTGTATGAAATGCTCGTGGGCGAGCCGCCGTTCACCGGGCCGAGTGCGCAGGCGATCATCGCGAAGGTGATGAACGCGCCTGCGGCGCCGGTCTCGGCGACACGGCCGACAGTGCCAGCGGGAATCGAAGCTGCAGTGCTCAAGGCGCTCTCGAAGTTGCCGGCCGACCGGTTCCGGAGCGCCGCGGATTTCTCGAGCGCGCTGCAAGTGGGCGCCACCACGACAGCGACATCGGCGACCATCACGGGCGCACGCGTGGCGCCTGCGGCATACAGCCCGATGTGGTTCGTGCCCTGGGTGGTGACATCCGCGGCGCTCGTGGCCGCGGCGAGTCTCTTGATGCGCGGCGGATCGAGTGACGATGCGCGCGTGACAGCGGCGGTGATTCCGCTCGAGATTCGCACGCCGACCGACGCGCCGCCAAACGAGATCGGGTCTCCCATCGCGATCTCGCCGGATGGCAACGTGATTGTGTATGTCGGTCCCGACCCTGAGGTGCGCGGGGTAACGGCGCTCTGGCGGCGGCCGCTGGACCGGCTCGAGGCATCGCCCATTGCTGGCTCGCGTGGCGCACAGCGACCACGCGTAAGCGACGACGGCAAGCTCGTCTACTTCCTTGTACGCGGTCCGCAGGGCAATGCCAACATCAATCGCGTCGTGCCCATCGAGGGCGGGCTCGCGCAGAACGCGCCGTTTGTCTCGGAGGGGCTGGTCCCGCTCGGCGACGGCGGCACGGTGTATGCCGACTCCGCCCGTCTCGTGCGGCTCCGGCCCGGCGACCGGCTTCGGGAGCAGACGCAGGGAGGTGGGCGCGGCGCACGGAACCTGTTTCGAAACCGCAGTTCTGTGGACGTCTCACCGGACGGTCGGTTCGCGGCGGTGGTCCAGAGTGGATCACAAGTCGATTCAGTCTTCATCGCGTCCTTCGATGGCGGACGAGCAGTGGTCGCCAATGGACGGTCGGCGCGATTCATTGACGACTACACGCTGGCCTACCGCGCCCGGGACGGCGCACTCATGGTCGGTCGGCTCGATGACGCTCGCCAGCAGTTCTCGGCTCCCCCGATCGCGGTCGTACCGGGCGTTGCCATGTCGGGAGGAGACCTCGCGATGTTCGACATCGCGCGCGACGGCACGCTGATCTACATCGCAGGAGGCGAGGCATCGGCGACCCGACTCACCTGGGTGCGCTCCGACGGCGTTGAGATGGCTGTTCCGGGCGCCGAGTCGCGGGTGCACGGCGGTGTTGCGCTCGCCCCCGATGGCAGGCGCGCCGTGACCACGGTCGGCTCGCTTGCAAGCGATGGCGATCTCTGGCTGGAAGACTTGGCCATCGGTGCGCGCAGTCCGATCACTTCCGACGGGCGGAGCGCGCGCGCGGCCTGGAACTCAGATGGTAAGTCAATCTCCTTTCTCCGGGGCACGATCTTCGCTTCTCGCGAAGGTCCGCGGTCGCGCCCATTTCAAAAGTCGCTGAGCTCCGATGCGCCCGATGATTCTGTGCCCGGCCCGTGGCCGCAGCGTGGAACGATCAACGAGTTCGTATCGTCACCGGACGGAAGGACGCAAGCAGTCCGCGTGAATGTCGCCAACGGGACCGACCGGGACATCTACCTGCGGCTCCCGGCGCCAAACGGCCTGACACCCTTTGCCGCGGATTCAGCGGTGCAGGAGCGCGGGCCGCGGTTTTCCCTGGACGGCAAATGGATCCTCTACGTATCCGACCGGTCAAACCGCGCGGAAGTATATGTGGCGCCGGTCACCGGCCGTGGTGAGCGTGTGCAGGTGTCGATTGATGGTGGTCGCGAGGCCGTATGGTCGCGCGACGGCACGAAAATCTTCTATCGCGCCCCTGATGGATGGATGATGGCCGCGACACTCGCCCGAGGTGCGGCGGTTCAAGTCACGCAGCGCAAACGGTTGTTCGACGCGTCCCCCTATCTCTCGAATGAGTTCCTGACGATGTACGACGTTGGCCCCGACGGCCGCTTCCTGATGCTGAAGCTCGACGCACAGGCGCCGCGCACGGATGTGGTGATCATCCGCGGCTGGGCTCAGCAGATCAAGGCGCGGCTCGGGGCGGAAGGGCGGTAGCACACCCGTTCGCTAAGCGCCGAACAGCTCCTCGAGCACGAGCGTAGTCGTGAGCGGGATCTCCGCCGCATCGAAGTACTGCGTGACGATTGCTATCGCTGCGGAAGCCGATGTGATGTTCAGGTACCGCAGCAGGTAGCGAACGTCGTCGAGATCACGGAACTCCTCGCCAAGTCGCATCGCCACGCACTTCATTGCCAGCAGGTATTCGGGGCGAGCGACAAAGACCGCGAGGTGCGGCTTCTCGAGGAACGGCTCGAACGATCCGCGCGCGCTGAGGTACCCCTTCACCGCATCGTTGAGCCAGTTCTCCACGAGGCCTTCTCGGGTGGCAATGCGCGCGGCCGCGGTTCGCACAGCGGCGGTCGGCGCGAAGAGTGCCTCCACGTCGCGTGTAGAGTCGCGAGCGCCGAGTGCGAGACACATGACTGCGCCGCCAACCAGATAGAGTTCCCCACGAACTCCACTGGCGGCGAGTTCCGTGTTCAGCGCGTCCAGGAGTCTGAGAATCTCGGACTTCGACAATGGCGCGGCGCCGGCCACGCTATACCCGGTCTCCGATCGAGGCGTCCACGAAAAGATTGCGGCGCTTGAACGCCACGGGCGAGGCGGCAATGAGGTGCGGGCGGAGACTCTTGAGTGACGCGGCAAAGTACGGCGCATCGAGCGGCTCCACATCGCGAACCCACGCGGGTGGCGCGACGTGCTTGAGGTGTGCTGCCTGTTCGACCATGGCCGCCACGTAGTTCTGCAGGTACGGTGACAGCCTACGCAACTCGGCATGCGTGGTGGCGTCCGCGAACTCCGCCGGTGCCGCCTCGGTGAGAAACGTGTTCAGCTCCGCCAGTGCAAAGCGCGAGCGCGACTCATCTCCGACGCCACGGATCAGCTCGCCGAACTGATCGGCCAAGCCAGGCAGCGCTCGTGATAGAACGAAGGTGGACACATCCAGTCCGGCCGCCGAGGCGCGGCGCTTGAGCGCCGCCTTCTGACGGGGTGTGACGCGAATCTGGACTTGCGACGTCTTGGCCTGCACAGCCATAAACTATGCAGGGTCAGTCAGTGCGTCAATACATATGTATTGACACGATCACACTGCGGGTGCTGTCACGGAATCCGAGGCGGCACCCTCTTCCGCGTCGCCTGCTCAAACGCATACGCCAACTCGATCAACCGCGGCTCCGCGCAGGCGCCAGCCGCAAACGTCACTCCGTATGGAGCCGGCTGTGCGTTGAACCCAGCCGG
>JARIEY010000170.1 GCA_031127085.1 Gemmatimonadota bacterium | reverse complement strand
GTGATCCGCCGCTCGCCGCATACCGTGCACATCGTCCGCATCGACGGCACCACGTTCTTCGGCCGTTTGCGGGCGAAAATGGGGTGGGGCGGGTTGGCGGAACGAGACCGCTAACCACGGGACGAGTGAGGATTGGGAATCCGGATTGCGATTTGCGATTGCGATTTGTGATCGCGATTTGTGATCGCGATTTGTGATTCGCGGCGTCGCCTCACCCTCCCTTGTTACTCGGTGCGGTCCACCATTCACCCTCCGCCATCCGCTCCTTCGTGCTCACCGAACTCCGCATCCGCAACTTCGCGATCATCGACGCCGTGGTGCTGCCGCTGGCCCCGGGGCTGAATGTGCTCTCAGGTGAGACGGGGGCGGGCAAGTCGATCATCGTGGGCGCGCTGGGGCTGCTCATCGGCGAGCGCGCGACGGCCGATCTGGTGCGGCCAGGGGCGGAACGGGCGCTGGTGGAGGGGACCTTCGAACTTGGCGACGCCCCGGAACTGCGCGCTCAGCTCGATGAGCGCGGCATCGACTGCGAGGATGGCGTGCTCGTGCTCAAGCGCGAGGTGCCGGCCTCGGCGGGGGGACGCGCGCGGGCCTGGATCAACGGCACGGCGGTGACTGCTGGCGTACTGGCCGATATTGGACGCGCGCTTGTGAACGTGCACGGACAACACGACGCGCAGTCGTTGCTCGATCCGGAGGCGCAGCGCCGCATCCTCGATGCCTTCGCCGGCGCCCAGGGGCAGGCCGCCGCAGTGGCCAAGGCGCACGCGGCAGCTACGGCGGCGCGGCACGCCGTGGCCGACCTGCTCGCGCGGCGTGATGCGGCGCGGAAGCGCGCCGATTACCTGCGGCACGTGGCCCGCGAGATTGGCGATGCCAAGCTGGTCGACGGCGAAGAGCAGAAGCTCGACGACGAGGCCCGGCGGTTGACGCACGCCGAGGAACTGCGCGCGCTCGCGGGTGAGTTGTCGGGGGTCCTCGAGGGAGACGAGGTGACCGTCCTCACGCAATTGGGCTCGCTGCACAAACCGCTCGCAGCGTTGCAGCGCATCGACCCGACGGTCGCGCGACTGCAGGAACTGTACGACGCGGCCTATTACGCGCTGGAAGAGCTCGCGCGCGAGGCGGCGGCGTACGGCGAGAGCGTGGAGCACGACCCGGCGCGGTTGGCCGACGTGGAGCGCCGCCGTGATCTCGTCTTCCGGTTGGTGAAGAAATACGGCGGCTCCATTGCCGCGGCGCTCGTTGCCGGCCGTGAGGCGCGTGCCGAGCTGGCGCTGCTCGACAGCGCGGCGCTCGACCTGCGGGAGCTTGATGCCAGCGTCACGGCGGCGGACGGTGCGTTGCGTGAGGCGGCCGAGACGCTCTCCAAGCTCCGGCAAAAGGCGGCGTCGAAGCTCGCCAAGGAAGTGGAAGCGCAGTTCCCGGGACTCGGCTTGGACGACGGGCGATTCCACGTGCTGCTCACCCCGCGTGCAGAGACCGGAGCGAGCGGCGCTGAGGATGTGGAGTACCGAGTGGCGCTGAACGTGGGGCACGACGCCCGTGCGCTCTCGCGCGTGGCCTCAGGCGGCGAACTGGCCCGCGTGATGCTGGCCCTCAAGACGATTCTTGCCGGCGTGGACCGCGTGCCGACGCTGATTTTCGACGAAGTGGACGCCGGGATTGGCGGCAAGGTGGGACAGCAGGTGGGCGATGCGATGCGCCGCGTGGCGGCGCACCATCAGGTCTTCGCCATCACGCATCTCCCGCAGATCGCGTCGCGCGCGCATCACCACATTCGCGTGCACAAGGGCGCCAAGGATGGCGTGACGACCGCCGACATCGAGGTGCTGGACGGCGAAGCACGAGTGGAGGAGATCGCGCGGATGGTGGGTGGCGATGCCGACAGTGCGACCAGCCGCGCGCACGCGCGGGAACAGCTCGCGGCGGCGGCTACCGACCCCAGGCCCGCGGGTACCAGCGGACGGTCAGCACGTCGCGGGTGAGGTGCGGCACGCGCCACCCGGAACCGCTGAGCGTCTGGGTGTGCTCGTACGACACATCGAAGGCGCGGCGAGCACGTCCATTGCGGGCGGCGCGCACGGTGGAGTAGGTACCGCCGAACGCCACGCGCTGCTCGGTCCAGTCCGTGCCCGAAGCCCACGATTGGACATCCGCGGCCTCTACGGCGGAGTTCGCTCCCGCTGACGACCAGGCATCGCTGGCCTGCTGCGACAGCGACCATGAGGCCCCAAGCCAGATGTTCCGGGTCAACGCGAGGCGCGGCGTGATGCTGACGTCGAGGCGCGACCCGGGGGCGCGATGGAGCTGAATCTCCCGCGATGCGGCCACGAGCGGGAACGGCACGCCGCCGATGGACGGGGCATTCGCCGACGGGACCCGCATTGCAAAGTCCTGCGCGGTTGGCTGGTCGAGACTCACGACCAGCGTCGCGGAGTACCTATTGCCGTAGAACAGGTCGGTGAACGACTGCGCGGTGAATCCACCGCCGCCGGTGCCAGCCGATGGCGCAAAGAACTCGTCCACGGCCGGGGCGTCGCCGCCGATCAATCGCAGCGACAGGCCGGCGCTTTGGCGCACGGCGAAGCCGCGAATCGCCGCGGTGTCCGGGCCGACGTTCTGAAACAGGAGCACCTTGGCGTGCACTGACACATCGCCCAGGCCGTAGGCGTGCACCGTGCGTACCGGGCGCAACCCGAAACCGTACAGCGAGTCGGTCAGGAGGGTGGTGAAGTCGGCGGGCGAAAAGAGCGCGCCGCCGGCGGGGCCCTGCGCGCCGAGGACGGTGTTGCCCAGTGCCGCGAACTGATCGCGGAAGCCCTGGATGCGCTGATCGATGGCCCGCTGCGCCGCGCCGTTGCCGACGGGGACGAACGGCAGGCCCACGGCGTTCTTGCGGCCGCCGTACAGGGCGTTGATGGCGGTGGCGAACGCGGCCGCATTGGTCACCAAGGCCTGCGCGCCGCTGACGTTGGCGACGATGGCGGTGCATCCGTTCGTGGCGGGCGCGGCCTGGCACTGCGTGATGCGGCGCCCTGTCTGCGCCACCGCGCTGTCGAACTGCGTGACGAGCACGCTGTTGCGATCGCGAGCTACCGTGTTGGTCCAAGCGGGATTGAAGCCGACAGTCCCCTCGACGAGCGCCGGATTGAGCGTCACCCCGGGTTCGATGGCGTGGTTGGCCACGCGCGCACTCGCGCCGACGGTTACGCGCGGCAACAGGCCCAGCTCGATGCGGAAGAGGCCATCCGCGGAGGCATCGCGGCGTCCGATGCTCAGCGACCCCAGCGAGGCATCGAACGCGGACAGGCCCGAGAGCGACTGCACGAGCGGATTGGCGGCGGCGAGCCGCACGTCGTACCGGCCGTTCCAGGCGGCGGGGCTTGCGGCGGCCCCGAGCGGGCGCAGCTTGCCGTCCGCGTCATACCGCTCGTTGGCCCGGTCCCAGAGCGACCCTGCGGTCACGCGCACCATCCCCGCCGGGAGCGTCGCGGCGTCGTCCCCAAAGCCCAGCACGCGCTGCGCCGCGGCCGGCTGGGCGGCGGCGAGCAGCGCGGGAAACGCGCAGGCGACAAGACGCAGGCGGGACATCATCAATGGGCGTGGGGTCGGGAACGCTCTAAGTTTGGCAGTAGACCAGCAACCCTGAAAGCTAATGCCCATCGCGTCGCTTCCGAGTATCCCCTGGCAGGTCACCGGCAACCACTGGGTCGCGCTCCCCTGCGTACACCCGGTGGACGGATCGGTTCACGCCCTGGGGCTGCTGCACCGCGGCGCACGCTCCGCGGTGGAGTTCGCCGGCGGGCCGGCCTTCCTCGACGGCGACGCCCCGGCGCTCGCTCGCCCGTGTCTGACGGTCGATGGGGAGCGCATTGAACTCGCCAAGGGGGGCATCGCGTGGGAGCGAGCCTTCAACTGGCTCCCCACGTTCACGGCCTCGGTGGGCGACCTGATCATCCGGGGCACGCTTTTCGCGCCGTTCGGACTCGACGCCGACATCGCCGGCGCGGTGTATGCGCTTGCCGTGGAGAACCGCGGCGGCACGGCGCGGCGCGTGACGTTCGCACTCGAGGGGACGCTTGGGCACCGCCAGTTGCGCGTGCGCACGCCGCGCGCGCTCGAAGATGCCTCGCGGGTCACGGAAGGCGCGCCGGGCGTGGTGGTGCTCGATGGCGCCAGCGCCCCGGGTTTGGCGGCTCTCGCCATCGCCAGCGACGAGACGGCCGCCGTCACGCTGACGGGGGACGCGTCGCCGTCGTATGCGTTGCAGCGCGATTTCACGGTGGAAGGTGGTGCGCGCGCCGAGTGCGCGTTCTACATCGGGGCCGGCCCGGAGCGGGACGGCGCGCAGGCCACGGTGGCCGTGCTGCGCCGGCGTGGATGGCGCGCGTTGCTCAACGCGACCCGCGAGGCGCTGCGCGCGCTCGAGCAGAGCACTGGCGTGGAATCGCTGGACCTGCTGGTGAATCGCAACCTGTTGTTTGCGTACTTCTACGGCGTGGCGCGCGGGCTCGATGACGCGCAGTACTATCTGGTGCGCAGCCGGGCGCCGTGGCATCCCGCCGGCGTGACCATCCGCGACTGGGAAGCGTTGTGCTGGACCGTGCCGGCGGTGCAGCTGGCCGATCCGCCGTTGGCACGCGAGCTGATTCTGCGCGCCTGTGAGCTGCACGGCTACGCGCCGGGGCAGGGGACGCGCTATCTCGACGGTACGCTGTTTGAGCCCGGATTCACGCTCGAAGGGTGCGCCGCGTACGCGATCGCCGTGGACCGCTACATTCGCGACACCAACGACGATCGCGTGGTGGAGGATCCCGTGCTGGCCGACACGCTCTATGTGTCGAACGACGATCTCACCGCGCGGCGTGACAAGGACCATCCGCTCTACCACACCGAAGTGGCGCTCGGCGGCGAGCGGTCGCCGCAGCCGTTCACGCTGCACGGCAACGCCGTGGTGGCCTACGCGCTGGACTGCCTCAAGCGCACGCTCGACGAAGAGGCGGCCAAGGCGCTGCAGGATCCAGAGGGGGTGCGCGCCGCACTGCGCCGACACTTCACCCCGGGCGGCGCCAAGTCGGCGTTTGTCTCTTCGAGCGATCTGGCGGGGCACGTGAGCGAGGACGACGATCCCATTGGGTCGGCGCTCTGGCTGCCGCTCTACGAAACCGTGGAACGGAGCGATTCGACGTATCGACGGACCGCCAAGAAGGTCACGGAACCCACCCACTTGGCGCAGCAGTTGGCGCGGCTGATGGGACCCGATGCCCCGCTCGTGCTCGAATGGTTGCGGCGCGCGCCGCTGTCGCTGGGGGTGGCTGCCGAGCGAGTGGATGCCGAGGGGAACGCCACGGCGGGGGGCGGCGATGCGGCGCTTGCTGGGTTGCTCGCGTACGCCACGTGGTTCTCGATGCACGCCTTTGGTGTGCGTCCGTGAGCGTGAGGAGCGAATGGGGAACGACGCAATGATCGCCGAAGAAGCGCGCGACCACTTCATCAAGTCATTCGGCGGAGAGCCCACGCTGGTGGTCTCCGCCGCAGGGCGCGTGAACCTGATCGGCGAACACGTCGACTACAACGGCGGCGAGGCGCTGCCGATCGCGATTCAGCGGCGGACCGCAGTCGCCATTCGTCGTCACGACGGTGCTGCGACCACGCGCATCAACTCGGGCGGCACCGGCGGCGTGCTGACGCTCGATCACGCGCGGCTGGCGCGCAAGCGCAAGTGGACCGACTATCCGGCCGGCGTCCTGGACCAGCTGATCGGGGCGGGGATCGAGGTTCCGGGGATCGAAGTGGCGGTGGCGAGTGACGTGCCATCGGGGAGCGGGCTGAGCTCGTCCGCCGCGCTGGAGGTGGCGTTCGGCTTCGCTGTCCGCTCGCTGCTTGGGCTCCCCCCGGAGCGCGTGGCGCTGGCACTCCTGTGCCAGCAGGCCGAGCGGCAGTTCGTGGGCGTGCCCTGCGGGGCGATGGACCAGCTGTCGGCCGCGTGCGGCGAGCGGGGGCACGCGCTGTACATGCACTTCGATCCGGCGACCGTGCGCCCCGTGCCGTTTACCGAGTCGGTGCTCATCGTGGATACGGCGGTCCCTCGTTCACTGCGCGTCTCGGCGTACAGCGAGCGCGTGGACGAATGCGCGGCGGCGCTCGCCGCGATTCGCGTGGTGGATCCCGCCGTGCCGTCGCTGGCTGCGGCGAGTATGGAGCAACTTGCCGCCGCGACGATGGACCCCATCGTGCGTCGGCGGGCGCGCCACGTCATCTCCGAATGCGGACGCGTGCGTGCCGTGGTGGACGCGCTGGCCGCGGGTCGCCGGTTCCCCGGGGAGCTGGCGGTCGCCTCTCACGAGTCGCTGCGCGACGACTACGCCTGTTCGTCGGCGGAGCTCGACTGGATTGTGGAGTACGCCCTCAGAGCGCCGGGCGTCACCGGGGCGCGGCTCACCGGCGCGGGATGGGGCGGCTGTGCCGTCGTGTTCGGCGAGCCGGGCGCCCTGGAGGCGCTGCAGCATCCGTTGATCCGCGACTACGAGCAGGCGATGGGGCACAAGGCGCGCGCGTGGCTCGTGACGGCGGATGATGGGGCGAGAGTGGAAGCGGGCGGGGGAGCGAGCGGGTAGGTTGCCGTGAGCGGATGCCCCCGCTAGAATCCGTTGCACGCGGGAATAGCTCAGTTGGTAGAGCACAACCTTGCCAAGGTTGGGGTCGCGGGTTCGAGTCCCGTTTCCCGCTCTCTAGAGAAACAACAGAGAGACAACAGAGAGACAACAGAGAGACTACAGAGAAACAACAGGGGCGGGGGCGAGAGCTTCCCGCCCTTGTAGCTTTAGGGGGGGACGGCCAACGAAATCGTGAGACACGATCCTGCGTCACGAGTCCTTCTCACGATCGCAAGTCGATATCACAAATCGTGATCCTTGATCGGAATCCGGATTCCCGATCATCAATCGTAGTC
>JARIEY010000169.1 GCA_031127085.1 Gemmatimonadota bacterium | reverse complement strand
CTGTCGGTGCCTGTCAGCCGATACTTCATAACCTTCAGATATGGCGCATCAGTACGGCCCCGCCTAGCGGGTGCCGGCTTGGGGCGCCTGTGGGCCGACGGCGGCCGTGGCGCGAGCCGCGCGCACTCGGCCAATCGCCGTCAGCATCGCCCGAGCCTTGTTCTCCGTCTCCTCCCACTCCATCAGGGGGTCCGAGTCGGCCACAATGCCGCCGCCGGCCTGCACATTGGCCTCGCCCCCCGCGATCACACAGGTGCGGATGGTGATGGCAAGGTCCATCCGCCGGTCGCCGGCGGCGATGTAGCCCACCGCCCCGGCGTACGGGCCGCGTCGCTCCGGCTCCAGCTCGTCGATCAGCTGCATCGCGCGCACCTTCGGCGCGCCCGTCATCGTGCCGGCGGGGAAGGTGGCGCGCAGGACGTCGATGGCCGACGTGCCCTCGGGGAGCGTTCCCTCCACCTGACTGACGATGTGCAGCACGTGCGAGTACCGCTCCACCGTCATCAGGTCGGTGACCTCCACGCTGCCGTACTCCGAGACGCGTCCCACGTCGTTGCGTCCCAGATCGACCAGCATCACGTGCTCAGCACGCTCCTTTTCATCGGCCAGCAGTTCGGCGGCCAGCCGGTCGTCCTCCTCCGGCGTGCCGGCTCGCTTGCGGGTACCCGCAATGGGGCGCACCACCACGCGGCCGTCGGCCACGCGCACCAACAGCTCGGGCGAACTCCCCACCAGTTCCACGCCGTCGAGCAGGAGATGGTACATGTACGGCGATGGATTCAGGGCGCGAATGGCGCGGTACAGATCGGTGCCCTCAAAGTCGTGCGGCACGGCGATCCGCCGGGCGAGCAGCGACTGAAACACGTCGCCCGCGAGGATGTGTTCTTTGATGCGCGAGACGCCGTCCATAAACGCCGCCTGACTCATCGAGGAGCGTCCCGCTGCCGGTGCGGCGCTGGCGTCGAGGTCGAGTGCCCCCAGTGACGGCCCCGTGCGCAGTTGGCGAACGGTCAGTTCCACGTCGGCCAGCCCGGCGTCGTACGCGGCGCGACGTTCCTCCGCCGTGGCGCCGGCCGCGACCTGAACACCGCACACGACGCGCGCCTGCGAGCGCAGGTTGTCGATGATCACGACCGTGCGTGGAAACATCACGATGGCATCGGGGGCAGGCACGCCGCGCGGAGGCGGGGAGGGCAGACGCTCGAAGTGCCGGACGATGTCGTAGGCGAAGTAGCCCACGGCTCCACCCCAGAAGGCCCCAACCTCAGGGGCGTCGACCGCACGCATTCCAGCCACGATGTCGCGCAGATCGGCCATCGGGTCAGCGGGAGTGCGCGCTGCGTGCCACCCTTCGGCTTCGGTCCAGTCCTCCACCACGCCGTCGCGCAGGCGCCAGGCCGCGCGGGGCTCGCTCCCCAAGAACGTGTAGCGCGCCCAGGTCTCACCGCCGGCCGGCGCCGACTCGAGCAAGAACGCGAACGGCCCGCGCCGCAGACGGTGAAAGGCCGCCACGGGGGTGTCGGTGTCCAGCAGCACATCCCGCCAGACCGGCACCAAGCCGCCCCCGCGCGCGCGCTGATCAAAGACGTCGAAGCTCGCTGTCATCCGGACCGTACTCCCTGAGGTTGCCCCCATCACTGCCATCCCGCGAATTTGGGGGATGCGCCCCGTTCGCGCCTTTCTGCTGGCCTGGTGCGCCCTGCCTGCCGTGCTCGCTGCCCAGCAGCGGGCCGACACCACGGGGTGGAACGACGCGCGCACCATGCTGCTGGTGGATCGCGCCATCGCGCGACGCACCGCGCAACTCGCCGATACGGGGCTGGTCGACTACACCGCCCGCGCCCACGGCTATCTGACGTTTCTTGCACAGATCGGTGAAGGCTTTCCCGATCCGCCCCGTGTGATGAAGACCGATGAGCTCGCCGTCGAAGTCTATTGGCGTGCGCCAGACCAGAGCAAGCAGCGCATCGTGGGGCGGCGCGATACGCTGCTCCTCCCCACGGACATCGAATACCATCGCGATCACCTCGCGATCATCCAGAACAATTTCCCGTCGGTCATTCGCCTGGGCGACGGCGACGAAGTGCGCGATGTGCCGCACCCGCTCTCGGTGGCCGGTCGCGGCGCGTACGACTTTGCCATCGGCGACTCGCTCACCATTCGCACCAACGAGCGCGACATCGCCGTCATCAGCGTGCGCGTGAGACCACGCGATGAACGGCTGCCGCGCACCGTTGGGGCGGTCTACATCGATCGCGCCTCCGCCACGGTGGTCCGTATGGCGTTCTCGTTCACGCGCGCCGCGTTGCGCGACAAGTACCTCGAGGACGTCTCGGTGGTGCTCGAGAACGGCCTGGTCGACGGCCGCTTCTGGCTGCCATATCGCCAGGAAATCGAAATACGGCGCTCGGGATCGTGGATGGATTTTCCCTCGCGCGGCATCATTCGCGGCCGCTGGGAGATCTGCTGCGTGGTCACGAATGCGGGGCCTGCGCCGGTCTTTGGTCCGGGCCCGGAGATTACGCAGGCACCGCGCGATGCCCTGCGCGCCTATCCCTTCACCGGGGCCATTCTCGATCGCCTCCCGGCGGACGTCACGCGCGCCACCGACGACGACGTAGGGGCCGTGCAGGAGGCGGCGCGTGAACTTGTGCGCGCCGAGGCCCTGGCACGGCTGCGCACGACGAACCCATCAGCGCGCTCGATCAGCGACGTCGTGCGCGTGAACAGGGTTGAGGGGCTGGCCTTCGGCGCCGGTGTGCGGCGCACGCTCGGGGGCGGCTTCGTGGCCTCCCTCCGTGGCCGCTACGGGACCGCCAACCGGGGCGGGGCAGGGGCGCTCTCGCTGGCGTGGCGGCGGGCGAATGGCCTCAGTGTGACGTTGCGCGCCGTCGACGATTTTGCCGACGCGGGCGATGAAGCCGAGGTGAGCGGCATCCGCAATTCACTGGCCGCGCAGGAGTTCGGCGCCGACTACACCGATCCCTATCGCGAGCGGCTGGTCGCTCTGGCCGTGGGATACGGCCCCGCCGATGGATGGCGCTTCGTCGGCTCCGCCGAGCGTCGGGACGAATCGGCACTGGCCGTGCACGCAAAGCCGGCGTCTGGTCGATACGAGCCCGTGCTCGCCGCTGACCCGTTGAGCGCGTGGCGCGCCGGCGCCGAGGCGCGCCGCTCGTCGCTCGCGGTGGGACGGTCCACCGTCTCCCTGCGATTTGCGGGCTTCGCCGAGCGTGCCCGGCGGACCGATGGCGCCCTCGCCGGCGAGGCGGGGTGGCTCGGGCGAGGCGCACTCTCCGCGGAGGTCACCCGTCCACTGCCGGGGTCGACCTTGGTGCTCAGGACCTTGGCGGCCTCAGTCGTCGGCGGGTTCCCCTCACCCACGCAGCGTCTGGTGCGGTTGGGCGGCCCGGTCACGGGTCCGGGGTTCGACTTCCACCAGTTTGCCGGCCGCTCTGCGCTCTCGCAGCGGGTCGAATGGCAGCGCACCGTCCCCTTCGTGCCGTTGCGGCTGGGGCGCTTTGGCCGCGTGCCGAGCGTGCTGACGATTGCCCCCTTCACCACCGCGCTCTGGGTCGACGCCCCCGGGACGGCGAGTCACGGGTGGCATGGCGCCGTGGGCGTGGGGCTGCTGGCCCTGTTCGACCAGTTGCGCCTCGATGTCGCGCGTGGCGGGCGTGACGGACGGTGGACGTTCGGCGTCGATCTTTCGCGGGCGCTGTGGCCCATCCTGTAGTGCGAGGCGCGGCGCACCGGACCTCCTATCTGGACCATAGCCGCGTCGCGGCACTGCGAGTTACCTTGATAGTTGTGGAAATCGGCAATTCCTTCCGCTTGAGGCACGCAGGCGGTCTTCGGTGACCAATCCTGCCTTTGCCGCCCGTGATGAGTGGCTGCTCGTCACGCTTGAAGGCCTGCTTTCTCCTGAGCATATGGAGGAACTGCGGGGCCTGAAGGAAGAGTCGTACTGGGAAGCCGCGGTCCGCCGGAGCTTCACCACCGACGACCTGATTCTGCAGGCGTTGTCGGGCCGCTTCCGGATGAAGGTGGCCAACACGCAGCAGGTGTCGCAGCAGGCCAAGGAGCTCGTTCCCGAGCAGCTCGCGCGCAAGTATCGCATTCTGCCGCTGGCCATCTCGGATTCCGTGCTCGACATCGCGACGTCCGATCCGCACGATCTCGACTGTGAGCGCACGCTCGCCTTCGCGCTCGGCCGCACGGTGCGTATGGCGCTCGCGTCGCCCACGCGTATTGCCGAGCGCATCGAGGAGCTGTACCGCCCGGAGAACGTCGTCGAGAAACTCCTTGAAGGCGTCTCCTCGGACTACGATGTCGAGGCGATCAGCGAGGAGTTCCAGGACGCCGAGATGGACATTGCCGGGGCCGATCGCGCGAGCGACCGCCCCATTATTCGGCTGGTCGATCACATCGTCGCCGAAGGCATTCAGTCCCGCGCGTCCGACATCCACATCGAGCCCGAAGAAGCGGGCGTGGCGGTGCGCTACCGCATCGACGGTGTGCTGCGGCAGTTCATGATCCTGCCGCGCGCCGCGGGCGTGCCGCTGGTGAGTCGCATCAAGATCATGGCGTCGCTCGACATCGCCGACCGGCTGCGCCCGCAGGACGGCCGAGCCCGCGTGGCGGTAAACGGCAGTCGCGTCGACCTCCGCGTCTCCACGCTGCCGGCCTCGCAGGGCGAAAAGGTCGTCATCCGTATTCTCGACCAGCGCTCCACCGTTCTTTCGCTCGATTCGCTCGGCCTCAACACCGACGAAATCACACGCATCCGCGGGCTGCTCGATGTGCGCGAGGGCGTGGTGCTCGTCACCGGCCCCACGGGCTCGGGCAAGACGACGACGCTGTACTCGATGCTGCGCACCGTGCAGGCGCGCGGCGTCAACATCATCACCGTCGAAGACCCGGTCGAGTATCGCCTGCAGGGCATCGTGCAGGTGCAGGTCAACGAGAAGGCCGGCCTCACGTTCGTGGCCGCGCTCCGCTCGATTCTGCGCCAGGACCCCGACGTCATTCTCGTCGGCGAAATTCGCGATCGCGAAACGGCGAACATCGCCATCCAGGCGTCGCTCACCGGCCACTTGGTGCTTTCGACGCTGCACACGATCGACGCGCCAAGCTCCGTCGCGCGTCTCGCCGACATCGGCATCGAGCCGTACAAGATTGCCGCGGCCATCAAGGGCATCATTGCCCAGCGCCTCATGCGCCGGCTGTGCCACTCGTGCCGCGAGCTGCACACGGGTCCGGTGCCCGAGAAGCTTCGCCGCTGGTTCCCCGAGGGGATGACCACGCTCTATCGCGGCGTCGGATGCCCCGACTGCTCGATGACCGGCTACCGCGGACGCTTCTCTGTAACCGAAGTGCTCGTCACGTCGGCCGAGTTCGAGCGGCGCGTCGCGTCCAACGAGCCGCTCGACAAGCTGGTCGAGGCCGCCCGTGAGGCCGGCATGCTCTCGCTGTGGGAGAGCGGCATCGCGCACGTGCGCAACGGCGAGACGAGCATCGATGAACTGCTGCGCGTGCTCGAGGCGCCGGTGCAGGACACGTTCCGCGCCAGCCAGACGGCCGCCGCGCTGCGCAGCAGCACCGACGGCCCCGCCGTGGCCGAGCCGCCCGCCGATCCGGCGGCGCCGCGCACGCCGGGTTCGCTCGACGGGCTCGCCGTGCTGCCCGCCGGCGCCAATGTGCGCACGCACCTGCACGCGGTGCCGCCGTCACCCATTGGCGGCGAGTTCCAGCTGGTCGACGAAATCGTGGGCGACGGACGCTCGGCGCCCAGGAAAGTGCTGCTGGTCGAGGACGAGGACGCGCTGCGTCGCGTGATGAAGGATCTGCTCGAACGTGAGGGCTTCGTCATCTTCGAGGCGGCTGACGGCGTGAAGGCGCTCGACGAGATCGACCGCGCCGCCCCCGATATCGTGGTGCTCGACCTCAACCTCCCGCGGCTCGACGGCTACGGCGTGCTGAGTCATCTGCGCGCCCGCCCGGCCACGGCCGAACTGCCGGTGATCGTGCTCACGGCCAAGGGCGACGAGGACAGCGAGGTGCGCGTCTTCGAGTTCGGCGCGAGCGACTATCTCACCAAGCCGTTCCGTCCGCGCGCGCTGTCGGCGCGCCTCCACTCGCTGCTCGCGCGACGGCGCCCCTGATGGCGCCGCGCGCGACGGGGCGCGAGGCGCTCGTGCGCGCCGGCGTCGTGGATGTCTTCGTCGTGCGCCCCGCAAGTCGTGGCTGGCAGCATCTGGCCCTGCGCCGCGCCGCCGCCACGCGCTGCCCAGGTACGTGGGAAGCCGTGCACGGTCGCATCGAGCGCGGCGAGTCTCCGCCAGACGCCGCGCGCCGCGAAGTCCGCGAAGAGACGGGCTTCGTGATCGAACGGCTTTACTCGCTGACCGTGAATCCGTTCTTTATGAAGTCCACCGGCACCGTGGAGCTCGCGGTGGCGTTTGTCGCGGTCGTGGGTGCCGGCGACGTGGTGCTGAGCGCCGAGCACGACGCGCATCAATGGCTCTCACGCGCCGCCGCGCGTCGCCGGTATCACTGGCCGCGCGAGCGCGAATCGCTCGACCATATGGCGCAGCTCTTCAAGGGCGGAACCGCCGGCAACGCCGAGGACGCGCTGCGGATCGACTGAACGATCAGGGCTTCGCGCCGGCGCGTCCCCGGATGAGGCTCCGTTCGCGGTCCACCTTCTTGAGCAGCGTCTCCCACACGGAGCTGCTCTGTGTCTCGAACGTCACCGTCAGCGGCTGGTTGATGTCGACGGCCGGATCGAACACGTAGATCGCCGCCTGCACCTCGCGCTGACGCAGGCGCTGCTCCCCGAACCCCGACGTCAGCGAGAGCACGTCGAGGGCCCGCAGGTCACGCCCCGCCGAGGAGATCACCAGTTCCATCGGGCTGAACCGCGCTTCACCAGGTTCCTGGTTGAAGCGCGGTTCAGCCCGATGGAACTGGTGATCTCC
>JARIEY010000168.1 GCA_031127085.1 Gemmatimonadota bacterium | reverse complement strand
CCCGTGGGACCCACCTCGCCGCTGCGGCAAGCGGCGGCGAGACAGGCAGCGACGAGGACGAGGCGGCGCGACGAGAGTGAGTGCACAGCGGCAAACGTTAGGGAAGAACGGTCAGCGGCGCCACGTCCACGCCGGGTCCCGGAACTTCGACCACGCGTCGTGCAGCGCCGCGTCGTCGGGGAGCAACTCGGCGAGGGACGCCACGCGAGCCGAACGTTCGGTGCGCGGCGACGCTGCCACCGTCTGGAACAGCGCGTCGCGTACGACGTCGTACGTGGCACCGTCACCCAGCGCTTCGCGCAGCGACGCAGCAGGAGCGGGGGCGAGGTACGGTCCGACGGCGAAGCCGGCGATGCGGCTCTGATCGTCGTCAAGCAGGATGGAGCCGTGCTGGAGCAGGGCGCTGTCCTGTCGCACCTGCGCCGACCCGACGAGCTTGCGTCCGCCGAGCGTCAGCTCACCGGCGGCGGGGACCGCGAAGCAGGCCGCTCCTTCGGGGCGCAACGCACGCGGCTCGGCCGCTTCCACGGCGGGGACGCCGAGGCGGCGCAGCGCGCCCAGCAGCAGCTGATTGAAATGGCGCACGCTCTCGGTAATCGATTCGCCGGCCACCAGTGGGGCGGTGATGGAGTACGTCACCTCGCGGTGGTGCAGCAGCGCGCGGCCGCCCGTTGGCCGACGCACGAGCGCGACGCCGGCGGCCGCAATGGCGGCGGCGTCGTACTGGCGGCGTGCCGACTCATGGCGTCCGAACGAGAGCGTGGGCTGGTCCCACGCGTAGACGCGGAACACGGTTTCGCCCGTGCGTCGTGCGCGCTCCATCAGCGCCACGTCACACGCCATGTTCCACGGGCCGTCACGCGCGAGCGTGTCGAGCAACCGCCACGCCGTCACGTCAGCGCGTCACGGCGTAGTACACGACGTACAGCCACGAGAGCGCGCCGTGCAGGATGGCCCACAGGATGGAGTGGTTGACACTCCACGAAATGGCGATGGCGAGCGCTGAGCCGAAGCTGATTCCGGCGCGCGTCGCTTCTTGGCGAGCGGACATCACGGACCTCCAGCGGTGGAGCGTTGAAGATACGCGCGGGACGCTCCGACGGGGCGGTGGCGGGGCCACGGCGGCCTGTGGTGGTCATCCCTGCGCGATCTAGGGCATTCCCTTGCGTCCTGATGCGTCCCAACGAAGCAGGCCACTGGTTAGTTTTATAGACGTCGCGCGCCGCACCGCACCCGCGTCGGGGGCGCCAGCTGGCGCGCCGCACTGGAGAAGCGCGCACCGTGTCTTCGTCTTCGATTCCGCAGCCGGACGTCTTCGCACCCCGGCACCTTGGCCCGTCGGATGCCGACGTGCAGGCCATGCTGAAGGTTCTTGGCTATTCCTCGCTCGATGCGCTCATCGACGCGACCGTCCCGGCGAACATTCGCTTCGGTCGCGCGCTGAACTTGCCGGCCGGCCAGTCCGAGCAGGACGCGCTCGCTGACTTCAAGGCGATGGTCGCCCCGAATCAGGTCTGGCGCAGTTTCATCGGGCAGGGCTACTACGGCACGCACACGCCGGCCGTGATTCAGCGCAACATCCTGGAGAACCCGGGCTGGTACACGGCGTACACGCCGTACCAGGCCGAGATCGCGCAGGGGCGCCTGGAGGCGCTGCTCAACTTCCAGACGACGGTGATTGACCTCACCGGATTGCCGGTGGCGAGCGCCTCGCTGCTCGACGAAGCGACGGCCGCCGCCGAGGCGATGCAAATGCTGCACGCCGCCAAGAGCGGCCGCGACGTCTTCCTCGTGGCGGACGACTGCCATCCGCAGACGATCGACACCGTGGTGGCGAGAGGCGCGGCCCGCGGCATCACGGTAAAGGTACAGAGCGCCGCCTCGTTTGCGCTCGACGCGACGGTGTGCGGCGTGCTGATCCAGTACCCCAACACCTTTGGCTCCATCGAAGACCAGCGCGCGCTGGTGGACCGCGTGCACGCGGCGGGCGCGATGGTCGTCGTCGCGACTGACCTGCTGGCGCTCACGCTGCTCACCCCGCCGGGCGAATGGGGCGCTGACGTGACGGTTGGGTGCGCGCAGCGCTTTGGCGTGCCGTTCGGCTACGGCGGCCCGCATGCGGGCTTCCTGACGACCAAGGAGGACCTCAAGCGCCTGATGCCGGGGCGCATCATCGGGGTCTCGCGCGACAGTCACGGCCAGCCGGCGCTGCGCATGGCGCTTGGTACGCGGGAACAGCACATCCGCCGTGAGAAGGCGACCAGCAACATCTGCACGGCGCAGGTGCTGCTGGCCGTGATGAGCGGCATGTACGCGGTCTTCCACGGCCCGCGCGGGCTGCGGCGCATTGCGACGCGCGTGCACCATCGGGCGGAGTCGTTCGCGGCGGGTGTGCGCGCGCTCGGGCACACGGTGCGGCACGACAACTTCTTCGACACCGTGTGCGTGGCGCCCAGCGGCGGCGTGGCGTCGGTGAAGGCTGCGGCCGAGGCGCGGCAGATCAATCTCCGGTATTTCGCGGATGGCACGATTGGCGTCTCGATGGGCGAGACGACGAGCAGTGCCGACCTGGCCGACCTGCTGGCCGTGTTCGGCGGCGCCGGGGCGGCGCCGGCCGCGGATGCGCGCTTTGACGAGCGCTTCGCGCGGACGAGCGACTTCCTGACGCACCCTGTGTTCAACACGCACCACTCGGAGACGGGATTCCAGCGGTATGTGCGCTCGCTGGAGGCCAAGGATCTCTCGCTCGTGCACTCGATGATCGCTCTAGGTTCGTGCACGATGAAGCTGAATGCGGCGGCCGAGATGTTCCCGGTGACGTGGCCCGAGATCGGTGGGTTGCATCCGTTCGCGCCGGTCGAGCAGGCCAAGGGCTACCGCGCGCTCTTCGACCGCCTGGAAGGGGCGCTGGCCGAGATTACCGGCTTCCACGCCGTCTCGCTGCAGCCGAACGCCGGCTCGCAGGGCGAATACACCGGGCTGCTCGTGATCCAGGCGTACCATCAGTCGCGCGGCGAGGGGCACCGCAACATCTGCCTCATCCCGCAGTCGGCGCACGGCACGAACCCCGCGAGCGCGGTGATGGCCGGGCTGACCGTGGTGGTGGTGAAGACCGATCCGCACGGAAACATCGACGTGGCCGACCTGAAGGTGAAGGCCGCGCAGCACGCGGCCAACCTGTCGGCGCTGATGGTGACCTATCCCTCGACGCACGGCGTCTTTGAGGAGGCGATCACCGAGATCACGAAGGTGATCCACGAGAACGGCGGCCAGGTCTACCTGGACGGCGCGAACATGAACGCGATGGTTGGGCTCTGCCGGCCCGGCGACATTGGTGCCGACGTCTGCCATCTGAACCTGCATAAGACGTTCGCCATTCCGCACGGTGGCGGCGGCCCCGGCGTCGGCCCGATTGGCGTGGCCGAACACCTCGCGCCGTTCCTCCCCGGGCACGTGACCATCGCGACGGGCGGCAGCAAGGCCATTGGCGCGGTATCGGCGGCCCCGTGGGGGAGTGCGAGCGTCGTGCCGATCTCGATGATGTACATCATGCTGCTTGGCGGCGAAGGGCTGACGCAGAGCACGAAGGTCGCGATCCTGAACGCCAACTACGTGGCGAAGCGGCTGGAGGGGACGTTCCCGGTGCTGTACAAGGGGGCGAACGGCACGATCGCGCACGAGTGCATTGTCGATCCGCGCTTCCTGAAGACGGCGGGGATCGATGTCGAGGACATCGCCAAGCGGCTGATGGACTACGGCTTCCACGCGCCGACGGTCTCGTTCCCGGTGGCCGGCACGCTGATGATCGAGCCGACGGAGAGCGAGCCGAAGGACGAGCTGGATCGGTTCGTCGACGCGCTGATTGCGATCCGCGCCGAAGCGGCCCGCGTGGAAAGCGGCGAACTGCCGAAGGACGACAACCCGCTGGTGCACGCGCCGCACACGCTGGCGCACTGCGTGGCGGACGCCTGGACGCACGCGTACTCGCGCGAGACGGCCGCCTTCCCGCTGCCGTGGGTGCGCGGGCACAAGTTCTGGCCGTCGGTGGGCCGCGTGGACAACGCGTTCGGCGACCGAAACCTGGTGTGTGCGTGCCCGCCCGTAGAAGCCTACGGAGCGTAGGAGAGAAACAACAGACAGACAACAGAGAGAATACAGAGAGACAACAGAGGCCCGGACGCGTGATTCCGGGCCTCTGTTGTCTCTCTGTTGTTTGTCTGTATTCTCTCTGTTGTTTCTCTATCCCAGATGTTTCTGGTACGCATCCGCATCCATCAACCCCGCCACGTCGGCCGGGGTGACCTTCATCTTGAGCATCCAGCCGTCGCCGTAGGGGTCGCTGTTGACGAGCGAGGGCTCGCCGTCGAGGCGGGGGTTCACTTCGAGGACTTCGCCGGCGACCGGGCAGTAGAGGTCGGACACGGCCTTCACGGCCTCGATGGTGCCGAACGAATCGTGCGCGGCGAACGAGGTGCCGGCCTTCGGCAGCTCGAGGTACACGATGTCGCCCAGTTCACCCTGAGCGTAATCGGTGATGCCGACGAGCACGATGGTCGGGTCGTCGGTGGACTTCAGGTATTCGTGATCGTTGGTATAACGAAGATCGGCAGGAATCGAGGACACGGACCGCTCCAGGTGTGTCTGAGGTGTACGTGAATTCTACCGGACGCCGGCGATCGGTTCAAGCCGATACGGCGCGCTCGTTCAGGGCGTTGAATACCTCGCGGGCGCGTGCTTCGAGCGCGGCGGGCGTGCCATCGTTGTCGATGATCCAGGTGGCGCGCGTGCGTTTGCGGTCGCTGGGCCACTGGGCATCGATCATCGCCGCCGCGTCGGCGGCGCCCAGCCCGCGCTCGCGCATCAGTCGGGCCTCTCGAACGGCGCGCGGCGCGTCAACGAGCACGATCGCGTCCACGGATTCGGTGAGCCCCGCCTCGAAGAGCAGGGGGATGTCGCAGATCACCAGTCGGGCGCCGGCGGCCGTCAGGGCGGCCACCGCCGCGTCGCGACGCTTGGCGACCTCGGGGTGGACGATGGCGTCGAGGGCAGCGCGCTCCGCCGGGTCGGCGAAGACGAGCGCCCGGAGGGCCGCGCGGTCGAGGGTGCCGTCGGGAGCGAGCACGCCGGCCCCCCAGCGTGCCCGGATGGCGGCCAGGGCCGGACTGCCCGGGGCCACGGCGTCGCGGGCGAGGAGATCGGCGTCCACCAACGGGGCGCCCCACGCCGCGAACAGGCGAGCGACCGTGGATTTGCCGGCGGCGATGTTTCCCGTGAGGCCAATGACGAACATGCCGAAAGATGGCGCCTCTGCGCGGTCTCGTACAGTTTTCAAGACTGTGCCCTATCGCCGCGGCTATACCATCATCGAGCTTATGTTGGTGCTCTCCCTGATCGCCATTATGGCGGCCATGGCGATCCCCAAGATCTCGTTCCTGCGCTACAAGCAGGATGCGGTGGGGCGTCTGGTGCAGCGCACGCTCATCACGGCCCAGCAGCGGGCGCTGCGCAACAACACCAACGTGCTGTTCGTGATGGACTACGCCGCCTCGCGCATGCGGGTGGTGGAGGACACCAACGCCAACGGCGCGATTGACGGCAGCGAGCCGTGGCAGTCGTGGAAGCTGGCCGAAGGGGCGCGGTTCTCGATTCCCGCGACCACGGTGGACGGGTCGACGGCGTACTACGCGACCGGCCCCGGCGTCTCCACGCTGTCGGCCGGTCCGACCATCACGTTTTATCCGAGCGGCTCTGCCAGCGGCGACGCCTTCGTGTACGTCGGCGTGGCCACGGGACGCACGGACGCGCTGCGGGCCATCGAATTCGCCGGGGCAACGGGACGCACTCGGCTCTGGCGCTACGCCAACGGGGCGTGGCGGCGCGACTCGACCTGAACCCGGCGGCCGACCCGGCCAGACCGGGAGGTCTGACCGGTGGCGCGACCGACGCTACGCGATCACGCCCGGAACGAGCGGCGCGAACTTCGCCGTGAAGTGCCGCAGGGCGGGTGGCTGCTCGACGATGCGTACGCCGCGAATACGCGGCGCCAGCGTGTTCACGTGCGCCAGCACCTCACACACATAGTCCATGTGGCTCTGCGTGTAGACGCGGCGGGGGAAGGCGAGGCGTACCAGTTCAAGGTCCGCCGTCCGCTCGCTGCCGTCGGGCTGCTGGCCGAACATCACGGACCCGATCTCGCAGGCGCGAATGCCGCCCTCCAGATACAGCACGAGCGAGAGCGCCCACCCAGGGTACTCCGAGGGCGGGATGTGCGAGAGCCACTGCTTGGCGTCGAGGTACAACGCGTGGCCGCCGGCGGGGCGCACGGTGGGAATTCCGGCCGCCGCCATCTTCTCCGCCATGTACTCGACCATACGGATGCGGTAGCGCAGGTAATCGGGGTCGAGCGCCTCGTAGAGCCCGACGGCGATCGCCTCCAAATCGTAGCCGGCCAGCCCGCCGTAGGTCGGGAAACCCTCGGTGAGAATGAGGGTGTTGCGGCAGCGCAGGGCGACGGCGTCGTCGTGCATGGCGAGGAAGCCGCCGATATTCGCCATCCCGTCCTTCTTGGCGCTCATCGTGCAGCCATCGGCGAGCGCGAACATCTCGCGCGCGATGTCGATGGGCGACGTGTTCTCGTAGCCAGGCTCGCGGGTGTGGATGAACCAGCTGTTCTCCGCGAAGCGGCACGCGTCGAGGAAGAACGGCACCCCGTGGCGGCGGGCGATGGCCGACGCGCCACGGATGTTCTCCATACTGACCGGCTGACCGCCACCCGAGTTGTTGGTGACCGTGATCATCACCAGCGGCACCTTGCCCGCGTGCTCGGTGAGCACGCGCTCGAGGGCCGCGAGATCCATGTTCCCCTTGAAGGGGTGCAGCGTCTGCGGGTGCAGTCCTTCGGGGATCGGCAGGTCGAGCGCCGTGGCGCCGCGATGCTCAAAGTTGGCGCGCGTGGTGTCGAAGTGCCGGTTGTTGGGCACGATGTCGCCGGGC
>JARIEY010000167.1 GCA_031127085.1 Gemmatimonadota bacterium | reverse complement strand
GGTGCTTGCCAATGGCAATAAACCGTTCGCGGCTGATCCCCAGCGCCTCCCACACGGGCCCGGCGCAGGCGGCGACGTCGTGCGCGGGGAACATGTCATGCCCGGCCGGCACCGGCGTGTGCGTGGTGAAGGTGCTCGACTGACGCACGCGGTGCACGGCCTCGTCGAACGCGAGCCCGCCGGCAACCTCCTCGCGCACGCGCTCCACGAACATGAACGCAGCGTGCCCTTCGTTGGCGTGCCAGGCTGAAGGCTCCACCCCCA
The DNA here is from genome assembly GCA_031127085.1 of Gemmatimonadota bacterium. Classification (GTDB taxonomy): domain Bacteria; phylum Gemmatimonadota; class Gemmatimonadetes; order Gemmatimonadales; family Gemmatimonadaceae; genus PNKL01. The sequence continues at coordinate 6,730 of JARIEY010000167.1, read as the reverse complement.
GCGCGCGCAACACCCGCACCCCACCAACGCCGAGGAGCCACTCCTGCTTGAGTCGCATGCCCGGACCGCCCGCGTAGAGTCGGCTCAGCAGGTAGCGGTCGTCGCGGTGATTCTGCTCCACGTCGGTGTCGAGCAGGTAGATGGTGACGCGCCCTACGCGCAGCCGCCACGCCTTGATGTACACGTCGCGCCCCGACGTCTGCACGACCGCGAGATACGGCGCACCGCCCGCCCCTTCCAACGGCTCCACGACCGTCTGCGCGAGATCGATGGGATCGTCGGTGTCTTCCTGCCAGCCATCGGCACGCACTTGCTGGTCAAAGTATCCGGCGCGGTAGAGCAGGCCCACGCCAACCAACGGCACGCCCAGATCGGACGCGGTCTTGCAGTGATCGCCCGCGAGCACGCCGAGTCCGCCCGAGTAGATGGGGACCGTGTGATGCACGCCGAACTCGGCGCAGAAGTACGCGATGGTATCGCGTGAGCGCCCAGGGTGCTGTTGCGAGAACCAGGTCTGCGCCGGCCCCTGCTCGGTGGCGGCCCAGCGCACCACCGCGTCGTACTGCGCGAGGAACGACGGATCGGCCGCGCACTGCGCCAGACGCTCGCCGCCCACCTGCCGCAGCAACTGGAAGGGCTCGTGCCGCACGCGCGTCCACAGCTGTGGATCGATGTTGCGGTAGAGCCGCCGCGCCTCGCGGTTCCAGGTCCAGTTCAGGTTGCACGCGACCTCCGCCAACCCCTCGAGGCGCTTCGGCAGAAACGGGAAGACCGGTGCCATACTGCGCCAAGGTAGGTGACGCGCTGCGAAAGTCAGTCCGAGAATCGCGCAGACGGTGTCGCCACGGTGCAGGAGGAGCGGTAGGCCGAACCCTGACGAGTTGAAAGCCCTTCTGCGTCTTTCGTGCGGCCGCTGAGGACGTATGCTGGAAGTGGACGCATCGGCCGGCCGATGCGGGGAGGATGGACTATGCGAGCGCGCGATGTGATGACGGCGCATCCGTCGGTGATCACCCCCGACGACACGATGCTCAAGGCGGCGCAGCTGATGCGCGATCGACACGTGGGGATGCTCCCCGTGATCGACAACCTGCGTGAGCGGCATCTCAAGGGCGTGCTCACCGACCGCGACATCGTGATCCGGTGTTTTTCGGCGGGACACGGCCCCGGGTGCACGGTGAAGGAGCATATGACGTCGCATCACCTGACCACCGTGCGAATGGAGGACTCGGTGGTGGTGGTGGCGCACAAGATGAAGCGCGACCATATCCGCCGCATTCCCGTGCTCACCGATGGCGACCGCGTGGCGGGCGTGATTGCGCTGGTCGACCTCGCGAGCCGGCTGCGTCCATCCGACCCCGAAATGGTGGAGCGCATCGAGCGCAGTGTGTCGGGCACGGCGGCGCATCTGGCGCACTAAAGCGCCCGCGCCGCGAGCTGTCGCGGCAGGCGCGTCGGCCGGGGCGGCCGGCGCAACGCTTGCCGTTGGATCCGCGCGGACTATACTCGTAGCGACTCCCGCGAGGCCGCGTGTCCGATTCTCTCGTCTCTCGACTGACCGCTCGGTTGCCGGTGGTGGCCAGCGCAGGTGCCGCGTTCCTCGGCGCCGTCGCACTGGTCGGATGGGCTGCGGACATCGCCCTGCTGCGCAGCTTGATGCCCGGCGCACCGCCGATGGTGCCAAACACGGCCCTGTCGCTGGTTCTGCTCTCGGTGACGCTCGTGCTGATCGACAGCGCGAGCCCGCCGCGCCGTCGCGCCGCGGCCGCCGCCATCGCGCGGGTTGTCGCCGCCTTGGGCGCACTGACCATCGTGGAGCACGCGCTTGGGCTGACCTCGCCCACCGACCTGCTGTTCTTCGCCACGCAGGTGCGCGCCATCGACGGCGTATCGCCGGGACGCGCCGGGTTGGCGACGGGACTGGCGCTACTCGCAGTGGGCGCCTCACACGTGCTGATCGCGCTGCGGGACGAGCAGTATCTGGAGCAGGCGCGCGCCGCGGCCGCGTCGGCGCTCGTGATGTCGCTGGCTGCGGCCGTCAACGGGCTGTACGAGTCGCCAGGCCGCGTCTCGAACGCCCCGAATCTGGGAATGGCGCTTCCCACGGCCGTCGCGTTGGGGATCCTGGCCGCCGGCAGCATTGCGCTACGCCCGCACGTGGGCGTGATGACGCTCTTCCAGCGACGCGGTCCCGCCGGTTACATCGCGCGGCGCCTCATCCCGGCCACCATCCTGGCTCCGCCGCTCCTTGCCGGCATCGTCGTGCTCGGGCGGTTCTGGGGGTGGTACAGCGCCACCGTCGCCGTCTCGCTCATCGTGCTGCTCTCGGTCACGGTGTTGCTCTCGCTGATCGTGCGGCAGGTGGTGGCGATGGCGCGGCTGGAAGATGCGCGCGATGTCGCCGAGCGTCGTGAGGCCACCACGTTCCACCTCGCGGCGGTGGGGGTGGCGCACTTTGGGCTCGACGGGCGGTTGCTGCGCGCCAACGAACGCTTCGTGGCGATGTACCGCGCGGATCCCAGCCAGGTGGTCGGCGTGAACTGGCACGACTTCGTGATCGGCGAGCGCATCCCGTCTGCCGAGACGCTGCTCGAGCTAGAGCGGGGAACGATTCCGAGCGTGCAGGTGGAGCGTCCATTCCGTCGAGGTGACGGCACGGAGTTCTGGGTACGGCTCAGCGTCTCGGTGGCGCGCGGTGCCAACGGCGAGGCCGACTATCACATCGTCGTCGCCGACGACATCACCGAGCGGCGGCGCCTGGAGGTGGAGGCGCGCGAGTTGGAGCAGCGGATGGAGCGCGTGGCGCGACTGGAGAGCATCAGCGTGCTCGCCGGCGGCGTGGCCCACGACTTCAACAACATTCTCGCCGCCATTCTTGGCAACGCCAGCTTTGCGCGTGACGGCCTGCCGTACGGTTCGCCGCTCGCCGCGCATCTCGAAGAGGTGGAACGGGCCGCGCGGCGCGCCGCCGACCTCACCGGAAAGCTGCTCGCGTACGCCGGAAAGACCGAGCGTCGCCCTGCCCCGCTGCGTCTCGACGAGCTGGCCGCGGACGCGTCGGACGTCTTCACCTCTTCGATGCAGAGCCGCCTCGCCGTTTGGATCGAGACCGCCGATCCCGTCTGGGTGCGTGGCGACCTGGCGCAGTTGCGGCAGGCCGCACTGACCCTATTGACCAATGCGGCCGAAGCGCTCAACGATCGCAGTCACGGCCGTATCACGGTGCGCGCGGGGGTGGCGACGCTGAGCGGCAGCCGCGCGGCGAGCAACTGGTGGCCGGCGCCGCTGGAAGACGGGCAGTACGGTTACCTCGAAGTCGCCGACGACGGCCCCGGGATCGAGCCGCGCGTGATGGAGCAGCTCTTCGTGCCGTTCTCGTCAACCAAGTTTCTGGGGCGCGGCTTGGGGCTCGCCGCCGCGCTCGGCATCACGCGGGCGCACCGCGGCGCGGTGGAAGTGGAGAGCGTGCCGGGGCGCGGCTCGGCGTTCCGTATCTGGTTGCCGCTGATCACGCCAGAGGACGAGCCGCCGGGCTCATCCGCTTAGCGCGACGCGTGCAGGACCCACTGAATGCAGTCGCCCTGATTTTCGAACACGCGACCATCGCGCGCGCGCGCCACGCGCCACCCGTCGTTGCGGCAGGCATCGGTTGACGAGGGGACGGCAAAGGTCGACTGGCGCAGGTTATCGAATGCCAATCCAAGCCCGCGCGTGGCCGGCGCGGCGGTGCCCGGCAAGCCGCGCAGCGCGTCGCTCCCTGTGCGGAACATCAACCGGTTCACCGCCGGCGGCGCGATGCCCTTGAGCGCGTAGTAGCGCTCCCAGCTGGGGCCCGCATTCCGCAGGGTGCCGTCCACCCAGACGCGCACGACGTCGTTGTCGGGGCCGTCGACGAAGTCCATGGTCAGCTTGATCACGTGCGGCGCGCGACGGTCGAGCCCCGACGCGATGATCGTCGGGGCAATCGTCGCACCCGAGAGCGAGCCGGCGTCGACCCAGCGCGCCACCGAGATGGCCAGTCCGTCTGCGAGATCGGCCACCTGCAACCACCCCATGCGCTGGTCGTCACCACGGGCCGGGCTGGCCACGACTTCCAGCCCTGGCTGCTGCGCAAAGGGGACCACCGACATCACGGTCCACTCGGCCTCGAAGTGGTTGTCGAGGCGGGCCCCTGGCAGGGCGAACTCGGCGGTGCCCCAGCGGGCGCTCGATTCGCCGGCCACGTTGGCCGTGCGGTACGAGAAGGTCTGGTCGCCGTAGCAGCCGGAGGTGACCGCGTTGGAGAGACGCAGACTCCGGGCTCCCAAGAACTCGGTCGCGTCGATCCCGGCAATCAGAGCCGAGGCGTTGGAGATCTCGTGATCGTAGACGGCACAGGTACCTGGCGGCGGCGCGTTGCCTACCCCGCCCATGCTCTGCCAATCGAACTGGCCGTTGATGGCGCCGGGCGTGAAGGACTCGAAGCTGGCGAGTTTCGCCGCGGTGGACGTGGCGGCCAAGGGGGCGCGCGCCAGGGCGATGGCGGGGTTCGCGGAAACGAGCGCCGCGGCGTCTGGGGCAACCGGTTCCTTGGCGCAGCTGACGACGAGTGCCAGCGCGGCGGCCGACAGGGCGCGGGCGGAGATGGAGGAAAGGTGCATGGTGCAATGTGGGGGATGCAGGCACGTGGCGCCACCGCGGAGCCTGGCCGCCGTACGATGGCCGCGCACGCGAGTGCTCCCACACGTCTCGATCTTGCAGCGTCGGCGCGCATCGCCGTGCAGCAGGAGATGTCGGCAGCGTTACCGCGCCAGCCACCAGTTCATCTTCACGAGGAAGATGTTGTCAGGGCGCGAGGCGGCGAGCGCACGGCTGTCTCGGTCGAAATCGAACTCGCCGGTGGCATCACTGCTGCTGCGCGTTTGCGTCCAGACGAAGAACAGGGTGGATCCTGGTCGGTATTCCCAACGGAATACGGCATTCCCGCGCAACGAGCGCACGTTGAAGTCAGGATTGGCGATGCCGAAGCGCGCGGCCGCGCCGGCACCGTCGGGATCGACGGTGTACGACGTCACGCGCCCCTCAGCAGTGCGATTCGCTGTCACGGTGCCAGCGTCGCGGCCGTAGACGACCACGTCGCGCGAGCGCGGCGCAGTGTACTCTTTAAACCCGTAGTATTCGCCGGACGCAAAGAAGGGCTGGGCGTAGAACTCGAACGTCATGTGCGGCGAGAACGTGACGCTCACACGCGTGTCCATGCCGAGGGTGCGCTGCGTGAGCCCCGACAGCACGTACCGCGTGCCGCCGAACGCGACGGCCGAAGGATCGCCCACCGCCTGGACGTATTGCCGCACGGCGCGCGTGAGATTGTACGACGGGCCTGCCGAGAGCGCAATGGACGAGGTCGGCCGATATCGGGCCGTGGCGCTGAACTGGTTGCCGAACCCGCGTTCGGTATTCCAGCTGTAGCTCGCCTGCACCTGTCCGTTGACCCGTCGACGCGTGTCGGTGCCGAGGTTCACATTGGCGTAGCCGCCGCCGGGCACGTACACGGCCGGACCGCCGCGCAACAACCGTTCGTCCAGCAGCGTGGGGCGGAGGATCAGGAACGTATTGAAGACCCCGCCCGATCGCGTGGTGCCAAAGACGCCCGCGTGCACGTCGCGGCCCGTGACCTCAAGGCCCTGATAGTTGCGCTGATACTGACCGCCCGCGATGAGCGACAGCGTGCGGTACCACCTGGTGGGCTTGCTGAGGAACCGTCCGATGTTTCCGTTAAGCCACGTGTAATCGGCGCGGCTCTGGAAGGCGATGTCGTTTACTTCATAGCCGGGTGTGCGGGTATTACCCATCAGCTCCCAGTTCCATTCGCCGCCATCCTTGCCAAAGCGCACAAACGCGCCGGCCCCCTGCAAAACGGTCGCCAGAGTGTCCACGGCACGCCGATCATCCGGGCGCTGATAGTAGCGCGCGCTCGACCGCTGCCGCACCGCGATCACGCGCCGGTCGCCGCCGATGTTGGATGCCATGAGCGACGCGCGCAGCGAGTACGTGCGGCTCTTCCAGTACGACTCGAGATCCCACCCGAACATCTCGGAGTGGCTGTTGAGGATGGGCCGGAACTCGTCGGTCATCCGGCGCGTCACGGACGACGCGTAGAGCCCGGCAACGACGTTCCCTTGCAGGAAGTCGCGTTTCAGTCGTCCAACGAGAAAATTCGTGAGCGGCTCCACCGTGACGCTCGCGCGCGACCCGTCTTCGCGCTGCACGCGCGCTTGCTCCTGCCGGGTGGTCGCGTTCAGCAGGCCGACCGTCCACCCGCTGCCCGTGCGTCCCGTGATCTTCGCCGCACCCAGAATGGTCGAGGCATCCGGAATGTCGGCGAACAGCCCCTGCGCGAACGCCAGGTTCGCGCCGGTCGGCGCACGTCCGATGCGCCGCGAGTAGAACGACTCGATGCCGCTGAAATTGCTGCAGAACTGGCAACGGCTGCTCCCGAACCGAAAGACGCCAGCTCCTTCGATGAAGAAGGGACGCTTCTCTTCGTAAAACGTCTCAAACGCGCTCAGATTCACCTGCGCGGGGTCCACGTCGACCTGACCAAAGTCGGGACGAAAGGTGGCGTCGAGCGTCAGGTTGGGCGTCAGCAGGTACTTGAGGTCCACGCCGGCGCGCACATCCTGCGTGCGGCCGTCGTTGAAGGGATCGCCCTCGGTTACCGCAACGGCTTTGGCTCGAGCGACCGCATACG
>JARIEY010000166.1 GCA_031127085.1 Gemmatimonadota bacterium | reverse complement strand
AGCTTCACGGCGACGTCGTCCTGGCGCAGGCTCCCAAAGCCGGCTGGGAGGGCCGCGGTGTCGGCCGTCGTTTGCTGACCGGCGGCTTGCTGGCCGGCAGTTGGCTGTCGGGTGGCCTGCTGGGCATCGGCCGACGGCGCCGTGAGGGCGAGTGCCGTCAGGACGATGAGGGCGCGCGCGAGCATCCAGGCGGTCGACGACCGGCGCATGGCTACTCCTCCGGAACGGGAGCGTCGAGGGGGGTGTCGAGCAGCGCCGCCAGGGACGCCGCGAGGTCGTCGCGGCCCTCCCCCGTGATGGCGCTGCAGGGAATGACCTGATCCTCATCTACCCCGCAGCGCACCGCAAGTGTCTTGAGCTGCTTGGCGCGCTCACGCGCCGTCAGCTTGTCGATCTTGGTCATCACCACGAGCGCCGGCACACCGATCTCGGCCAGCAGATCGAACATCCGCAGATCGTCCTCGGTGGGGTCGTGTCGTGCGTCGAGCAGTTGCACCACCCCGCGCAGGTTGACGTTGTCGCGCAGGTACGCCTCGATCAGCGTCCCCCACTCGCTCTTCCGTTCCTTGGAGACGCGCGCGAATCCGTACCCCGGCAGGTCCACCAGCACGAAGGCCCGGTTGACGCCAAAGAAGTTGATCTCGCGCGTGCGGCCCGGCGTCTTGCTGACGCGGGCAAAGGCCTTCCGGCGCACGAGCTTGTTGAGCAGCGACGACTTCCCCACGTTCGACCGCCCGCTGAAGGCGATCTCCGGTTGGGCAGTGACCGGCCGCCAGCCGCCAGCGGCCGCCATGCCGCCCAGGAACTCGAGGTGGCGGATGACCAGCGGGTCTTTCGCGGGCGAGGTGGACTCGGGAGCGTCGGTCATCAGTGCGTCACATCCGGCGCCACGCCCACCGCGCCTCGCGTCGCCACGGGTGCGGCGCGCCCCTTCCGCGGCGGGGCCACGGGAAGCGTTCGGAGCGCCAGGGCAAGCACGTCGTCCATGGTTTTCACCGGATGGAAGCGCACGCCCTTGCGCACCTCCTCGGGGAGTTCGTCGAGGTCGCGCACATTCGAAGCAGGCACAATCACGTGGCTCACGTGATGGCGGTGCGCGGCCACCGCCTTCTCCTTGAGCCCGCCAATCGGCAGCACGCGGCCGCGCAGGGTGATCTCACCCGTCATCGCCACATCGCCGCGCACCGGCGTCCCCGTCAGTGCGCTGACAATCGCCGTGGCCAACGCGATCCCCGCCGAAGGCCCGTCCTTGGGCGTCGCGCCGGCCGGCAGGTGGACGTGCACATCCTTGGTGCGCGCGAAGTCCGGGGCCACGCCCAGCACCTCGGCGCGCGACCGGATGTAGCTGAGTGCGGCGCTCGCCGACTCCTTCATCACGTCGCCCAGCGTCCCCGTCAACTGCACGCGGCCGCGCCCCGGCACCACGCTGACTTCAATCTCCAGCAACTCGCCCCCCACCTGCGTGTAGGCGAGCCCCTGCGCCACGCCGACGCGGTCCTCCAGCGTCACCTCATCAGGATCGTACGGCGCCACGCCGAGCATCGGCCGCAGGTCCGATGCCGCAATCGTGTCGTGCGGCGCCGACTCGGCGGGCTGCTCGGCGCGACGGCGCGCCACCTTGCGCGCCACGCGGGCCAGCCGCCGTTCGAGCTCGCGCACGCCGGCCTCGCGCGTGTACTGGCGCAGCATGGCCGGCAGCGTCTCGGGGGCCCACGACACCGAAGCGGGCGTGATGCCGTGCTGCGTCAACTGCCTGGGGATCAGGTGACGTTGCGCGATGGCGATCTTCTCCTGGTCCAGATACCCCGGCAGCCGGATGATCTCCATACGGTCGCGCAGCGGGTCGGGAATCCCGGCCAGCGTATTCGCCGTCGTCAGGAAGAGCACCTGCGACAGGTCGTAGTCCACTTCGAGGAAGTGGTCATTGAAGGCGCGGTTCTGTTCCGGATCGAGCACTTCGAGCAGCGCGGCCGACGGGTCGCCGCGCCAGTCGCTTCCCAGTTTGTCGATTTCGTCGAGCAGGATCACCGGGTTCACGCTCTCCGCACGGCGCATCGCCTGCAGGATGCGCCCCGGCAGCGCGCCGATGTACGTCCGGCGATGCCCGCGAATCTCGGCCTCGTCGCGCACGCCGCCCAGCGACATCCGCACGAACTTTCGCCCCAGGGCGCGCGCCACGCTGCGCCCCAGCGATGTCTTGCCCACTCCCGGCGGACCGACGAGGCAGAGGATAGGCCCCTCAAGCCGGCCAACCAGCGACAGCACGGCGATGTAGTCGACGATGCGCTCCTTCACCTCGGCGAGGCCGTGGTGATCCTCGTCCAGAATCGCGCGGGAACGCGACACATCGAGCAGGTCGTCGGTGCGCTCGCTCCACGGCAGCGCCGCAATCCACTCCACGTAGTTGCGCGCAACCGCCGCCTCGGGGGACATCGGCGACATCCGGCGCAGCCGGCGCAACTCGCGGTCGGCGCGCGCCCGGGCCTGCTCGGGCAGCTGCCGGGCGGCGAGCTGCGCCTCGAGGTCGGTCAGGTCGTCGGTCTCCTCGTCGCCCAGCTCACGATGGATCGCCCGCAGCTGTTCCTGCAGATAGAACTCGCGCTGGTTCTGGAACAGCGACCCGCGCACGTCGTCCTCGATCTTCCGCTCCAGACGCAGCAGTTCCGTCTCGCCCGCCGTCAGTTCGCTGAGCGCGCGGAACAGGTCCTCCAGCCGAGGCGCCTCCAGCAGGGTCTGCCGCGTTTCGGGTCGCACGGCCAAATGGGCGGCGATGCCGCACGCCTGACGCTCCAGGCTACTGGCCGCCTGCACCAACCCCGCGACCTCAGGGGGCATCCGGCGGTGCTGGGTGACGTATTCCTCGAAGAGCGCCAGCGCGCGTCGGGCTTCGGCTACGGCACTGTCGTCCGTGTCCAAGGCGAAGGGCTGCGGGCGGGCCACCGCCCGCAGCAGCTTGGCACCTGCCACGAACTTCAGCACCCGCGCCCGCGCCAGCCCTTCAATCAGGACCCGCGCCGCCCCATTGGGCAGCTTGGTGAACTGCAGCACGCGCCCCAGCGTCCCCGTGCGGTGCAGATCCGCCGCGCCTGGATCCTGCACGGTGCTGTCTTTCTGTGTCAGCAGCAAAACCAGTTTGTCGGTCGACTCCGCCGCTTCGAGTGCCGCCAGCGAGCCGGAGCGCCCCACCAACAGCGGCATCGCGACGTGGGGGAACAACACCACGTCCCGCAGCGGCAGCACCGGTAGCCGGTCGGCAGCTTCAATCGTCTCGGCGTCGCGCAGGTAATGCTGGGTCATTCTTGAAAGATAGGGGATCGGATGCAGAAAGGCGGGGGCCAAGCCCCCGCCTCTGTTGTCTCTCTGTTGTTTCTCTGTGGTTTCTCTGTGGTTTCTCTGTTCCTACGCTTCTTTCTTCTGCCTCTTTGCAGATATCTCCAACAACGGCGGTTGCTTGTTGGTCACGGTAGCTTCGGTCACCGTCACCCCCACCACGTCGTCGCGTCCCGGCAGGTCGAACATCGTGTCGAGCAGCAGTTCCTCGACGATGGCGCGCAGGCCGCGCGCCCCCGTGCCGCGGTCGAGCGCCTTCTTGGCAATCGCCTTCAGCGCCCCCTCGTCGAACGTGAGCGTCACGTCTTCCAGTTCGAACAGCTTGGCGAACTGCTTGGTGATGGCGTTCTTGGGCTCGCGCAGGATGCGCACCAGCGCCGGCTCGTCCAGCGACTCGAGCGGCACCGACACCGGCAGGCGCCCCACGAGCTCGGGAATCAGCCCGAAGCGGAGCAGATCGTCCGGTTCCACGAACTGGAAGATGTGCGTCGACTTGCCGCCCTTGGCCGCCAGCTGGTCCTCGGCGCTGAAGCCGATCTGCCGCTTGCCCAGGCGCGCCTCGATGATCTTCTCGAGCCCGTCGAACGCCCCGCCGCAGACGAACAGGATGTCCTTGGTGTTGATCTGGATGTATTCCTGCTGGGGATGCTTGCGCCCGCCCTGCGGCGGCACGCTCGCCACCGTCCCCTCGAGGATCTTGAGCAGCGCCTGCTGCACGCCCTCGCCCGACACGTCGCGCGTGATGCTCGGGTTCTCGCTCTTGCGCGCAATCTTGTCGAGCTCGTCGATGTACACAATGCCGCGCTCGCATTCGGCAACATTGAAGTCGCCCGCCTGCAGCAGCCGCACCAGAATGTTCTCCACGTCCTCGCCCACATAGCCCGCTTCGGTCAGCGTCGTGGCGTCGGCAATGGTGAACGGGACGTCGAGGATGCGCGCCAGCGTCTGCGCCAGCAGCGTCTTGCCCACGCCCGTCGGGCCAATGAGCAGGATATTGGACTTGTCCAGCTCGACGTCGCCGTCGCGCTTGGGGTTATTGATGCGCTTGTAGTGGTTGTACACCGCCACGGCCAACGCCTTCTTGGCCGCTTCCTGCCCAATCACATACTGGTCGAGGACGTCCTTGATCTCCTGCGGCGCGGGAACCCGCGTCACGGCCTCACCCACCTCGCGCTCTTCATCCTCGGCGAGGATCTCGTTGCACAGCGCAATGCACTCGTTGCAGATGTACACGGACGGCCCGGAAATGAACTTCCGGACGGCATCCTTGGACTTGCCGCAGAACGAGCAGCGCAGGTGGCGATCGTGGGACATCGAGTTCATCGGGCCTCAACCGTAATGAGGTGCTGCTGGGGGGTGTCGACCTTCCAACGCACCCACCCCCCTTTTGGTAACATCGGCCCCGGCAGCGGGGTTCACAACCATCGGGCCGCGGTGAGATTGCGCGCCGGGCCCGACCAGACGTTCTGCCCTACTTGGTGCTCGTCACCGACGCCACCGCCGCCACGACTTCCGCGTCCTGTTCGCGTGGCGAGACCACGTTGTCGATGATGCCGTACGCCTTGGCTTCCTCGGCCGACATGTAGAAGTCGCGGTCGAAGTCGCGTTCGATCTGCTCCACCGGACGCCCGGTGTGCTTGGACATCAGTTCGTTCATCTGGGCGCGGAGATACAGGATCTCCTTCGCCTGGATCTCGATGTCCGCCGCCGTTCCCGACGACCCGCCTGAGGGCTGGTGCATCATGATGCGGGCGTGCGGTAGTGCCGAACGCTTGCCCTTGCGGCCGCCGGCCAGCAGGAAGCACCCCATCGACGCCGCCATCCCCATGCAGATGGTGTTCACCGGCGACTTGAGCCACTGCATCGTGTCGTACATCGCCAGCCCGGCCGATACGCTGCCGCCCGGCGAGTTCAGGTACAGATGGATGTCGCGGCCCGGGCTGTCCGCTTCAAGGAACAGGAGCTGCGCGATCACCATATTCGCCACGTCGTCGTTGATCGGCGTGCCGAGGAAGATGATGCGGTCCATCAGCAGGCGCGAATAGACGTCGTAGCTGCGCTCGCCGCGGCTCGACCGTTCAATCACATACGGGTTGGGGATGATCGGCATGCGTCGTGAAACCTCTGCTGGTATTTGGCCTGATGCGCGGTGGCGGCCCTGCGGTCGCCGCCGCCCGTCGTGTCTACGCCTGCTCCACCGTGTTGCGCTCGAGCAGCCACGCGAACACGCGGTCTTCCGTGATGCCCCGCTCGATCTCGCGCAGACGCCCGGCCTTCTGCAACTGGGCGTACACCTGACCCGGATTCACGCCGCGCTTCTCGGCCATCTCCTGAATCCGAGTATCGACATCGCTCTCGTTCGCCGTGAGTTTTTCGCGCTCGGCAATCGTCTCGATCACCAGGTCGCGCCGCACCTGCCGCTCGGCGGTCGGACGGAACTCCGCGAGGAAGCGTTCCATCTCTTCCTCCGGCACGCCGTACGCCTTGGCGTACTGCTGCACGAGGTGCGTCACCCAGCTGGGCGGCACGTCAAAGGCGTTGGCGCCGATGATCTCATCGAGCACCAGCCCGCGCACGGTCGCGTCGGCGTCGCGCACCGCGCTCGCCTCGAGATCCGTCTTCACCACGGCGCTGAAGGCGTCGAGCGACTCGAAATCGCCCATCTCGCGCGCAAAGGCGTCGTCGAGCGCCGGCACTTCCTTGCGCTTCACTTCCTTCAGCTCGGCGCGCACCGTCTTGGTCTTGCCGCGCTGCGCCTCGTCCGGGAAGTCATCGGGCCAGCGCACCGGGCGCTCCACCGTCCCGCCCGGCGTCAGCTCCATCAGGAGCTCCTCGATGGCCGGAATCGCCTGACCGGCCCCGAGCACCACGCGGTACTCCTTCCCTTCGGGCAGGGCGCCCGCTTCGTCGGCCATCGAAAGCATGACCACGACCATATCGCCCTCCGCCGGCTTCTCCTCCACCGGCGTCCAGGTCGCGCGCTGGTCGCGCAGCTGCTCGATCTGCTCCCGCACCTGATCGCCGGTCACCGCGACGGCCGGCCGCTTCACCTTGAAGCCGGTGAGGTGTTCCAGCGCGATCTCCGGCTGCACCTCGCAGTGAAGCTCGAACGACAGCGCATCGTCGTCGCCGAACTTCACGTCGTGAGCGTGCGGCTGCGTGACGAGCTTGAGCGACTCCTGCGCGATGACCTTTTCGTAGGCCTCGCGCATCACCGCCTCAAGCGCCTCCTGCTGGATCACGTCGGCGTACTTCTTCTCGACCATCGCGGTCGGCGCCTTGCCCACGCGGAAGCCAGGCATACGCACCTGCTGCGCCACGCGGCGGGCTGCCCGCTTCTTCGCGTCCTTGACGATGGGACCCGGGACGGCGACCAGAATGCGGCGCTCGGCGCCCTCTGACTTCGTGTTAGTAATCTCGATTTCCATGGCGTGCAGCCGACCGTCGGCGAAAGTGCGACAAGGGAAGAATCCCCCCGCCATCCAGGCCTCTGAATGGCGGGGGGCAACTATAGAGAAAGATAGGAGAAGGGGGCGGAAATTGGAATGGAGAAGAGAGACAACAGAAAGACCACAGAAAGACAACAGACAGAGAGAGGTAGACAGCGGATTTGTCTGTCGTCTCTCTGTCTGTTGTCTCTCTGTATTTTCTCTGTTGTTTCTCTGTTTTCTCTCTGCCTCTAT
>JARIEY010000165.1 GCA_031127085.1 Gemmatimonadota bacterium | reverse complement strand
AACACCGTGTTGCCCGGAATCTCGGCCGTCAGCGCGGTGTGGAACGCGTTCCCCATCGGGTCGTGAATGCCGCCAATCTCAAACGGGATGTTGTCATCCAGATGCCAGACGTTGCCTGCCGGCATGGCGATGAACTCGGCAAAGCAGCCGTCGCGGTCCACGCCGATGAACTTGGTGTAGGGGCAGACGTGCGAGTTGCCCGTGCGGCACAGGTGGCAACGGCCGCACACGATGTGTCCCTCGGCCGTCACGCGGTCGTTCAGGTGCACATCGGTCACGAGCTTGCCAACCTCCACCACCGTGCCGGCGAACTCGTGCCCCACGGTGAACGGGGGCTTGCAGCGATTGCGCGCCCAGTCGTCCCACTCGTGGATGTGCACGTCGGTGCCACAGACGCCGGCACGCGAAACCTTGATCAGCACTTCATTGTCGCGAATGGTCGGAACCGGGACGTCCTTGAGGACGAAACCTGCGGCGGGCGTTTCTTTGACGAGCGCTTTCACGCGCGGAAACCTCGGATGCTGGTTGGAGGCGGCCCGTGCCGAGCGGTCGCCAGTATGACGCCGGCGCACTGTACCCACCGGCCTATGAAACGTCGCGTCGGACGTGGTTCCACGGAAGGGCAACGCAGGGCGTTGTAGGTTCGCTGGCGCGGGAGTGTGCGCGGCGTCACATTCGTGCTCTCCCCGCTTGCGCGTGAGGGAATTGCTGAGGTCGCCCCGACGCCGGGGCGCGACGCGGTCGTCGACTCTGGCATCGGAGTGTTCGCATGAGAATCGACGGCGGGCCGGATGACAGCGTGAACACTGTGGCGACGTGGCGCGCGGCCCTCACGGTCACAGGAGGCTACGCCGCCACGGCCACGTGCCTGGGGTGGATCAGTCCGTCGCCCGTCTCGCTGGGCGCGCTTTGGCCAAGCGGCGGCCTGCTCCTCGCCATGCTGATGCTGACCGAGGCTCGCTGGCGAGTGCGCATGGCGCTGCTTCTCGGAGGCGCGCACGCCGCCGCCGGCATACTCGTCGCTGGCGAGCCGACCGCCGCAGCGCTGTTCGGCGCGATCGTGGCCGTGCAGGCATGGGCGACGGTGGCGCAGTGGGAGCGCTGGAACGGTCGCATGCCGCGGTTCGACAGCCTGACCGACCTGCAGGAGCTCATCTGGCGTGGCTGCCTGATGGCGGCTGGCTGTGCGGGGGCAGCGGCGGGGCTCGTCGCGTGGGGCGCCTTTGATGCGTCGTTTCTCATCGCCTGGCGCGACTGGTGGCTGCGCGAGTCGACGGGAATGTTGATTCTCACGCCGCTGGTGGTGGTCGGTGCGTCAGCGCCGCGGCGGGCCATCCTTGTGTCGCGACGGCTCGCCGAAGGCATCGCTCTCGCCGTCTGTCTCACCATGTCGACCGGCTACATCTTCAACGCGGCGTCGCCGCGCGTGCCGCTCAGCGTCGGCGTGACGCCCTTTCTCGTCTGGGCCGCGCTGCGGTTTGGCGTCTTCGGCACCTCGGCGGCGTCGCTGCTGCTCTGGGCGGTGGCGGGCGAGGCCACACGCGTTGGCACAGGACCGCTCCGCAACGCGGCGATCACTGCTGCCGATCAGCTCGCCCGCATGCATATGTACGTCGCCGTCACCGCGGGGTTGGTGCTCGTCGTGGCCGTCGCGATTGCCGAGCGCCGGGTCGTGGCGGCGCGCCTCGTCCACTCGATCGACGAGTTGCGGGATGCCTTCACGCGGTCGCAGGCAGTCATCGCCAGCGCCCCAGAGAATATTGCCGCGCTAACCACAGACTACCGGTTGAGCGGCTTCAATACCGCGTGGGCGAAGGAGTACGAACGCCTCGCCGGCGTGCCGCCACTGAGCGGGCTGGACCTTGGGCAGCAGCTGGCGGCGATCGGCACGCCGTGGGCCCTCGTGGCCCTCGATGGATGGCGTCGCGCCCTCGGCGGCGAACAGTTCGCCGTGCGCCGCGGTCCGGACGTGCTGGGCGCCCCGCGCGAGTTGAGCGTGGAGTACTCTCCGATTCGCGACGACGATGGACGGCTCATCGGCGCCATGCAACTGGTCCGCGATGTGACGGAGGAGCGGCGGCGGTTCGAAGCGCAGGGCCAGACGCGACGGCTCGAGTCGGTCGGGCGGCTGGCCGGCGGCGTAGCTCATGAGTTCAATAACATCCTCACGGGGATTCTCTCGTACACCGCGCTCTTGCAGCAGGCGACGCCCGAGGATGATCCGAGGCGGAAGGATCTGCGCGCCATTGAGGCGGGCGCGGAACGAGCCGCCGAGTTGACTGCGCAGTTGCTGGCGTACGCGCGACGCCAGTTCGTGGCCCCGCGGGTGGTCGACATCAATGCGCAGATTGAAGCCGCCGATCGACTGCTGCGACCGCTCGTCGGCGCGCAACTCGTTGTCGAGCGGAGCCTCGCACCATCCCCGTGGCCGGTTCGGATCGATCCGGCGGCGCTCGAGCAGGCGCTGATCAGCCTCGCGATGAATGCCATCGATGCCATGCCCGACGGTGGCGTGCTGCATTTTGCCACGAGCAATGTGTCGGTGGACGACGAGACGCTGTCCCAAAGCGCGTCGGGCCCCGGCGACTACATACGCGTAGACGTAGGCGATACCGGGAGAGGGATCTCGCCTGAACATCTGGAGCACATGTTCGAGCCGTTCTTCTCGACGAAGGGAGTGGGGCTGGGGACCGGACTCGGCTTGGCCTCGGTTTTCGGGATCGTGCAGCAGGCCGGGGGCGCGATCAGCGTCGAGAGTGCGGTCGGGGTCGGCACCACATTTCGCATCCATCTGCCGCGCGCCACGAGCGAGTAAACGCGCGCCGCGCGGGCGGTCCGGCATGCTCGTCGATTGCTACAGCAATCCCGCCGTCTGTCCGCCATCCACCTGAATGGCCGTTCCCGTCACGAAGCTCGCGCGCTCCGATGCGAGAAACGCGACGACCGCTGCCATTTCGCGCGGGTCGCCCACGCGGCCCACCGGCACGTGACCGGCGCGCTGCGCAAGCAGCGTCTCCACCGCCACGCCCTGCCGCGCCGCGCGCATCCGCGCGAGTTCTGCCGCGCGTGCCGTGTCGAAGTGCCCGGGCATCACCGTGTTCACCAGCACGCCATCGGCCGCCACTTCATTGGCCATCGTCTTCGCGAAGCCCAGCAGCCCCGCGCGCGCCGTGTTCGACAGGAGCAATCCCGCCTGCGGCTGCTTGGCGGCGAACGACGTGAGAAAGATCACTCGCCCCCAGCGACGCTCGCGCATGCCAGGCAGCGCCGCCTGCGCCAGTTCAATCGATGCGGTGAGGTTCAACCGCAGCGCCGCGTCAAACTGCGCCGTGGTGGCATCGGACACGCTGGTCGCGGGCGGACCGCCCGCGTTGGCGACGACGATGTCCACGCGCTCAAAGGCCGCCTGCGCGAACCGCACGCACTCGGCTGGTGCGCCGGCCACGGCAAGGTCCGCCGGGATCGCCAGCACGCGCACGCCGAACCGTGCGGCGAGATCGTCAGCCACCGCCTGAAGCCGTTCCGCACCCCGGGCCACGATCGCCACATCGCATCCTTCCGCGGCGAGCTCCGTTGCGATGGCGCGTCCCAGCCCCGACGACGCGCCTCCGACGAGCGCCACCTTGCCACGCAGTCCGAGATCCATCGTCAGCGCCCAGCGGTCGCCGGCGCGCCCGCCGCAACCGTCGCGGGTTCAACGCGCACCGCACACACCTTGAACTCCGGGATATGCGCGTACGGGTCGAGCGCGGGATTCGTGAGCAGGTTCGCCGCCGCCTCGCGGTAGTGCATCGGCACGAAGACCATATGGCGCGCTACCCGATCGCTGACGCGAACCGAAATGCGAATCTGCGCGCGGCGCGACGTCACCAGCACCTCGTCACCGTCGGCCACACCCATCGCCACCGCATCGGCGGGATTCAGCTCCACGGTCGGCGTTGCTTCGCGCGCGTCCAGCGCCGTCGAGCGCCGCGTCATCGTCCCGGTGTGCCAGTGATACATCTGGCGTCCGGTGTTCAGGAAATACGGATACTCGGCGTCCGGGAGCTCGGCCGGCGGCAGATACTGCACCGGCACCAGCGTGGCGCGTCCGTCGGGCGTGGGAAAGCGGTCGGCGAAGAGGAAGTCGGTCCCCATGTGCTCCGCGTGCGGCACGGGGTACTGCAGTCCGTTGCGATGCTCGCGCAGCCGCGCGTGCGACACGCCGCGCAGCGTTGGCGTCACCGTGGCGATCTCGTCCTGCACCCCCGCGCTGTCGCGGTACGGAGTGGCCACCCCAAGTCGGCGCGACAGGTCGAGCAGGATCTCCAGATCCTGGCGCGCCTGCCCCGGCGGGGTGATCGCCTGATCGAACAGCTGCACACGCCGTTCCGTGTTGGCAAACGTGCCGGTCTTCTCGGCGAACGATGCGCCAGGCAACACCACGTCGGCGTACCGCGCCGTCTCGGTGAGGAAAATGTCGTGCACGGCCAGGAACTCGAGTCCGCGGAACCATTCCTCGGCGTGCGAGACGTCCGGGTCCGACATCATCGGGTTTTCGCCCATGATGTACATCCCGCGCACCGGCGAGTCCGCGCCAACGATCTGCGTCACCTTGCGTCCCGGCTTCAGCGACAGCCGCTCGGCGTCCACGCCCCACGCGGCGGCGTACATCGCCCGCACCGAGGGGTCGTCCACGCGCTGATAATCCGTGTAGGCGAACGGCACGGCGCCCATATCGCTGGCACCCTGCACGTTGTTCTGTCCGCGAATCGGAATCATCGCCTTCCCCCACGACCCGATCATTCCGCACGCCAGCATCAGGTTCAGGAGCGACGTCACGATGTCGGTTCCCGTGTGGTGCTGCGTGAGCCCCATCGCCCACAGCGTCGCCGAACGCGGGCCGCTCGCATAGGCCACCGCGGCGCGGCGAATCAGCGCCGCGCTCACGCCCGTGATCCCTTCGGCCATCTCCGGCGTGTACGGACCAACCGCCTCACGCACCGCGTCAAAGCCGTGGGTGCGCGCGGCAATGAATGCTCGGTCTTCCAGCCCTTCCGCGAGGATGTGGTGCAACATCGCGTTCAGCAGCGCGACGTCGGTCCCCGGCACCATCTGCAGGTGGATGTCGGCGCGGGCCGCCAGTTCGATGCGGCGCGGGTCGGCGACGATCAGCGTGGCCCCGCGCTT
Organism: Gemmatimonadota bacterium; assembly: GCA_031127085.1. Lineage (GTDB taxonomy): Bacteria > Gemmatimonadota > Gemmatimonadetes > Gemmatimonadales > Gemmatimonadaceae > PNKL01. The sequence goes on along the minus strand of JARIEY010000165.1, from coordinate 1,849 downwards.
GACCGCCCGCTTGATGGCGGCGCCAAAGACGGGATGACTCTCGGTCGTGTTGGCGCCCAGGATGAAGATGACGTCCGACTCCTTCTCCACCTCGCGCATCGACCCCGACGCGGCGCTCGTGCTGAGGGCGCGCTGCATCGCACTCACCGACGAGGAATGGCAGAGCCGTGTGCAGTGATCGACGTTGTTCGTGCCGATCCCCGCGCGGAACAGCTTCTGGAGGACGTAGTTCTCCTCGTTGGAGCACTTGGCGCTCTGGAACGTCGCCAGCGAGTCGGGGCCGTGCGTGTCGCGCAGGCGGGCGAGCTGCTGGGCGGTGAGCTCGAGCGCTTCCTCCCACGTCGCCTCGCGGAACGGCGCGTACCACGCGTCCGGCGTCGCCACGCGATCCCGCGGGTCGCCCAGCGGGCTGTCGCCCGTGGGGAGCCGGCGGAGCGGATTCGTCTGCGGGCGCTTCTTGGCACTCGGCCCTTCGCCGCGAATGCTCTCCCACGGGCCGCCGCGATGCGGATACGCCTCGGCGCCGTCGCGCGTCGCGTCGAACGTCCACGCGCCCTGCTCGTCGCGGCGCCAGCCGCGCCGGATGAGCGGCGTCGTCAGGCGGTCGCGGTGCAAGATGAAGTCCGTGCCGAACCGCCCCTTCACGCAGAGCGAGCCTTCGTTTGGCGTCGCCTCCTCGATCCACGGACTCGTGACGCGCACCACATCGGTGCCGCGGACGTGCAGGTCGATCTGGCATCCCACGCCGCAATAGGGACAGACAGAGCGCACCACGCGATCGGGCTGGTCCATGGCGCCGGCGCGGAACTTCGCCAGCGGCAGAATGTCGTGGATGGCGCCCGTGGGGCAGACGCGCACGCACTCGCCGCACCAGGTGCAGCCCGCGTGTTCCGGATTGCCATCGGCGCCCACGATGATCTCCGCGTGCTCGCCGCGCGCGGCCACCTCCAGCACGCCCACCACCTGAATGTCCTCGCACGCACGCACACAGCGCGTGCACAGGATGCAGGTGCTCATGTCGTGCTGGATGATCGGATCGGCGGCGCGGCTGTCGCCCGTGCGCGGCCCAAGCATGCTGCGCCGCGCGGTCGGCACGTCGTAGCGGCGCACCAGCGTCTCAAACTCGTTGCGTGCTCCGCCCTCGGGAATCTGGTCCGCCGGGTAGCGCTCGAGCAGCATCGCGAGCACGCTGCGGCGGTTCGCCACGGCGGCGTCCGACTCCGTGGTAATCGTCATGCCGTCGGCGGCCGGGGTCGCGCACGCCGGCAGCAGCTTGGCGGCGCCCTCCACCGAGACGAGGCAGATGCGGCAGTTGCCCGCGGTGGGCAGGCGCGGATACCAGCAGAGCGTCGGGATATCGATGGACGCCGCGCGCGCCGCGTCGAGGATGGTCGCTCCCTCGGCGGCTTGCACGGACTGGCCGTTGATCGTCAGCGTGGGCACTCGGGCTTCCTCTGGAAAAAACGCCACGCGTTAAAGTTGGCCGCGTGCCGCTGAATCGCAATCGGCGCACGCGCCGCGCGTGACATTTTCAGAGGAGAATCGTTTATCTCGCAACACCAGCGGCGTGCCGTGCGATGAGCGAAGGGCCGCTGATGCGCACCGCGTTGATGTGCTGCGGATGTGGTGCGGATGCACTTTGCTGCGATGCGGTGCGTGTTGTTGGCGTGACCGCGACTTGAAAAAAAAGTTGCAATGGTACTTGCGCGATTTGACGCTTTATACAATCGTGTAGTCAAGTCAAGAGCGCGATGATTCTTTGTCAGTAGAGTTGATGACATCGCGATCGCTGTTTTCGAAAGATCGAAACACGGTGTTCAACGAGCCCACACGGGCCGTGCACGAGTTT
>JARIEY010000164.1 GCA_031127085.1 Gemmatimonadota bacterium | reverse complement strand
AGCATGGCACCGGCTTCGGCGATCACGCCTTCGCCAGGATCGAGGGTGATCACAACGCCCTGCAGGTCATCGCCAATGAGCTTGTAGTCAATCACGTCGGCGGGCATCGCGGCTTCCTTGAGAAAGTGGGTCGGAGTGCAACTGCTGAAGGTACGCCATTTACGAATCGGCGCCGCGTCGGTTTCGTGCCAGCGATCGCGCTCGTGGGGTGCCCCAAAATGAGACACACGGCCGTCCCCTGCAGGGGACACCTGCCCATGGCTGTCACGCTACCTCGTTGATGCGTATGAGTTTACGCTGACTGGCCGCGTGGCGCAAATGATGCACCACCTTCGGTGTGTACGGCGCCGCTCCAATGGCGTGCCTGTCCACCCGAATCCTCCTCGTCATGCGATTCTCTCTCAGTGTGCGTGTTCTGCTGCTCGGCGTGGCGGCCGTGTCGGCAGCCGGCTGCTCCATCAAGCGTGTCAGCCGCATTGACCCCGCGGCTGTGACTGATCTCTCCGGCAACTGGAACGACGTGGACTCGCGCCTCGTCGCGTCCGAACTCATCAACCAGTCGCTTGCCGCGCCGTGGGCGCGGCAGTATGCCGACGCCCACGGGGGCGTGGCGCCGACGGTGATCATCGGCGACATGCGCAACCGCACCTATGAGCACGTGGCGGTGGGGACCTTCGTCAAGGATCTCGAACGCGCCTACGTGAACTCGGGCGTGGTGCGCATCGTGGCGTCGCGCGAGGAGCGCGCGGGCGTGCGCGAGGAACGTGTCGATCAGCAGACGAATGCGGCACCCGAGTCGCGTGCGCGAATGGCCCGCGAGCAGGGGGCGCAGTTCATGCTGCAGGGCGAGCTGAATGAAATCGTCGACGGCGCCGGGCGCGAGCAGGTGCGCTTCTACCAAATCGACGCGTCGCTGATCGACCTCGAGTCGAACGCGAAAGTCTGGGTGGGGCAGCACAAGATCAAGAAGTACGTCCAGCGCCGCCGTCTCACGCCGTGACCGAGGAACCCGTCATGCTGATCAAGAGTCTTCTTCCTACGCGCTACGTTGGGCCGGCCATCGCCGCCGCACTCGCGACCACGGCTTGCGCGCCGTATCCGCAACGCATCCACGAACAGCCGGTCTTCGAAAACGGGGCGCGGCTTCCCGCACCGCCGGCCACCGGGCCGGGCGCCGTCGCCGCGGCAGCAGTGGGGTCTGCCGACGCGCAGCAGCGCCGGCTCGCCGACCAGCTGCTGGTGGAAGGCAACGACCTGCTGGCTGCCAACGATCTCGATGGCGCATTGAATCGATTTGACCGCGCGTCGGTGCTGCGTCCCGACGACAAGGAGCTGCAGTTCCGTATTGCGCGCCTGCTCGACCTGCAGATGCGTCCCAAGGAGGCGCTGATGCGCTACCAGCGGTTCCTGACCGGGCTGGAGATCGACAAGATCAAGGCGCAGGGCGATGCCAACGCGAAGCTCGCGGAGGCGATGGCTCTGGCTCAGCAGCGCATTGTGGTGCTCGAGAAGCAGGCGGCGAAGCCGTAAGCCACGCCGCGTATTCACTCGACCGCCCACTCGACCACCCGACCGATGCCGCGCGCTGCCCGCTGGCTGGCCGTGCTGAGCCTGGCGCTCACGGGGTGTGCGCACGCCGCGCTGCAGTACGGGCGTGACGGGCTCGCTCCGGTGGATCACGCCGTGCGTGCGGGCCTGGTGACGGGGCGCTACGGCACGGCGTATGAGGCGGCGCTGGGATCGGCGGGGCGTGACCGCGACCGACTGCTGCGTGCGCTATCGGTGGGGGCGCTGGGGCTCTACGCGAGCCGCACCGACTCGAGTGTCTGGGCGCTCGACCGTGCCTGGACGCTGACGGAAGATCGCTGGAGCAAGCGCATTTCGACCGGTGCGGCCGCGGTGGTTGTGAACGACTACGTGATGCCCTACGTCCCCGGGAAGACGGAACGGCTCTTCATTCCGTACTACGGCGCACTGTCCTGGCTTGCCCGCGACGACCGCGACGACGCCGCCGTCGAGGCTCGGCGGCTCACTCAGTTGCTGGGCGAGGCGCCGGCCGACGGCGCCGCGGGGGCCGACGGTGAGCTGCGCGGCGTGCTGCACTACGTGGCGGGTGCCGTGTTCGAGGCCGCCGGTGAGCGGACGAGTGCCGAGGTCGCCTATCGCAACGCGGCGCGGCTGGTGCAGGTGCCGGTGGTGCGTGATTCCGCCGTCGCCGACTCACTCGTGGGCGACGTGGTAGTCGTCGTCGAGCAGGGGTTTGTGGGGCATCCGGTGCCGCGCGATGAGACCGTCTGGGTCTCGCGGCACGAGTACAGCGGGCTGCGGCGCGATGACCGCGCCTTGCGCGATCCCGTGGTGCGCGGCGTCGTTGTCCGTGAGAGCATGCGCGGCGTCGGCCCGTGGTACGGGCGTGGCGTCGCGATGGGCGTGGGGCTGACGCTCAACTGGGCCGAGTTCCGCGACGGCCGCGCGGCGGTCCGTGCGTTGGCGGTGGGGACGCCTGGTGCGGCGCAGGATGTCTCAAACGGAGGCAATGTGTCGCGTGCGGTGCGCGCCGACTTCGAACAGGGACAGCCGGCGCGCTTTGCGCGGGCTCTCACCCGTGCGGCGACCCGGGCCACGCTCTACGATGCGGCGGGCGATCAGTTGGCGAAGGTCGGGACCGATTTCAAGGATGACGATCGCGGCCGTGACGCGGGACGCCGTCGCGGGGCGAAGGCGGTGAGCGACGGGCGGGCCGCCAATGCCCCCGCGTCGAACGGCAGCGAGGCCACGGAGAAGTCGCTCGGCGCGCTCGCCGCCGTTGGGCGTGTGCTCGCGGGACTGTCGTTGTTCGCGCTCGCCGCCGCGTCCGACGTGAACGACGTTCCCGACCTGCGCAGTTGGAATGTGCTTCCGCACGACGTGCGTGTGGTGCGCCTGCAACTCGCTGCGGGCGAGCACGACGTGCACGCGATGGTTGATGGCGTGCCGGTCACCGTGCGTCGCGTGCAGGTGCGGCCGGGCACGGTGACGGTGATCAACTACCGCGCGTTCGGCGCGGACAGGCGCTAAGGGGCCGGCGCGCCCCGCCACGCGGCCTCGAACTGCCGCACGATGTCGCCGGCCGGCTCCACGGCGTTGATGGTCGCGACACTGCGCCCTGCCTGCCAGTACTCGTTGGACCCGCTGCCGCCGCGCAGTTGGTCGCGCTTCAGCCGCCGCAGGCCGGTGAGCCCAAACCAGGTGCGCGCCCAGTGCTTCGTCTTGCGCCCCTTGAACATCCAGCGCCAGAACCCGTTGATCTCGGTGCCGAGGCGCTGGATGTACGGCGTGTTGATCACTGCCACGGGAACGCCGGTCAGGCGCTGGGTGCTGACGATGTCGGCCTCACCGGCGGCGACGATGGCCTGCTTGTACGCGTCGCCCGACTTGCATTCCGTGGTGGCAATGAACCGCGTGCCGCATTGTACGGCGGCGTAGCCAAGCCCCAGCACCTGCGCGAACTCTGCGGCGTTGCCCACGCCACCCGCCGCGATGAGCGGAAGGCCCAGCGGGGCGAGTTCGTCGAAGAGTACGCGCGGATCCTTGTTCCCCAGGTGGCCGCCGGCGCGGTTATTCACGGCGATCAGCCCGTCCACGCCCGCGTCGCGTCCTTTCTCTCCCCACCGCTTGTTGATGACGTCGTGGTACACGACGCCGCCCACCGCGTGGACGCGGTCCACCACCCAGCGCGGATTGCCCAGCGAGGTGATGAAGAAGCGCACCCCTTCCTCGAGCGCGATGTCGATCCAGCGCGTCATGCGCTCTTCGTACACCTTCGATGATTTCTCGACGAGCGCGTTGAAGCCGATGGGACGGCCGCCCGCGAGGCGGTGCATCAGCCGCAGCCCCTCCCGATAGTCGTGCCCGTGCACATAGGTGAGCGAGATCGGTTGCACCACCCCGATGCCGCCGGCCGCCGAGACGGCGGCCACGAGTTCGGGATTGCTGCAGGGATACATCGGGCCGCAGATCACGGGCACCGTGGCGCCGGTCTGCGCGAGGAACGCGCGTTGAACGTCCGTGGTCACTTGACGGGCACCGGTCCGAGTTTCCACGTCACCGTGGCGCGGGCGACCACGTCCCCCGCGGTGTCCTTCACGTCCGACGTGAAGTCGTATTCACCTTCCGGCAGGTCGCTGGCCACCGAACAGCGGCTCTCGGCGGTCAGCACGCCGCGCGCCTTCTTGAAGTATTCAATGCCGATCTTGGTCACGATGCCGCGCATTCCGGCGGGGAGCGCGCCCATCATCGCCAGGCCGCTGGCCAGTTCGGCCACGTTCATCAGGGCGATGGCGTGCACGGACCCCAAGTGCTGACGCAGCGCGCGGCGCTCGGTGATGCGGACGCGCGCGAATCCGGGCTCGAGCACGAGCACGCGCGGTGACACGGAGCCCGAGTAGGGGACCTGCCAGCCAAGCACCTTGCTGAACAGCCAGCCGCCGCCGGGAATGGCGGAGAGCCGGCGCCACTGCGAGAGAATCACCTGTCCGGGGGCGTCGTTGCGCATCTACGGAAGGTACGCGCGCGGGCGGCGGCGGGGAACGGCGCGCCCAGCGGCGATCCGGTAGATTGCTCTTCGCACCCCGCCGCGTGGAGGCGCCAGCCGCCCAGCCCCGGCCGCCACTTTCCAACTCGCCGCGCGCATGCCCGACCTTCCCCTGTCCGAACGCCCGCAGCCGCCCGTTGCCCCGCGCCGCGCGCACGTCGACGTGCTCCACGGTGAGACGCGTGACGATCCGTACCACTGGATGCGGGATCGCACCGACCCCGAGGTGACGGCGTACCTCGAGGCCGAGAACGCCTACACGGCCGCGATGACGGCGCACACCGACGCGCTGCAGGAGCAGCTGTACCAGGAGATGCTCGCCCGCATCAAGGAAGACGACGCCAGTGTGCCGGCGCAGCGCGGGGACTGGTTCTACTACTCCCGCACCGAGACGGGGAAGGCGTATCCCATCTTCTGCCGTCGCCGCGGCAGCGAGCAGGGGGCGGAGGAGGTGTACTTCGATCAGAACGCCGAGGCGGCCGCGCACGCGTTCTATCAGTTGGGCGCGCTGGAGGTCAGCCCTGATCATCGGCTGCTCGCGATCCTCGAGGACGTGAACGGCTACGAGGACTTCACGCTGCGCGTTCGTGACTTGGCGACCGGTGCCTGGCTCCCCGATCGAGTGGAGAAGCTGGGGTTCGGTTTGGCGTGGGCGTCGGACAGCCAGACGCTCTTCTATCTCACCACCGACGAAGCCAAGCGGGCCGACCGCGTCTGGCGGCACGTGCTTGGGACCGCCCCCTCCGCCGACGCCGAGGTCTTTCACGAACCGGGCGTGCTGAACAACGTGGGGATCCAGCGTGCGCGCTCCGGCTCACACATTGTGATCAGCGCCTCGTCGTTCACCGACTGCGAGGTGCGCCTCATCGATGCGGCGCAGCCGTCGGCCCCTCCCGTGCTGGTGCGGGCGCGCCGCGACCACGTGGAGTACGATGTGGAGCCGGGCGAGGGCTGGCTGTATGTCTGCACCAACGACGAGGCCCCCAACTTCAAGGTGATGCGCGCGCCGCTCGCTGAGCCCGGCGCGTGGGAAGAGTGGCTCCCGCATCGCCCCGACGTGTTTGTCGAGGGCACGCACATCTTTCGGCACACGGTGGTGGTGCAGGAACGGCAGCGTGGTTTGCGCACGCTGCGCGTGGTGTCGCTGGACGATGGGAGCGTGCATTACGTGGACTTCGACCAGGCCGCGTACGGCATAAGCGTTGGGGCCAACCCGGAGTACGACACGGCGACGCTGCGGTTCACCTACTCGTCGATGGTGACGCCCGACACCGTGTTCGACTACCACCTGCGGTCGCGCGAGCGCGTGGTGCGCAAGAAGGAGCAGGTGCTCGGTGGCTTTGACGAGTCGGCGTACACCGTGGAGCGGCTGGAGGCGACCGCGCGCGATGGCACGCGCGTGCCGATTTCGCTGGTGTATCGCGCGCCCTTCGTGCGCGACGGGTCGCGTCCGCTGCTGCTCTACGCCTACGGCTCGTACGGCTACACGCTCGAGCCGACCTTCAGTTCGCTGCGGGCGTCGCTGCTCGACCGCGGCTTTGCCTTTGCCATTGCGCACGTGCGCGGCGGGCAGGAGATGGGGCGCGCCTGGTACGACGACGGCAAAATGATGCGGAAGATGAACACCTTCACCGACTTCATCGACTGCGCCGAGCATCTGGTGCGCACGGGGTACACGGCGGCCGATCGTCTGGCGGCCAATGGCGGCAGCGCCGGCGGGCTGTTGATGGGCGTGGTCGCCAATCTGCGTCCCGATTTGTTCCGCACAATTGTTGCCGACGTGCCGTTCGTTGACGTGATCAATACGATGCGCGATGCGTCCATTCCGCTGACGGCGCAGGAGTGGCTGCAGTGGGGCAATCCCAATGAGCCCGAGGCCTACGCGTACATCCGCACCTATTCGCCGTACGACAACGTGGCGCCGCGCGCGTACCCGCGGTTGCTGGTGACGAGCGGCGTAAACGATTCGCGGGTGGCGTTCTGGGAGCCGGCCAAGTGGGTGGCCAAGCTGCGCACCGCCAAGACCGACACGCGCCCGCTGCTGCTCAAGATGAACATGGGGGCGGGGCACGGCGGGGCGAGCGGACGGTACGAGCGGCTGCGCGAAACCGCGTTCCGGTACGCCTTCATCGTCGACCAGTAGGGACGCCGCGTCGATCTGCAGTTTCCGGGGTAGGATGCCGATGCTCAATCTGATGATTGTGCGCTCGCCAATATCTCGGTCCCGCGTCGCGCGTGCGTCGCTGGCGGCTAGTCTGCGCTGTCTGGCGGGACTGGTCGGGCTCTTTGTCGCGGCCGCCCTGGCCGCCGCGCCTGCTGTCGCGCAGGATCGCTTCACGCTCGGCTCACCGTCGCTCACGGTGGCGGAGGTGCAGGGGCGCCCGCCGATGGTTGAGCGGCTGCGTTCGCAGGGCTATGAGATCTGGCGGTACGGCGAGAGCTGGGTGCGTATCAGCGCCGAGACCGACCAGGTGATCGGTTGGTGGAACGCCGACGGCCGGCTCAAGGTCGAGATG
>JARIEY010000163.1 GCA_031127085.1 Gemmatimonadota bacterium | reverse complement strand
CTTTCGCCCCGACTTGCTGGCCGTGGGGCGTTGGATGGCCGACTACTACGTCTCGCCGGTGGGGATGGTGCTGCGCGCGGCATTGCCGGCGGCGATGGGGAGAGCGCGGCGGGCCGATCCGCCGCTCAAGACGCAGCGCGTGCTGCGCATCGCGCAGCCACTCGAGACGCTGATGCAGCGCGATGCGCTCTTCAAGCGCGCGCCGCAGCAGCGCGCACTGTTCGAGCTGCTCGAGTCGCTGGGCGGACAGTCGTCGGTGCAGCACCTGATCGAACGGCTCGGGTGCAGCGAAGGGGTGGTGCAGGCGCTGGTGAAGCGTGGCGCTGCGGCCATCGTGCACGAACCGGTCGATCGCGATCCATTCCTGACACGCGCTGCCGCGGCGGCGACGCCGTTCGTCCCCAGTGCGGCGCAGGGGGCGGCCATCGCGGCGCTCCGCGCGGGCGCACCCGGTGAGACGTTTCTGCTGCACGGCATCACCGGTAGCGGCAAGACGCTCGTGTACCTCGAGTTCCTGCGGCACGTGGTGCACGAGCGCGCGCAGAGCGCCATCGTGCTCGTTCCCGAGATCGCGCTCACGCCGCAGACGGTGGACCGGTTCCGCACCGTCTTTGGCGATCTCGTGGCGGTGCTTCACTCCGGGCTGAGCGACGGCGAACGCTACGACGCGTGGCGCGCGTTGCAGCGCGGCGACAAGCGCATCGCCATCGGCGCGCGCAGCGCGGTCTTTGCGCCGCTCGAGCGACTGGGCGCCATTGTGGTGGACGAGGAACACGAGGCCACCTACAAGCAGGGCGAGGCGCCCAGGTACCACGCACGCGAAGTCGCGATCGTGCGCGCGCGCGAGGCCGGCGCCGTGGTGGTGCTGGGGAGCGCGACGCCCAGTCTGGAAAGCTGGAGCAATGCGCAGGCAGGGAAGTACCGCCTGCTCGCACTCCCCGAGCGCGTCGGAGGCGGGGCGCTCCCGCCGGTGCACATCGTCGACTTGCGTGACGAGACCGGGCCGGGTGCTCCGGCGGCCGTGGTGGCGCTGCGCCGCATCCTCAGCGCCCGGCTCGAGGCGGCGCTGCACGAGCGGCTCGCGCGCGGCGAGCAGAGCCTGCTGCTGTTGAATCGCCGCGGCTTCGCCAACTTCGTCACCTGTCCCGATGGCCACGTGGTGGCCTGCCCCAACTGCGCAATCTCCCTGACGTATCATCGCGCACCGGAACGGCTCATCTGCCACTACTGCCAGCACGAGGAGCCGCTCGCCGCCACCTGCGGCGAGTGCGGCGCCGAGAATATGCGGCAGCGCGGGGTCGGGACGCAGCAGGTCGAGCGGTTGCTCAGCGAACGATTCCCGTCGGCGCGCATCGCGCGGATGGACGTGGACACGACGACCGGCAAATGGGCGCACACCGAGATTCTCGACCGCGTCGGACGGGGCGAAGTGGACATCCTGCTTGGCACCCAGATGATCGCCAAGGGGCTCGACTTCCCGAACGTCACGCTGGTGGGCGTGATTGACGCCGACATTGGCATCAACCTGCCGGACTTTCGCGCGAGCGAGCGGACCTTCCAGCTGCTGAGTCAGGTGGCCGGGCGAGCCGGGCGCGGGCCGAAGGGCGGGGAGGTCTTCATTCAGACGCGCACCCCGGGGCATCACGCGGTGCAGTGCGCCGTGCAGCACGATTACCTGCGATTCGTCGCGGAAGAGTTGCCGGCGCGCGAGAGCCCCCCCTATCCACCGACCCTGCGGCTTTCGAACGTGGTGGTCAGCGGCCTCGATGAGATGGCGGTGGCGGCCTGCGCCCAGCAGGCGGCCGACTGGTTGACGGCCCGCCTTGCGACGCTCGGCGATGCGGTGATCCTCGTGGGGCCGGCGCCGTGCCCCATTGAGCGCATCAAGGGGCGCTGGCGGTGGCATCTGGTGCTCAAGGCGACGCGCGCCGGGGTGCTCACGCAGCTCATGCGCGCCTTTCTGACGCGCTTCGAGGTGCCGCCGGCCCACGAGATGCGCGTGAGCTTCGATCGAGACCCCGTCGCACTGCTCTGAGCCAGCCCAGCGGGTGGAGTCGCGACTGTCCCGCGGCTAGATTTCCCTCGGTGAACAGACTCCTGCCCTCTGCCTGCTCCACGCCGGCCTCCGTGTTCGTGCCCCTTGCCGGCATCCGCTGATATGGACGATACCCGCGCCCGATTCCTCACGGCCATCGCCGCCCAGCTTGGCGACGAGCGTATCGTCGAGTTGCACCTCTTCAGCCCCATTCGGCAGGGCGTGATGGAGACCGGCGTGGCGGTCGTGGCGGTCACGCCAGCGGTCGCTCCGGTGATTACGGAGGCGCTCGTGGTCGAGGAGGTGCCTGCTGCCGAGGACGCGCCTGCCGTCGAAGAGGCGCCTGCCGCTGAGGACACGCCTGCCGCAGAGGACGCGCCCGCCGTCGAAGAAGCTCCCGCAGCCGACGAAGTCCCCGCCGTCGAAGACGCACAGGTTGTCGACGCCGAGCCGCTGGCGGCGGACGTTGTCGAGTACGCGGTGGCCACGCCCCCGCAGGAGGCGGTGCGCCTCGAGGTGTACACCGCCCGCTATCGGCTGACGCGCAAAGGCCCTGACCGCGGCAAGTGGTTTTTTGAACTGGCCGCCACCGCCGATGCCCCGCTGGCCACCGTCGATGTGGTGGCGCGCGGGGTAACGCTGCGCTCGAAGGACGTCACGGAAACCGAACGGTTGAGTGGCGAACAACTCCGCACCCTCCTGAGAGAGCCCGCATGGCGGACGCCGACGTAGGCGATCGTTTCCGCGCGTTCCTGCGCGAACGGAATTTACCGATCACCAGCCAACGGCTCGTGATCGCGGACCTGCTGTTGAATGCGCCCGGTCATCTCTCGGCGGAGGACGTGACGGCGCAACTCGGTGAGAAGGGCCACAAGTTCGGCCTCGCCACCGTCTACCGGACCCTCGATCTCCTGGTCGCCTCCGGGTTGGTCGTGGAGCGCGACTTTGGTGAAGGCTTCCGCCGCTACGAACCGGCCCGCGAAGTGCCGCATCACTACCACCTGACCTGCACGGTGTGCGGCTCGGTGACCGAGTTCTTTGACGAGCGGGTCGAAGACATCATTCGCATCAGCGCACGGGCACGCGGGTTTGTGCCTGCCAAGCACCGTCTGCTGGTGCAGGGAACCTGCCGCACCTGCCGCGGCGCCCCTCACGGATCGACCCGGAGTGTCTCGTGAACGAACCGGCTACCCTCGGCATCGCCATCGCGTTCAGCGCGGGGTTGCTCAGCTTTCTCTCTCCCTGCGTGCTGCCGCTGGTGCCGAGTTACGTGACGTTCATCACGGGGCTCAGCCTGGAGGATGTGCAGCGCTCGCGGCGTATTGCGGTCATTCACGCGTTGCTCTTCATCCTGGGCTTCACGCTGATCTTCATGGCGCTCGGGGCCAGCGCCACCGTGCTCGGGCGGGTGCTGCTCAGTCAGCGCATTTGGCTGACGCGATTCGGCGGCGCGCTCGTCATCGTGTTCGGCCTGTACCTGCTCGGCGTCCTCAATCTCGGGCTGCTGGCGCGCGACACGCGCGTGCACCTCACCAACAAGCCGGTCGGGTATCTGGGCACCGTGCTTGTCGGCATCGCCTTTGGCGCCGGCTGGTCGCCGTGCATCGGCCCCATCCTTGGCGCGATCCTGACCTACACGGCCAGCGAGGCGGATCTTGGGCGCGGCTTGGTGCTGCTCTTCGTGTACTCGATGGGGCTGGCCATTCCGTTCCTGCTCGCCGCGGTGGCGGTGGAGCGGTTCCTCGGCTTCTTCCAGAAGATTCGCACCCAGATGGGGTGGATCAATCGGATCGCCGGCATCCTGCTGATGGCGGTTGGGTTGCTGCTGATCAGCGACCAGTTCACGCGGATCGCGAGCTTTTTGCAGCAGTACACCCCCGAGTTCATCCGGACGCGCATCTAACGTGACGGCGTACGGCGCCGTCAGCGTCGGGCCGGCCAAACTGGTGGATCATCAAGTGCGGATGCCGGCGGCCGATACTTGATGGATGATTCACCCCGCAGCCCAAGGGAAGGCGGTGTTGCCCACCGCGTTCCTTCCCGCCGAGCGTGCGCCGATGGACGATGTGCGGCGCCAGCATGAAAAGCTGGCGGCGTTGCCGTTCGTTCGCGAGTTCCTGGACGCGATGCCCAATATGGCGGTGGTGCTGAACGCCGACCGGCAGATCGTACTCTCCAACAAGGCGTTCGCCGAGTATCTGGCCGCGGGGGGGCAGCAGCACGAGGTCTCCGAGCAGCGGCAGTCGGCGTTCGACAACGTGTTGCACAGCGTGCTTGGGCACCGCACGGGCGAAGCGCTGGGGTGCGTGCACTCACTGGAGACCGATGGCGGGTGCGGCACCACCCCGTTCTGCCGCGAGTGCGGCGCGGCCAACGTGCTGCTCAACAGCCAGCAGTGGCACCATCTCGACGTCCAGGAATGCCGCCTTATCTGCGGCGAGTCCGGGGTGCGCGAGATGGCGCTCGACTTCCGCGTCTGGGCGCAGCCGATCGAGATCCACGGGGAGAACTTCACCATCTTCTCGTTGATGGACATCAGCCACGAGAAGCGGCGCGAGGCGCTGGAGCACATCTTCTTCCACGACGTCCTCAACACGGCCGGCGGCGTAAAGGGACTGGCCGACCTCGTGTCGAAAGCGCGGCTTCCCGAGGCGGCGATGCGCGAGGCGGCGGGGATGATGTCGGATTCGGCCGATCAGTTGATCGAGGAGATCAGCGCGCAGCGCGCGCTCAGCGCCGCCGAGTCGGGCGACCTCAAGCTCGCACCGGCCGACGTGCCGTCCATCGATCTCATCGACCGCGTGGTGCGCGTCTTTCACTCGTATGGCGTGAGCCGCGGCAAGGACATCCACGTGCACGACGGCGTGCAGGACTTCCGCTTTGTCACCGATCCGGTGCTCCTGCGGCGCGTGCTGGTGAATCTCGTCAAGAATGCGCTCGAGGCGGAACGTGTGGGCGGCGTCGTGACCATCAACGCGCAGGCGGACGCCACGTCGGTGACGTTTACCGTGCACAACCAGCGGGCGATTCCTGCCAAGGTGCAGTTGCAGATCTTCCAGCGCTCGTTCTCCACCAAGGGGACCGGGCGCGGTCTCGGCACCTACAGTGTCAAGCTGCTGACGGAGCGCTATCTCAACGGGCGCGCCTGGTTCATCTCCTCCGAGGACGAGGGCACCACGTTCTCGGTGCGCTGCCCGCGCGACGTCACGCGGGCATAGCGTCGCCCAACTCGTCTTCCAGCAGCTGGCGGCGGAGCAGGCTCCAGTAGCGGCCGCGCCGCGCCACCAGCGCGTCGTGAGTCCCTGACTCGACGACCGTGCCATCTTCCAGCACGATGATGTGCGTGGCGTCGCGCAGTGCCGTGACGCGATGCGAGGCAATCAGCGCCGTGCGGCTGCTGAGCGCCTCGCGCAGTCCGTGCAAAATGGCCGCCTCGGTGTGTGTGTCCACCGCGGAGAGTGCGTCGTCGAGCACCACCACGGCGGGCATTCGGGCAAGCGCCCGCGCGATGGTGGCCCGTTGTTTCTGTCCACCCGAGAGATTGATGCCGCGTTCGCCGAGCATCGTCTGGTCGCCGGCCGGGAAGCGCGCCACCGCGTCGGCGAGCTGCGCGACCCCTGACGCCCACTGTGCCGCCGTGTCGTCGGCACCGCCATATGCCAGGTTGTGCGCAATGGTGTCGCTGAAGAGCAGGGCATCCTGCGGGACAAACCCGATGTCGGCGCGCAGTGCGGCAAGCGGCAGGTCGCGCACATCGACGCCGTCGAGGAGGATGCGCCCCGCCTGCGGATCGAAGAATCGCGGCAGAAGCTCGAGCAGCGCGCTCTTGCCGGCGCCCGTGGCCCCGACCACGCCGAGTGTGCCGCCCGCCGGGATGAAGAACGACACGTCGCGCAGCACCTCGCGGGGGACGGCGCCATCGCGCGGCGGGTAGGCGAACGTGACGCCGCGAAACTCGACGCTGCGCCCTCCCGCGCTGGCAACGAGCGGGCGCGGGACGTCGGGATCGCGCACGGCCGGAATGGCGTCCAGAATCTCGATGAGCCGCTCCATCGACGCGGCGCCGCGCTGGAACAGATTGGTCACCCACCCCAGAGCGATCAGCGGCCAGGTCAGCGTGGTGAGATAGATGCCGAAGGCGACGAGCGCGCCCACCGTGAGCGTGCCACGCAGTACCATCGCCCCGCCGACGCCCAGCACTGCCACCGAGCCAAGCCCGGCCAGCGCCGTGAACGACGGATTCATCAGCGCATTCAGGCGCGCGAGGGCGATGTTCCGACGCAGGTACTCGGTGCTCATCGCGGCGAAGCGGTCTGCCTCCGCCGGCTCCTGACGATACGCGCGCACGATCCGGGCGCCGCTCAGGTTCTCCTGCACGCGGGTGGTGAGGTCGCTGAAGTGCGCCTGCACCGCCTCAAAGCGGTCGTGAATGGCGCGGCCGAGGCGCAGCATCACGACGGGCAGGAGCAGGAGCGGTGCGAGCGCGATGGCAGACAGTCGCGGTGAGAGCTGCAGCATGAACCCGAGCGCGAAGAGGCCGCCGGCGATGGTGTTGGTCAGGTACATCACGGCGGGGCCGGCGGCCATACGCACGGCGCCCAGATCGTTGGTGAGGCGCGCCATGATGTCGCCCGTGCGCGTGCGCGCGTACCACCCGGCGTCGAGCGTCATCAGGTGCGCGAAGAGCTGGTCGCGCAGGTCGGTCTCGATGCGGCGGCTGACGCCATTCAGCTGCTCGCGCATTTGCCAGCGAAAATAGCCCGTGGCCAGCGCCACGCCGATCATCAGGCCGGCGATGCGCCACAGCCGCGCCGGGGCTTCGCCGGCGCGCAGCGCGTCGATGGCCCAGCGCAAGAACAGCGGCTGCAGGCTGTAGAAGGCGGACGAGATCACGACACAGGCGATGCCCCACGCCATCGTGGCACGATAGGGGGCCGCCAGGGGTATCAGTCGGCGGAGCGGATGCTTCGTCACCGGGGGCTGCGCCGTTGTGCGCCGCCGGCGATGCCGTCAGCTTTGAGGGAGCAGCTCCACAACCGGACGTGGGAGAACATAATGACGAAACTAATGCGAATCGCGCTGGCGCCGCTGGCGCTGGTCTTCCTGTTCG
>JARIEY010000012.1 GCA_031127085.1 Gemmatimonadota bacterium | reverse complement strand
CCCCTTGGCATCGAAGGTGTCGCGCAGGCGCACGACCAGTCGCTCCCACTCCGCGTCAGTCAATGAGCGCCCCAGCGGCACGGTCCGCCCCACCCCCACCGTCATCCCCAGCAGGCGTCGGCGGAAGCGCGGCTCCTGCCGCTCGAGTGACCGCGCAGCGTCGGCCAACGCCTCTGGCGAGAGACCGACCTCGCGCCCCACCTCCTGCACCTGCGTCAGCGTCAGTCCCTCCGACGGCGACATCGCGTCGGCGGCAGACTGTGACGCCTCAGCGGCGCGGCGGAAGATCTCGGCGACTTCGTCGTCGGTGAAGCGGCGGTCGGGCATGCGGGCAATCTAGGAATGCGCGGCACACCCCACCAGCGAGGTGGCCGGCTGTCGCGCATCGGCTACCCCACAGGAGCCGGGCGAACGGGAGCGCGGCAGGGCCGGCGGCAGCGCCGGTTGCCGCGACGACGCCCCGACGGCACCTTCTGTCTGCGCGGCGCGCCGGGGCACCGCATTCGCTCACTTCAAGCACCAAAGATCATGGCCATTCCCGCCACCCTCGCGGCCCTCGCCGGGCATTGGCACGGCGACAACACGCTCTGGCTCAACCCAAACGCCGAGCCGCGGCGCTCCGACGCCACGGCGACGGTCACGGTGGAGGCCGAGGGGCAGTCGCTGAGCGTGCGGTATCAGTGGGCCGACCGCGGCGCCCCGCAGTCAGGCGTTTTGCTGCTGGTGAGCGACGCAGGGTCCAACGCACTCTCCGCCGCCTGGACCGACAGTTGGCACTCCAACTGCGTGCTGATGGAGTGTCGAGGCGCCACCACGGACACCGCCGCGTCCGTACACGGCACCTACGCGGCGCCGCCTGGCGCCGACTGGGGCTGGCGACTGGCGCTCGAGGCGACCGCGGTCGATGAGTGTGCCCTGCGCATGTTCAACATCTCCCCGGAAGGCGACGAGCAACCGGCCGTCGAGATGCGGTTCACTCGGTCGCTGTAGCCGTCGGCGGGCGCACACGCCTGGCGCCCGCGGGGCGAATATGCCCCTTGGGAGCCGCTATATTTCGCATATGCCCCCGGCCTCCGTCTATCTCGACCACGCCGCCACCACACCGGTGCGCGCCGAAGTCCTCGAGGCGATGCTGCCGTACTTCAGTGCGAAGTTCGGCAACGCGTCGAGCACGCATCGCTGGGGACGTGAGGCGCGCGCAGCGTCCGACGCCGCGCGGGAGCGCATCGCGGCCTGCCTGGGTGCACAGCCCGACGAGATCTGCCTCACCTCCGGCGGGACGGAGGCTGACAACCTGGCCGTCCTTGGCGGCTGGCGCGCGCAGTTCGGCGGCGGCCGACCCGGCATTGTCGCCACCCCCATCGAGCACAAAGCCGTGCTGCAGGCGGTGCACCAAGCGGCGCGCGAGGGAGGTGATGAGCGGTTGCTGCGCATCGCGCCCAGCGGACACGTCGATCTCGATAACGCTCGCGCGCACATACGCGACGATGTCGCGATAGTCAGCGTGATGTGGGTCAACAACGAGACGGGCGTGGTGCAGCCCATCGCCGAGCTTGCCGCCCTGTCCAAGGCGGCGGGCGCCGTCTTCCACACCGACGCCGTGCAGGCGTTCGGTAAACTCGCAGTCGACGCCCGCACCGTGCCTTTCGACTTTCTCTCGGTCAGCGGCCACAAATTCGGCGCGCCTAAGAGCATCGGCGCCGTCTTCGTGCGGCGCGGCACGCCCCTCACTCCGCTGTTCTTTGGCGGCACGCAGGATCGCGGCCGTCGCCCGGGCACCGAGAACGTCCCCTACGCGGTGGCGCTCGCCACGGCCATGGAATTCACGCTGCGCGAGCAGCACGCCGAGTGTGAGCGCCTGCGCACGCTGCGCGACCGGCTTGAGGCATCGCTGCTCGCGCGCGTACCGGAGATCGTGATCCACGGCCGCGACGCCGAGCGCGTCCCGCACATCCTGCACGCCTCCGTTCCTGGCACCGACAGCGAATCGATGCTGATGGCCCTCGACCTGCAGGGCATCGCGGCCTCCAGCGGTTCCGCCTGCCAGAGCGGAAGCGTGACGCCCTCGCACGTCCTCAGCGCAATGGGCGTCTCGCCTGAACTCGGCAGCGCCGCGGTGCGTATGAGCGTCGGAAAGCTCACGACCGACGCCGACATCGATCGCGTCGTCGCCATCTATCCGGACGTCGTGCGCTCGGCGCGGGCGATGTCGGGGGCGTTCTAGGGTGCCGACGAGCAGGCGCGTGATGCCGCGAGCGGAAGGCGCGTGACGCCCGGCGCGCGGGTGCTCGTGGCAATGTCGGGCGGCGTCGACAGTTCGGTCGCCGCCGCGTTGCTCGTGCGCCAGAGGTTCGACGTGGTGGGCGTCACGATGAAGCTCTTCGAGGACGGCGCCGAGCTTCCCGATCGTCCATGCTGCTCGCTCGACGCCACCAGCGATGCGCGTCGCGTCGCGGAGCTGCTTGGGATTCCGCACTATGTGCTCAATATGGTGGACCATTTCAGCCGCGACATCGTCGCCGACTTCGTGGCCGAGTATGCGCGCGGACGCACCCCGATTCCGTGCGTGCGCTGCAACACCTTCACCAAGTTCAGCGACCTCGTGACGAAGGCCGACGGCATCGGCGCCGAGTTCGTGGCCACCGGGCACTACGCCCGCGTCATCGACGGCGCGCTGCATCGCGGCGCGGACGACAACAAGGACCAGACGTACTTCCTCTGGGGAATCAACCGGAGCGTGCTGCGGCGGCTGATGCTGCCCGTGGGCGAGATGACCAAAGCGGAGACGCGCGCGCTCGCGCGCGAGCTGCAGCTGCCGCGCGTGGCCGACAAGCCCGAGAGTCAGGAAATCTGCTTTGTTCCCGGCGGCGACTATGTGCAGATCCTGCGCCGCGAGCTGGGCGAGCATGCGCCCGCCCTCTCACCGGGCCGCATCGTCACGGTGGACGGTGCGGTCGTCGGTGAACACGAGGGCTTCGCGCGCTACACGGTGGGGCAGCGTCGCGGGCTCCCCGGTGGCGCGTCGGATCCGCTGTATGTCATCGCGCTCCGCCCCGACCAGCGCGAGGTCGTCGTCGGCCCGCGCGAGGCGCTACTGGGCCATTCGCTCGCCGCGAGCGGCATCAACTGGCTGGTCGACGAGCCACCGCGCATCGGCGACTCGGTGCAGGTGCGCATTCGCCATCGCGCGCCACTCGCTCAGGCGGTGATCGACGGGATCACCGCATCCAGCATTACGCTGTCGCTCCCTTCGCCCGTGGCCGCCATCTCGCCGGGGCAGAGCGCCGTGCTCTACGATGGAACGCGCGTCCTGGGCGGCGGCATCATCGACTAGCCGCGCCGTCTAGTACTTCATCCCTGCCTTGTGCGCGAACGCTTCCATCGCCGCCTTCGCCTCAGGCGTCAGGTCGTGCGGTGCGTCCACTCGCACCTCGACCAGCAGGTCGCCCTTCTTGCCGTCTTTCTCGATCCCCTGACCGCGCACACGGAAGCGCTTCCCCGACGGCGTGCCGGCGGGAATGGCAATGGTGACCTTCTTCTCATCCAGCGTCTTCACGCTGACCTTTGAGCCGAGCGTCGCCTGCGCGATGTTCACCGGCACGTGTGCCACGAGATCGAGCCCGTCTCGCGCGTAAAACTTGTCGGGTTCCACCTTGAAGGTAATGACGAGATCGCCCGGCGCGCCGCCGCGCACGCCGCGTCCACCCTGCCCCTTGAGCCGGATCTTCGCGTCGCTGTCGGTGCCCGGTGGCACCGTAATCAGCACCTTCTTGCGCTCGCGCTTCTCGCCCTGCCCGCCGCAAGAGCCACACTTTTCGCTCGCCACCGACCCCTTGCCCAGACACATCGGGCACGGCCGGCTGACGGCAAAGCTCCCCTGGCCAAACGAGATCGAGCCGCGCCCACCGCACTCGGGACAGGCATTCACCTTGGCGCCCTTGGCGGCGCCACTGCCGGCGCACTGCGCGCACTCCTCGTTTACCTCAAGCTCAATCGGCACCTTGCCGCCGATGGCGGCCACGCGGAACGGGACCTCGAGCGTCGTCTCGATGCTCTGCCCTTTCTCGGGTTCGCTCGCGCGCGGGCGCTGCGCGCCGCCACCGAACATCGAACTGAATAGATCACCCAGCCCGCCAAAGCCGCCGACGTCAAAATCCTCGAACTTGTAGCCCGGAGGCGGTGTGCCTGCGCCAGGACGCGCGCCAGGGCGCGGCCCAGAACCGCGATAGCCACCCGTGGGGCCACCGCCCGGCCGCCGCGCAAAATCCCCGAAGGCCCCAAGCCGGCGCATCTCGTCGTACTGCGCGCGCTTCTTGGCGTCGCCCAGGACGTTGTACGCCTCCGAGATCTCCTTGAAGCGCTCCGCCGCCTTGGGTTCCCCCTTGTTGGAATCGGGGTGATACTGCTTCGCCAGGCGGCGATACTGCTTCTTGATCTCGTCGGGCGTCGCCTTTTCGGAGACGCCAATGACGGCGTAGAAGTCCTTGCCCTGTGCCATCAGCGGGTTAGCCGTGCCACTGCTTGACCACGACGCGCGCCGGGCGCAGCAGCTGGCCATTGAACGTGTAGCCCACCTGATAGACCTGCGCGACCCGTTCGTCCTCCTCGGGGAGCGCCGCGGGCATCGCGCTCAGCGCCTCGTGCACGGCCGGATCGAACTTCTCGCCCTCGGGGTTCACGAGCACCAATCCGTGGCCGGCCAGCGACTTGAGCACCTTCTTCTCGACCATCGCCACGCCGTCCACGATGGCCTGCGCCGGCGTCACCGCGGCGTCGAGGTGCGCCACGCGGCCGAGGTCATCGAGCGCCTCGAGCAGTCCGGCGACGACGAAGCTCATTCCCTTGGACTCGGCCTCCTGACGCTCGCGCACACTGCGCTTGCGGAAGTTCTCGAACTCCGCAAAGAGACGCAGATACTTGTCCTTCTGTTCGGCCACGAGACGCAACGCCTCGGTCTCGGCCGCACTCACGCTGTCCGCCACAGTGTCGGCGGGCGTCGCGGCGGCGCCCTCCGCAGCGGGGACGTCGGCTACCAGCTCTGGATTGGTGTTCGGGTCAGTCATGATCCTTTCGGTTCGCGGGCATCCCGGCGCGGGCAGGCGGCACGAAGATGCCGATTCCTGAATTTCACGATACGCCGTCCTACAGTGCAACCGCCGCGCCGTGAATTTCTGCCGCTTTGGCGGCTCTTGCCCCGTACGGCCCGCCGCACCCAGACGTTTCGAAGGCGCGGCCTGCCGCGCCGCCTCGCCTACGCCGTACCCAAGAGCATCCGGCGCACCAGACTCAGCGCCGACTGCGCGCTCCTCTGCCGAACTTCACCGCGATCGCCGATCATCATCGCTCGAAAGCTCTTCGATGCCCCGTCCATATCGCACGCGATGCAGACCGTCCCCACGGGCTTCTCCGGGGTCCCCCCGTCGGGACCGGCGATGCCCGTAATGCTGACGCCGACGGACGCACCGAGCGCGCGACGCGCCCCGCGAGCCATCTCCAGGGCGGTCGCCTCGCTCACCGCACCGTGCGCGGCCAACGTCTCGGCACGCACGCCCAGCGCCGACATTTTCACGTCGTTGTGGTACGCGATGATCCCGCCGAGCATCACGTCGCTCGATCCGGGAACGGCGGTGAGCCGTGCCCCCAGCAGCCCGCCGGTGCACGACTCCGCCACTGCGATACGCTGCCCGGCCGCGCGCAGCGCGGCGAGCACCCCGGCGGCCAAGTCCGCATCTCCCGTGCCGTACGTGTACTCACCGGCCGTCACCTGAAGCTGCGCGGCTACGCGCGCCAACCGCGCATCGGCGGTATCGGGCGGCAGCCCGCGCGCGGTCAACCGAAGGTCCACGCCCTCCCATCCAGGGAGGTACGCCAGGCCGAGCCCTTCCAGGTCCAGCGCGCTCAACGCGCGGATACGATCGGAGAGCGCGCTCTCGGCGATGCCGGTGGTGCGAATCGTCGACGAACGCACGACGGTGGCCGGCCCGTCCATCCGTCCCCGCAGTCGCGGCAGCAGTTCGTCGGCGAACAGCCCGCGCATCTCACGCGGCACGCCCGGGAGCATCGCCACCCAGCGCCCGCGCTCGTCCGCGAGCCAGATGCCGGGCGCGGTGCCGTGCGCATTCACCAGAATCTCGGCCCCCACCGGAATCAGCGCCTGCTGCAGATTGCTCCGCGGGATCTCGCCCGTGCGCCCCAGCGCCTTCCAGCGCCGATGCAGCGAGGCCACGACATCGGCGTCCTCGTACATCGCGCGCCCAAAGAGGTGCGCGATGGAAGGTTTTGTCAGGTCGTCGCTCGTCGGGCCCAAGCCGCCGGTCGTGATCACGGCGCCCGTGCGCTCCAGCGATTCTCCCACGGCGTGGGCGATGTCCTCAGCCCCATCCCCCACCGACGTGCGGCGCGCGACAGTGATGCCGTGCTTGGCCAGCTCGCGCGCCAGGTACGCGCCGTTGGTGTCGATCGTGAACCCGAGCAGGAGTTCATCGCCGATGGTCACGATCTCGATCTGCATATCACCGCCCCCAGCCGTCCACCGCCTCTCCCACTCCCCGTACCATCTCCTCTCTGCTCCCTTCCCCTGCCCTATTTCAGAACTCCGCCGTACCGCCGCACATACACCACAAAGCTCCAGACCGTCAGCACGACGGCGATCCCCATCGACAGGGTCCCCACCGAGCCCGCGAACAGCGCCACGTGATCCCAGGCCGGCGCGGTGAATCCGTGCTCCTCCACCCAGGTGCGGAAGGCGAACCAGAAGTACGCCGCACCCACCCAGATGTACTGGAACGTCGCCTTCGCCTTGCCCGGCCCAATGGCGGCGATCACCACCCCGCGCTTGTTCGCGGCGTGGCGGAACCAGGTCATCGCCGCCTCGCGGCCCAGCACGATGACCAGTACCCACCACGGGAACGGCACCGAGACGCCCGCCCAAGTCACGAACGGATACCCCGACGATTCGGCTACGCGCGGCAGGATGTGCGTGAGCCACTCACCGCGCGGCGCCTGCAGCATGTACATCGGAATGAACGTCGCCAGCAGAAAGATCTTGTCGGCCAGCGGGTCGAGCAGGCGCCCGAGGTCGGTCTCTTCCTTGCGCTCGCGCGCCAACTTGCCGTCGTAGTGGTCGGAGATCGCCACCACCAGATACAGCACGAAGGCCAGGCCGCGCAGCGTCGCCGAGTGAATGAACGGCAGCCACGCGACCAACGGCGTCAGCGCGATGCGCGCAGCCGTGATCGTGTTGGGAAGATTCACGCTTGGCCGCGTGCGCTCAGGCGAGCGCCTTGAGAACCAGCTTGGAGACGGCCTTGAGCGTGTCGAACACGCCGTCGCCCGTCACCGCCACCGCTTCGAAGTACGTCGCGCGCTCAATCCACTCGCCCGTGGGGAGCTGCTCGATCAGGTTCTCCGTTGGATGGAACGGATCGGGCGTCACCCGCATACGCGCCGGATCAGTGACTTCCCAGCCCGGGTTGAGCGCGGCCTGCATCTCGGCCAGCGGCGCGGCGTTGGGGAGATCGCGTTTGTTGTACTGCAGCACGAACGGCATCTTCGTGAGGTCGTACCCGTACTCGGCCATGTTGTCGTACAGGTTCTGCATGGCCTCCTGGTTCGCTTCCATGCGCTCGATCTGCGAGTCGGCCACAAAGACGATGCCGTCCACGCCCTTGAGAATCAGCTTGCGCGACGCGTTGTAGTAGACCTGCCCCGGCACCGTGTACAGGTGGAAGCGCGTCTTGAATCCGCGAATCGTCCCGAGGTCGACGGGGAGGAAATCGAAGAAGAGCGTGCGCTCGGTCTCGGTGGCAAGCGAAATCAGCTTCCCGCGCGTGTCCGGCTTCACCTTGCCGTAGACGTGCTCGAGATTGGTGGTCTTTCCGCCCAATCCCGACCCGTAATAGACGATTTTGCAGTTGATCTCGCGCGACGCATAGTTGATCATCGACATGGCCGTTAGCTCCTAGCTGAACAGCTGGTCGATCTCGTCGTCGGCGCCGGCGAGAAGGTGAGGTTGCTGCGGCTGGCCGCTGCTGCCGCGCGAGAAGACCGCTTCGAAAAGTCGCGTGAGTTCACCCACGGTTTCCTTCATCTTGAGCCGCACCAGCCCGAGGGTGGTGCGGTTGTCGAAAAGCGTGACGAGGATGACGCGCCGGGCAACATCTGCCAGGTACATCGATTCCTTCTCGCCCTGATGAAAGAGCGAGTTGAAATCCGTTTCGCCGATAAGGCGCGCGAGCTGGTCGTTCGCGCTGAAATCGGCGGCGGTCAGCGTGGCAAACGCCGTCGGGTCGAAGTTGGGTTGCTCTCCCACGGTCGCGACCAGCTGCCCCGTCCGGTCCACGAGAAGCGCGCACCGGGCGTTGCTGTCGAACAGGAACTTCTGGAGCGTATGCGTAATCGCCCCGAAGTCATCTTCCGTAAAGGACCAACTGGCGGAACCAACAGGCATGAGGGAGGGCTGAAGTTGCGGTAAAGATGTCAAAACGGCCGCCGCTGGGACAGGGGGCGACCGCAGGTCGTCTTATAGTTGTCCGCCACGCCCAGCGCCCTGGAAGCTCTATAGTTGCCGGCGGGCGGTAAGCGACTGGGCAATGGTGACGCCGTCCGCGTACTCCAGGTCGCCGCCCACGGGGAGGCCGCGGGCGATCCGGCTGAGCACCACCCCCGTGGGGGCCAGTTGCTGCTGCACGTACAGCGCGGTGGCTTCGCCCTCCAACTTTGCATTAGTGGCGAGGATCACCTCGCGCACGCCGCCCGCCCCAACCCGCGCCACCAGCGGAGCGATCGACAGATCGTCCGGACCAATGCCGTCGATGGGGGCCAGCCGGCCGCCGAGCACGTGGTAGGTCCCGCGAAACTCGCCGGAGCGCTCAATCGCCCCGATGTCCGACGCTTCCTCCACCACGCAGATCAACGCGGCATCACGACGCGGATCGGCGCAGATGGCGCACAGGTCCTGCTCCGTGAGATTGAAGCACCGCGGACACGGATGCACCTTCTCGGCCAGGGTGACCAGCGCATTGGCCAGGCGCCGCGACTGCTCCGCCGGCTGCTTGAGCAGGTGGTAGGTCAGTCGCAGCGCCGACTTGCGGCCGATGGTGGGCAGTCGCGACAGCTCAGCGACCAGATCGTCAATCGCCGACACGTCAGAACGGGAGCGGGAACGGAAGGTTGAGGCCGCCCATCAGGGCGCGCATCTCATGCTGCGCCGCCTCGGCCGCCTTCTTCTGCGCGTCCACGGCGGCCACGGTGATCAGGTCCTCGAGCATCTCCAGATCAGCCGGGTTCACCGCCGCGGGGTCGAGACGCACCTTCTTCACGTTGCCCTTCCCGTCCGCCTCGACGGTCACCATGCCGCCCCCAGCCGAGCCCGTGACGGTCACTTTCAAGAGCGCCTCCTCCACCTGCTGGGCGCGTTGCTGCATCTGCTGGGCCTGCGCGACGAGGTTCTTGAGATCCATTGGTCTGATCCTACGGAATCACGCGGAGGTCGAGCGCACTGATGGCGGCGTCGAGGATCGGATCGCGCTTGCGCAACTGAGCCACGCGCCGCTGCAGCACGTTTTCTTCGGTGAGCCGCTCCATCGGTGCCGCCTGCTGCGCCTTGACGGCGAGACGCTCCACGCCGCGAAAGCGCGTGCGCAGCGCGGCCAGCACGTGGTCGGCCGCCTGAGTGATGGCTTCGCCGTGCGCCTCGGTGTCGACGGCCAGCGTGACCGTGCCGTTGCCGGCCACCGCATGCGGGGTGGCGTGGTCGAGCATCCCGGCCAGTGTGCCGCGGCCCGCGCGCCGGATGACGTCGACAATGTCGTCCCAGTGCTCGGCGAGACGGTTGATCTCTACGGGCACCGTCGCGGCCGGCGCCGCGATGTCGGCCGCCGCCGGCGCCGGGCTCGCGCTGCGCGGCGACTGGCGCGGCGCCGGAGGTTCAGCCACCGCTGCAGACGCCGTTTCCACGCTGTCGCGCAGCCGCGGCGGGGCGCTGCGCGTTGCGTCGCCTTCCCGAACGGCCGACGCGGGCGCGCGCACGGGCTCCGCCGCGCGCACCGGTTCGGCGCGTGAGGGCTCGCCGCGTGAAGGTTCGGCGCGCGACGTGCCGCCTCCACCGAAGGCCGGAGGGCCGGCCGGCGAGGCCATCACGCCACGCAGCACGCTTTCCAGATCGACCGTGCGATCGAGCAGCGCGAAACGCACCAGCAGCGTCTCCAGCAGCAGCTGCTGCTGCGCCGAACGCCGGAAGTGCGGTTCGAGCTCGACGAGCATCACCAGCATACGGACGAGGTCGGCCGATGTGGCACGTCCCTTCCGTGACTCGAGTTCGCCGCGCAACCGGTCGCTGATGTCGGGCGGCGTGCCGCCCAAAGTCAGCGCGAGCTGCGCCCGCAACAGGTCGCTCACGTCGGCCAGGAGGACGTTGAAGTCGACGCCGTGGTCGGCCAGGCGACCGACCGCCGCAAAGACGTCACCCGCACGGCGCTCGAGGACCAGATCGAACAGCGCGAGCGTCTCGTCTTCCGGGACCAGCCCAAGCGCATCGCGCACGCGCTGCGGTGTGAGTGCGCCGTCCCCCCACGCCAGCACCTGGTCGGTGAGCGAGAGCGCGTCACGCATCGATCCGTCCGCGGCACGGGCCAGCATCGCCAGCGCTTCAGGCTCGGCCGTCACCTGCTCTTCGGCCAGCACGGAGGCGAGCCGTTCGCGCACATCCGCGGGGCCGATGCGCTTGAGGTCGAAGCGCTGCAGCCGGCTCAGCACCGGAGCGGCCGCCTGCGCAATCTTCTGCGGCTCTGTGGTGGCGAAGACGAACACCACACGCGGCGGCGGCTCCTCGAGCACCTTCAGCAGCGTGTTCCACGCCTCGCGGGTGAGCATATGCGCTTCGTCGACGATGTAGACCTTGTAGCGGTCCTCCCCCGTCGGCGCGTACTGCGCGCGCTCCCGCAGGTCGCGCGCGTCGTCCACCCCGCGGTTCGACGCCGCATCGATCTCCACCACGTCCAGCGAGGCGGAGCCGCTCCAGATGCGCGTGCAGCTGGGACACTCACCGCACGGCTCGCCGTCCTCGCGCTTGGCCTCGCAGTTCAGCGCCATCGCGAGCACGCGGGCGAGCGTGGTCTTGCCGGTGCCGCGCGGGCCGCACAGCAAGTAGCCGTGCGCCACGCGGCCACGGGCGATCGCCCCCTTGAGGGTCCCGGCGACGTGCGACTGCACGGCGACCGCCGCAAAGGTCTTTGGGCGGTATTTGCGGGCGAGGGCGAGGGACATGCTCTAAAAGTGCAGTGGGTCGAGGGTGGGCGGTAGGCATCTGCCGTCGGTCATCTGCCATCGGTCATCAGTCACCTGACATCAGATGGCAGACGGCCGATGGCAGACGGCACACTCCCCGCCCTTGACGTCTCGCCCTGCGCCCCGTTACCGTGCTCCACCATGCACAGCGCCCGCGCCTACTCGTATTACTACGTTCGCTGCCTCACACGGGCCGCGGGGGTAGGCGTTCGCGCATAGCAGAACACACCCATCGCACACAACTGGCCCGTGGACACGTCCACGGGCCTTTTTCTTTTCCTTCGGAGGCCCCGTGATCATCATCACCGAAGCCGGCATTCCCCAGCCTACGCTCGACGCGCTGCGCGAACACCTCGAAGCACACGGCGTGCGCACGCACGTCTCGCGCGGCACCGACCGCGTGGTGGTGGGGTGCATCGGCGACACCTCGGCGCTCGACGCCGGCGCCGTGCGGCGCTGGCAGGGCGTCGCCTCGGTCGTCCCCGTGCGCACACCGTACCGGCTCGCGTCGCGCGAGTTCCGCGCTGCTCCCACGCCGGTGCCGCTGGGCGACGCCGCGGGGACGGTCCTTGGCGGACGGCGCATCGTGGTCGCCGCGGGTCCCTGCTCGGTGGAGAATGCGGCCATGTTGCTCGAGACCGCGCGCGGCGTCCGCGAGCACGGCGCGACGATGCTGCGGGGCGGCGCGTTCAAGCCGCGCACATCGCCGTGGGCATTTCAGGGACTCGGCGTGGAGGGCTTGGCGCTCCTGGCCGACGCACGCGCCGCCACGGGACTCCCCGTGGTCACCGAGGTCATGGACCCGCGCCATGTCGATCTGGTGGCCGAGCACGCCGATATGCTGCAGATCGGTGCGCGCAATATGCAGAACTACGCCTTGCTCGCCGAAGTCGGCCGCGTGCGCCGTCCCGTGCTGCTCAAGCGAGGGCTCTCGGCCACCATCACCGAACTGCTGTTGGCCGCCGAACACATCATGGCCCGCGGGAACGAGATGGTGGTGCTGTGCGAGCGGGGCATCCGCACCTACGAAACCGCAACGCGCAACACGCTCGATGTGGCCGCCATTCCCGTCCTGAAGCGCGAGACCCACCTGCCGGTGATCGTTGATCCCAGCCACGCCGCGGGGCGCGCCGACCTCGTGGCACCGCTGGCGTTCGCGGCCATCGCCGCCGGCGCGGACGGGCTGATTGTCGAGGTGCATCCTCGCCCCGGCGAGGCGATGTCGGACGGCGACCAGTCGCTCACGCTCGAGGCGTTCGACGCCATGATGAGTGCCCTCGCCCCCTTCGCAACCGCCAGTGGCCGCACGCTCGGGCCCGACACGCGCGCCACGCGGGTGGCCTGATGACGCCCGCGGCAAAGACCACGCCGTCGCTGACCGCGCTGCGCGACGAACTCAGCGCGCTCGACACCGAGTTGGTGAACCTGCTGGCTCGCCGGGTGGCACTGGCACGTCGCATTGGCGTGGAAAAGCGCGCGGCGGGCCTGGCGACGCTTGACACCTGGCGTGAAGCGCAGGTGGTGGCCGCCGCCGCCCGTCAGGCGCGCCGCGCCCACCTCCCGGAGGAAGCCGTGCGCGACATTTTCTGGCCGGTCGTCGCCATGTGCCGGCGCGCCCAGCAGGACGACGGGCAATGAGTGCCACGCGTACGCGCCCTCGTCGGGCAACCGGGATCGAAGGGCCGGTCGCCATTTTGGGACTGGGGCTCATCGGCGGGTCGCTCGCTCGGGAACTCGCGGCCCGCGGGCTTGAGGTCTGGGGCTTCGACGCTGACGAATCGGCCACGCGCGACGCATATCGCGCCGGCGTTATTGCGCGGGTGTTCGATGGCGGTCTCCGCGCACTCGAGGAGGCACGAACGGTGGTGCTCGCCGTGCCGGTCGACGCCGCCGCGTCGCTGCTCGAGCGGGCGGCGCCGCACCTGAACGCGGCCGCGCTGGTCACCGACGTGGGAAGCACCAAGCGGAGCATTCAGAGCAGGGCGGCCGCGCTCGGGCTCTCACCGGTCTTCGTGGGGAGTCATCCCATGGCGGGCGACCACCGCGCCGGATGGCACGCGTCGCGGAGGGGCCTTTTCGATGGGGCTCGCGTCGATCTCTGCCGATCGCCGGAGACAACGCCAGACGCCTGGAAACGCGCGCGCGCCCTGTGGCGCGCCATCGGTGCGGTGCCAGCAGAGCGAGACGCCACCAGCCACGATGCCGAAATGGCTTTCGCGAGCCACCTGCCGCAGCTGCTCTCGCTCGCGCTGGCCGGGACGCTTGCGTCGCGGGGGATACCCCGCAAACGGCTCGGCGGCGGCGGCCGCGACATGACCCGAATGGCCGCCTCGTCGGTGACGATGTGGGCCGCCATTCTGGAGGACAACGCCGTCCCGGTGCTTGATGCGCTCGAGACCTGCCTGGCGCAACTCGGCGCGCTGCGGGGTGCCGTGGCGCGACGCGATCGGTCCGCCATTGAGGAGGCATTCCGCGTTGGGAACGGCTGGTCACAAGACGATTGAGGATTGGGAATCCGGATCACGATTTAGGATCGGGAATCCGGATGGCGACATCCGATCGACAGGTCGCGGTCCGAGGTCAAGATCCTGAATCGCGATCCGGATTCCCCATCATCGATCGTCAGAAAAGACTCGCGGGGCCCCGCCCTATTTCGGCGAAACCCCGCGAGAGTGCTTCAGGCCTGACGATGCGACGTGGAACACCACGTACCGTTGCTGCCTTTCGGCCCTGGCGGAGTTGGCGGGCCCGCGCCCACCGGGGCCTGAAGCACTAACAATGTACCGCGGCGAGCGAGGGCGGGGCAACTGCCGATCGACGATCGGGAATCCGGATGACGACGGGTGACTGAGATGAAGGAACGCGACCCCGCGATCACGCCGTAATCGCCAATCGCAATCCGGATTCTTAATCCTCGATCGTGATCCGGATTCCCAATCCTCAATCAGCCCATCACCTTCCGAAACACCTCAACCGCCCGCTGCATCTCCTCCATCGTGCCAATGGAGACGCGCAGCCAGCTGTTGAGCGGCGGGAACGGCCGTCCCACGGCGATTCCTTCCTTGCGGCAGGCCTCGCGCACGGGGCGCATATCGCGCCGCAGATCGATCATCAGGAAGTTGGTCTCGCTGACGCCCACCTCGTAGCCGGCCTTCTCAAAGTAGGCGCGGGTGAACGCCTTGGCGTCGCGATTGCGCTTCTGCTCCAGCGCCAGGTGTTCGCGATCGCTGATCGACGCCGTAGCGGCCGCGGCCGCGAGCACGTTGACGCCCGACCCGATCCGCCAGCCCTGCAGTCGCCGCGCGGTATCGCGGTGCACAATCGCGTAGCCAGCGCGCAGCCCCGCCATACCAAAGACCTTCGAGAAGGTCCGCGAGACGATGATGTTGGCATCGGCGAGCGCCATCGGGACTGCCGACCGATAGGTCGGGTCATCCACGTACTCGTGATAGGCTTCGTCGATGAGGATGTAAGTGGCCGGCGAGTCGCGCCGTACACGCGCCACGAAGTCGCGCACGGTCTCATCGCCGTGCACCGTCGCCGTGGGATTGTTGGGATTGCAGAAGAATATGAGTCCCGCACCCCCAGCCTTGTTCCCCATCGCCTCCAGATCGAGCCGCAGCTTGGCGTCCACCGGCACGGTCACCACCGGGCGACCCATCGTGCGCGCAAAGGTGGCGGGCAACTCAAACGTGGGGCCGGCCGTCACGAGATGCTGCGCCGTGCTGACGAACGCCTCGACGCACATCCGCAGGATCTCGCTCGAGCCGCACCCCAGAATGACGTTCTCCTCCGACACGCCATGCTCGCGCGCAATAGCCGCCACCAGGGCGCGTTCGGGGTCGTCAGGATAGCGGTTGGCCTCGCCAAACATCGCCTTGATCGCCTCGAAGGCACGCGGCCCGGGACCGTTGGGATTCTCGTTGCTGTCGAGTCGAATCAGTCCCCCGGGCGCCGGAAGACCAGAGAGGAGCGTGACCAGACGATCCTCGTGGCCGCGGGCAGAAAGCAGCGGCGGCGAGAACAGACCTGCGCCCCCAAGACCGAGCGCGGAGACGAAATGACGGCGAGAGAGAGGCACCGGGGGGTCTCCAAAGGAAGAAACGTGAACCTGCCAAGCAGCCCAACGTCACGAGTGCTGATCAAGCGGAATGCGCCCCGCGGCCAGCCGACCCCGCGGCCAGCCGACCCCGCGGCCAGCCGACCCCGCGGCCAGCCGACCCCGCGGCCAGCCGACCCCGCGGCCAGCCGACCCCGCGGCCAGCCGGCCCCGCACCCAGCGCACCCCGCACCCAGCGCACCCCGCACCCAGCACGCCCCGCACCCGCCGTCAATCGCAAATCGCAATCCCAAATCGCAATCCTAAATCCCAATCCGAATTCCCAATCCTCAATCGCCTTTCAAAGCCTGTACCATCACCCGCGCCGCCTCATCCACCTGCGCCGCCGATGCATCAAGATGGCAGACCACGCGCACGCGCTTGTCGTGCCACGCGGAAATCATCACGCCGAGCGCCTTCGCCTTGGCAGTGACCGCGGGCGCATCGATGCGCGCGGGCAGGTCGATCATCACAATGTTGGTGTCCGGCGGCACCACCCGCACGTCCGACACACCGTCGGCGATGATCCTCGCCAGACGCTTGGCGTTGGCGTGATCGTCGGCCAGCCGGTCCAAGTGGTGTTCCAGCCCGTGCAGCGCGGCCGCGGCCACAATGCCGCTCTGCCGCATGCCACCGCCAAACCGCTTGCGCGCCGAGAACGCTTCCTCGATATGCGCCGCCGAACCGGCCACCACCGCACCGAGCGGCGCGCCGAGTCCCTTGGAAAACGACACCATCACCGTGTCGGCGCACTCGGCGAAGTCGGCGAGCGGCGTCCCGGTCGCCACGTGCGCGTTCCACAGGCGGGCGCCGTCCATGTGGATGGGAAGCTTCAGCGTGCTGCGGGCGAAGTCGGCCATCGCACGGAGTTCGGCAATGGGCGTCACCATACCGCCCGCGCCGTTATGCGTGTTCTCAAAGCAGACGACGCTGGCGGTAGGCGCGTGCTTGCTCGGCGAGCGCACCGCCGCTTTCAGCGTCTCGAGCGTCATCACCGGCGCGCCGCGCACCATGCGCGGCTGCAAGCCGCGCAACCCAGCCAACCCGGCGATCTCCCAGTTGACGATGTGCGAGTCGTCGTGCGCGTACGCCTCGGTGCCGTGCCGTCCGTGCACCCAAAGCCCGCACGCGTTGCCCATCGTCCCCGTGGGGACAAAGAGCGCGCGCTCCTTGCCCAGCATCGCCGCCACGCGCTCCTGCAACGCGAGCACGGTCGGGTCGCCGTCCAACACGTCGTCGCCGACCTCGGCTTCGGCCATCGCGCGGCGCATCGCCGGCGTGGGCTTGGTGACGGTGTCGCTGCGCAGGTCGATCACTATCCCTCCAGGGCTTCAAAGCGGCGCATCAGGCGCCGGCGTTCCTCGTAAACGTGCGCCACTTCGCCGCCGATGACGAAGAGCAGCGCCGCGTAATATGTCCAGAAAACCACGATCACGAGCGCCCCCAGCGTCCCCGTGTACAGCGAGCCCGGGTTGAACTGCGCAACCACCAGCACAAACGCGTTGCGCGCGGCCTCAAACAACACGCCGGTGGTGAGCGCGGCGACCAGCGCCTGACGCCACGGCACGTGCCGCGACGGGACGAACTTGTAGATGCTGTAGAAGATCATCACCACGACGCCGAACGCGAGCAGGCGCCCCAGCGCGTACTCCACGTTCCCCATCACGGTCGCGTTCACGCCCATCTCGCGCAGAATCGCTGTCCCGCGATTGCCCATGATGGCGAGGTAGGCGGAAATCACGAGATAGGCGACAATCAGCACGGAGGCGACGATGGTGTAGCCCACATCGTAGAGCTTGCCGGCGACGATGCCCCGCCCCTGCCGGAGCTCGAACACGCGCAACAGCACGCTGCGCAGCGTGCCGAACAGGCGCGTGGAAAACCAGACGAAGGCAGCGGCCGAAAGAAGTCCCACGCGGCCGCGCGTGCGCACTACGTCGCGCAGAATCGGGTCGAGGAAGCTCTTGCCGTCCTCGGCGCCCACCGGCAACAGGCGTCCGAGGAACTCCACGACGTCGCGCGTGGAGTCGGCCTCGGGCTTGTTCAGCACATACCCGATGCCGGCGATCAGGAGCAGGAAAAACGGAACGCCGGCGAGGAGGATGTTGTAGGCCACCCCGCCGGCGAGAAAGAACAGGTCGTCGTCCGCGCCCTTGGCCCAGATGCGCCGGGCGTAGTCGACGACCGTGTCACGGAAGCGCGCCGCCCCGCCCAGCGGCGGCGCACTCATCCGCGGTGCCCCTGATGCATCAGTTCTGCACGATGATGAGGAACTTGGACGCGGCCCAGAACTGCTCCGCGTTGGTGATCTTGATCGCGCCCTTGTAGCCACCCTTCGGGGGCGCAGCTTCCGCCGCCGTCACGTCCTGGCGGGACAGGATGCGATAGCCCTTGTCCGGGTTCGGCAGCGCGATCTCGGCCGTCTTGGTCTTGTCCACCGACGTGAAGTCGGCCGGGTTCAGCGTCGTCGCCGGAATATCGGTCGCCGCGATGCCCAGGATGCCGCCCTTCTTGACGATGATCCCCTTCTTGCGGAGTTCATCCTTGGTGCCGATGACGTAGTAGACCGTGTTGCGCTCGACCGTCAGCGCCGCCTTCTCGCTGGTCAGCGTCTCCTTCTCGCTGGTCAGCTGCGCCTTGTCGGTCTTGAGCACCGCCACCTCGCCCGTCAGCGCGCTGACCTGGGCGTTGAGCGACGCAATCTCGGCCTTCTGGTTGTCGATGATCGACTTGAACGCCGTGATCGTCGAGTCGTACTGGGCCAGCTGCTTGGTGAGCGCGGCGTTGTCACCCGACAGCGCGGCGACGCGCTGGCGGCTGGCAGCGAGGCGCGCTTCGGCCTCGTTCACCCGGTCGGTCAGCTGCTTGATGCGCTCGAGCATCTGCGTGCGCTGCTCGGCCGGCGACGGATTGGGCAGTTCGCCCGCGGCGCCCTGCACCGGCTTCCCGGCCTTGGCGTCGCGCACGCGGCCCAGTTCCGTGTTGACGTCAGCGATGAACTGCGTCGTCGCCATCACGTCCTTGAGGAGCGAGTCCTTTTCGGCCGAAATCAGCTTCACCTGCTCGAGCTCTTTTTCGTAGTCCTTCTTCGACACACAGCCGGTCACGGCGATCACCGCCGCAGCCGCCATCAAGAACATCTTGCGCATGGTCTCTCCGAATGAATGGTGCGGGGCGCGCACGTTCGCGCCCCGCGGCACGTCCCTGCCCTACTCGCCGGCTTCGGCGTCGTCGGGCGCCGCTTCAACCGCCGTACCGCCCAGCGCGGGCGAGGGCCGGCGCTGGTCGGGTGCATCGATATACCGCTCGACGTACGGCAAAGTGCCACCGACGCCCAGCTGGGAGAACAGGAACTCGAACTTCGCGTCGTACGCGCGGGCCAGTTCGGCCTGCGTGCTGGCCGGCAGCGACCACAGCGCCTTCTTGAACGGGCCGAGCGCCTTTTTGCGCGACTTGTAGAAGAACTGCTCGTCGCTGTCGCCCGCCTTGCGCTCATCCTTGGCGGCCTCGCGCAGCCAGGCATAGATCTCCTCGCGCAAGGCGTCGGGGATCATGTCGTACAGCATCGTCTGGAAGCCGGTGGCGAGGTGGATCTCCGCCGTCTCGGTGCGCGGGAAGTTGTTGAACATCTTGTCGGGAAGGGTCGACGCGCCGTGCTGCACCGCGCCGCTCAGCCCGTATTCGGTGCGTGCCACGCGTCCCAGATCCTCGAGCGTCTGGAAGTCCAGCTTGACGTCGGCAATGGAACCGTCGGCCAGCACCACGCCGCCGTGCGACGTCCCCGACTGCACCGAAATCTTGGAAATGCCTACCATGCCCGGCGCCTGCTTGAGCAGCGTGGCGTTGTAGCCGTTCATGAACGCGCGCAGTTCTGGAACCGTCGAGTTCTCCGTCCCCACTTCGCCGATCTCCGCACCCAGCGAAATCGTCACGCCAGCGGGTTCGAGACCGCGCACGTAGCGCGTGAGCTCCACGCCAATCTCATAGTTGAGGCGCTGCTGCTCCTCGAGGTTCGGCTTGGACAAGTCAACCAGCGTCGACGTGTCGAGGTCGATGTTGTAGAAGCCGGCGGCGATCGCCTCAGTGGCGAGCGCCTTCACGGCCGACACCTCGGCCACCGGATCCACCGCATACTTCTTGGCGTTGACCTGGAAGTGGTCGCCCTGAATGAAGATCGGGTGCCGGTACCCCTCGCGGAGCGCGGCCGCGGTCATCACGGCCACGTATTCCGACGGCCGCTGGTCCGTGTACGCGATTTCGCTGCGCGCAATCTCCAGCAGGAACGCGCCGGCGTTGAGCTTGATCGCGGCGCGGAAGATCGCGCGCGCCGTGTCATACGTCATGCCACGAATGTTCATCGCGGGCACCGTGAAGCCGGCGATCTCGCCGCGCCCGCGGGCCATATACAGCTCGTGGATCGACGCCGAACGCACGCCGACCATCTGGCCGAGCTCGTGAATCGCCCAGCGGGCCCACTCCTTTTCGTCGGCGTCGCCGAACACGGCGAGGCGAGCCAGTTCATCCATTCGCGTCGACGCGAGGGAGGCCGGCTCCTTGAGGATCATACGATTGTTCTCAACGGCCGCCACGGGCCCGAGAACGCGGTGCAATGAGTCGAGCGGATTCGACATGTCAGGTACTCTTATGAAGGTGGCGCGCACGCGGCGCCGGACCGTGCGAACACGGGAGGGAACAGCCTGTTGAATTTGCCCCTTTTTGAGGCGGGGGGCAACCGAATACCGCGCGTCAGCCGACCCGCACGCGCCGCAGAGCAGCCGCCTGCGCCGCCCCCCCGCCATCCACGACCACGTCGCGGAGGTCAGGGTGCCCCAACTCCTTATTTGCCAACCGCTTACCAAGTTCTACCCCAGGCTGATCCAAAGGATTCACCCGGTACAGCGCTCCGCCGAAGTTCGTAGCCTGCATCAGCCACATCAGCAGCCCGCCCAGATGCCACGCATCGGCCGCCCCCACCGTCATCGTCATCGACGGGCGGCCAGCCCGGGCCAGCGCGCTCGCCGTTGCACGGCACTCGACGTCGAGCAACTCGCCCAGCGTGTGCCCGCCCAGAAAAGCGAGCGCCTTCTCGCCGGCCTCGAGCGACGGGATCAGCACGTCGTCCGCCGAACCCTCGACTCGCAGGAAGGTCACGGTCTTGTCTGCGGGGCCTTCCATGAACAGCTGCACCTGGCTGTGCTGATCGGTGGCGCCGACGCTGGCAATCGGCGTCGGGCCCACGTGCCGGCCGTCCGCATCGACCTTGCCCAGCGACTCGGCCCACAACTGCACGAACCACGGCGCCAGGTCGCGCAGCGCGTCGCTGTACGGCATCATCACGTGCATCGCCTGCCCGGCCTGCGAGTGCGCGCGCCACTGCAGCGTCGCGAACAGCCCGGCCATGTTCTCGTCGAGCACGTCGCCCATCGTGGCGTCGCGCATCGCCATCGCGCCGGCGCAGAGCGCCTCCACGTCAATGCCGCAGAGCGCGGCGGGGAGCGTGCCAACCGGCGAGAGCACGCTGAAACGCCCGCCCACATTGGGCGGCACCGCAAACACCGGAATGCTGTCGCGCGTGGCGATGGCGCGCAGGGCGCCCTTCGCCGGGTCGGTCACAAACGCCAAGTGCTGCGAGGCATCCAGCCCCTCGCGCGCCAGCCGCTCGCGCACCACGAGATACTGCGCCAGCGTCTCAATGGTCCCGCCCGACTTGGAGATCACCACGAACAGCGTGCGGGGCAGCGCCACGATGTCGAGCACGCCCGCGATGGTGCGCGGATCCACGTTGTCCAGCACGTGCAGTCGCGGGCGCCCGCCGCGCTGGGTGGCCGTGCGCGCATTCCAGGCAGGGGGAAGCAGCGCCGTGCGCAACGCGATCGCGCCCAGCGACGACCCGCCGATCCCGAGGACCACGATGTCATCGTAGCGTCCCTGAACCGACGCGGCGAAGGCCGTCACGCGCGTGCGCTCGGCGCGCTGCTGCTCCAACTCGCGGTAACCGAGCACTCCGGTGGCCGCCACGGCCGCCACCGCCGCGTGCGCGGCACGGAAGCGCTCGGCGAGGCCGGTCCAGTCGTCATCGCGCACGCCGGCGGGAACTGCCGGCTCCCTCATCGAGGTCACATCGAGCGTGAACGCCATTACCACTCCACGGCAAGGCCATCGAAGGCCGGTTGAATGTCGCTGGGCAACTCCGCCGCGAGCGCGGCGTGCAGGTTGTCGTGCGTCAGGTGCGTCAGCCAGGTTTGCCGCGCCCCGACCCGTCGTGCCGCCGCCACCGCCTCGCCGAGGCTCAGGTGCGTGGGGTGCGGCGTGCGGAAGAGCGCGTTGATCACCAGCACTTCGACGCCCTGCAACTGCGCGAAGGCCGCATCGGGAATCGTCTTGGCGTCGGTGATGTAGCCGAGCCCGCCAATGCGGTAGCCGAACACCCGCCAGGCGCCGTGCGGCACCTCAAAGGGCGTGACGTCGGCATCGCCAATGCGCGTCGTGACCCCCGGCGCGAGGGGAATCATCGTCCCCTCGGGCTTGTACGTCCCGGGCTGCGCGCGCACGCGCTCGTCAAAGATGTAGGGGAACTTCAGCCGCAGCGCCTCGAGCGTTTCAGGCGGGCCATACACCGGCATCGCCCCCTCGCGCCGCACCGAGATGGCGCGAATGTCGTCGAGCCCGTGCGTATGATCGGCGTGGTCGTGCGTGAAGAGCACGGCATCCACGTCTTCAATGCCGGTGGCGATGAGCTGCAGGCGCAGCTCGGGCGGCGTGTCGATCAGCAGACGCGTCTGCCCCACCTCCACGACGACGCCAACGCGCGTTCGCTTGTCCCGCGGGTCCCCGGAGCGGCACACGGCGCAGCGGCAGCCGACCACCGGCACGCCAAAGCTCGTGCCGGTGCCGAGGAACGTCAGCTTCACACCGTCTCCACCTTGAGCGTGTTGGTGGTGCCCGGCACGTCGAACGGCACGCCCGCCGTCATCACCACGCGATCGCCGGGCTTGGCGATTCCAATATCCACCACGATGCCGCGCGCACTCCACGCCATCTGCTCGTACGTGTCGGCATGCGGCACGAGCACAGGCGTCACGCCCCACACGAGCGCGAGTTGCCGGTACGTGCGCGCCTGGTCCGTCATCGCGACAATGGGCACGCCCGGGCGTCGCGCGGCGACGATGCGCGCCGCGAAGCCCGACTTGGTGAATACGACAATGGCCGCCGCGCCAAGCATACGCACCGCCGTTGCCGTTGCGCCGGCAATCGTCTCCTCGACGCTCGCCTGCCCCGGCTCGACGCGATCGGCACCGACGCCGCGCGGCACCGGATGCCGCTCGGCCTCGCACGCAATGCGCACCATCGCCTCGACCGCCAGCTTGGGATACGCGCCGCTCGCCGTCTCGGCAGACAGCATCACCGCGTCGGTGCCGTCGAAGATCGCGTTGGCGACATCGCTCGCCTCGGCGCGCGTCGGCCGCGGATTGGTGATCATCGACTCGAGCATCTGCGTCGCCGTGATCACGGGGCGGCCAAACCGGTTGGCCAGGGCAATGATGCGCTTCTGCGCGATGGGCACTTCTTCAAAGGGCAGTTCGACGCCCAGGTCGCCGCGCGCCACCATCACCGCGTCGGACGCCTTGAGAATCTCCTCGATGTCGAGCAGCGCCGAGTCCTTCTCGATCTTGGAGACGAGCAGCACGCCCTTGGGCACGAGGGCGCGCAACTCGGCGAGATCCGACGGCCGACGCACGAACGAGAGCGCCAGGTAGTCGAGGTTGTGCTCCACCGCGAAGGCGATGTCGACCAGATCCTTTTCGGTCAGCGTCGGCGCCGACACCTGCACGCCGGGAAGATTCATTCCCTTGTGCGACTTCAGCAACCCGCCGTACACCACGCGGCAGTGCACGAAATCTCCCTCGACGGCCAGCACGTCGAGCGCGAGCAAACCGTCGTCGAGCAAAATGCGCGCACCGGCGTGGACGTCCTTGGCGAGCCCGTCATACGTGACCGGCAGGTCGCCGGGGCGCGCCACGCTCTCATGCGCGAGCGTGAGCTCGGCCCCCTCCTCCAGCTGCACCGGCTGCTCGAGGTTGCCCACGCGAATGCGCGGGCCCTGCAGATCGCCGAGGATCGCCACCGGGCGGTTCAGCTCGGAGGCGATGCGGCGGATATCGGTGATGCGCGCCGCGTGCTGCGCGTGCGTGCCGTGCGAGAAGTTGATGCGGGCCACGTCGAGCCCCGCCTGCATCAGCGCGCGCAGCGCCTCGGGCGTGGACGACGCGGGGCCGATGGTGCAGACCACCTTGGTGCGCTTGGAACGATTTGGCATGACAAGGCCCTCAGCGGCCGGCAGACACGGGGCGTCCGAGCGCGCTTGCCTTGGCCTCGAGGCCGGCCAGCAGCGTGTCGAACGACTTCTGGAAAGACGCCAGCCCTTCACCAAGCAACTGGTCCGTCACCTCGCGGACGGAGATGCCCGTGGACTCCACCGCGGCGAGCGCGCGCTTGGCGCCCACCAAGTCTTCATCGATGGAACGACGGGTGTCGCCGTGGTCGCGGAAGGCCTCCAAGGTCGCGGGCGGCAGCGTGTTCACCGTCTGCGGACCCACGAGTTCCTCCACGTAAATCACGTCGCGATAGGCGGGGTTCTTGGTGGAGGTGCTCGCCCAGAGCGGACGCTGCACGCGCGCGCCGCGCGCCGCCAGCGCCTCCCAGCGCGTCCCACTGAACCGATCGGTGAACAGGTGGTACGCCAGCTTGGCGTTGGCCACCGCCGCCTTCCCCTTGATCGCAGCGGCCGCGTCCGCCGAAAGCGTGCCACGCGCCACCTGCGCGTCGAGCCGCTTGTCGATCTCGCTGTCCACGCGGCTCACGAAGAACGACGCCACACTGGCCACCGACGCCAGCGGCGCGCCGGCCGCGGCACGCGCCTCGAGGCCGGCGATGTACGCCTCGATCACCCGGGCGTGCGCGTCCACTGCAAAGAGCAGCGTCACATTGACGTTGATCCCGTCGGCGATCAGCTGGCGAAGCGCCGCAGCGCCGGCGTCGGTGCCGGGCACCTTGATCATCACATTCGGCCGGTCCACCAGCGCCCACAGGTGCCGCGCCTCGCGCACCGTGCCCTCGGCATCGTTGGCGACGTTGGGTGACACCTCCAGCGACACGTACCCGTCGACGCCAGCCGAGCGATCGTAGACGTCGCGGAACAGATCACAGGCCGCGCGCACATCGGCGGCGGCCAGTTCCTCGAACAGTTGCCAAGAGGTCCGCTCGCCCATGAGCCCCTCCACTTGCGCGTCGTAGGCCGTCCCCTGCGCCAGCGCTTTTTCGAAGATCGCCGGGTTGGAGGTCATCCCCGTCAGCACGTCGTCGCGAATGCGGCGGGCCAGCTCTCCGTTGTGCAGCATGGGGCGATCGATATAGTCGAGCCAGAGACTCTGGCCGGCGTCGTGCAGGGCCTGAAGGCGCGGAGCGGGCATGGCGAGCGGACGTAGGGGTGGGACGAAAAAAGGGGGCGGCGATTGCCGCCCCCCGAAATCTACTTCGCCGACCAGGTGGTGGAGAGTTCGAGCTTCCCCCACACGATCGTCAGGACACCCTTTGGTGCCTGGTCACTTGCCGGCACCAGCGCGATCTGCAGCGACTCCCGGCTCTCGGCCAGCGTGCGGGCGGTCAGCGCTACGCGGGCGACGTCCTTGCTCTTGTCGTACTGCGTTCCCCACTGGCCCGTGTTGCTGTTGATGATCAGCTGGTAGCCGCCCTCGGTGCGCACCGAGTACAGCGAGTAGGCGCCCTTCGGCACCGACGCACCGCCGATCTCGAGGTCCGCATCGGTGGTCAGCGTCGTGGAGGAGTTGGCCCCGGTGCGCCAGATCGTCTCGACCTTCGACAGCTCCGCGGGCACCTCGCGGCCGCGCGCGTGGGGCTGGCCGTACTCAATCTTGATGACCAGCGCTTTGGGGGCGGGCTTGCCGGCCTCACGCGGCGGGTTCAGTGCGGCTTCCACCGTCGCGCGGCTGCTGAGCGCGGCCTTGAGCGGCCCCTGAGCGGTGGCCAGAGAAGGAACCAGAACGAAGAGGGCAAGCAAACGACCGTTCATCGACAACTCCGCGAAGGGGGGAATGGCATTGGTCACAGATCAACGCCGCACACCCGGAATTTGCTCCCAACGCGGCCCGGTGCCAACTCGGGGGCGCCGCCGCTGTCGCGCCGGCGCAGTCGCGTCGGCGCAACCCCGAAGGCAAATTACAGTGGTCCCTCCGCCAGCTGCCCCTGCTCCCTTCCCCCTCCCCCGCCCGATGCCCGTGCGCATCCTGGTCACCGACGAAGTCGATCGTGAAGGCGTAGAGCTCCTCCGCGCCGTGCCCGAGTTCACGATCGACGAACTCCCCACCCTGCCGGCAGCCGAGCTGCTGGAGCGGGTCGATCAATACGACGCCATCATCGGCCGCAGTGCCACGCGCATCAGCGAACCGCTGTTGCGGCGCGCGAGCCGACTCAAGGTGGTGGGGCGCGCCGGCGTCGGCGTGGATAACGTGGCGATGGATGTCGCCACGGAACTGGGCATCGCCGTCATCAACGCGCCGGCGGGGAATACCGTGGCCGTGGCGGAGTTGTTCTTCGGTGGCGTCATTTCGCTGCTGCGGCATCTCACGCGCGCCGACTCCTCAATGCACGAGGGGCGCTGGGAGCGGTCTGACCTGCTCGGCACGGAACTGCGCGGCAAGACGCTGGGGATCGTGGGGCTGGGGCGCATTGGCGGCGAGGTGTCGCACCGGGCACACGCGTTTGGCATGGAGGTGCACGCCTACGACCCGTACGTCAGCGACGAGCGCTTTGCGGCCCTGCGCGTCAAACGCGCCGCGACGCTCGACGCGCTGCTCGAAGCGGCGCAGATCGTCACCGTGCACGTGCCGCTCACCGACGAGACGACGCGAATGATCGACGCCAGTGCCCTGCGTAGACTGCGGCCGGGGGCCGTGGTGGTGAACATGGCGCGCGGCGGCATCGTGGACGATGACGCGTTGCGCGCGGCGCTCGACGCGGGGCACGTCGCCGGCGCGGTGCTCGACGTGTATCTCAAGGAGCCGCTCACCGGCGACCACGCGTTTCGCGGCTACCCGAACGTCGTCCTGCTGCCGCACATCGGCGCCTCCTCGGCCGAAGCGCAGCGCAACGTCGCGGTGGATGCCTGCGCCGCCGTGCGCGACGCCCTGCTGAATGGCGACCTGTCCCGCTCGCTCAACGGCGCGCTGGCCGGCGAAGACGCGGCCACGCTCGGCCCGGCGTTGCTGCTCGCGCGGCGCGCGGCGGCGGTGGCCCGTGCGTTGCTGGCCGAGCGCGGCGCCACGGCCATCGACTCCGTCACGCTGAAGATGGGCGAAGACCTGACGTCGAGCGCTGGCGCACTGCTCGCCGCCGCCGCCGCGGGCACGCTTGAGGGTGTGATCGAGTCCGAACGGCTGAACCTCATCAACGCGCGTGCGCTCGCCACGGCGCGCGGCCTCGTGCTGGCGCACGGCGAAGGCGGCTTCGCCCCGCACTCTCGCGCCATCGAGGTTCGGCTCGTCGCCGGATCGCAGAGTATGCGCGTGGGCGGCGTCGCGGCGCTCGATATGCCGCCGCGCCTCACCCGCATCGCCGACTTCCACGTCGACGTCGCGCCGCGCGGCACGCTGGTGGTGCTCACCAATCACGACGTCCCCGGTGTCATCGGCCGCGTTGGCACGGCGCTGGCCGACGCTGGCGTCAACATCGCCGAATATCATCAGGCCCGTCTGGCGGCCGGGGGCGATGCGCTGGCGGTGGTGACCATCGACGGCGCACCGCCCGCGCACGTGCGCGCCTCGTTGACCGCGCTGCGCGACGTGCGCAGCGCCACGATCGTGCGCTTTGGGGGCGACGCGTGAGTCTGACCCTGCTCCGCGACCCGTCGGCGTTGGAGGGGTACGCGCGCGACGTGTCGGGGCTGCGCAGCGTCCCCGAGGCGGTGGCGCGTCCCGAGTCGCACGAGGAGACCGTAGAGCTGATGCGGCAGGCGGCATCGGAACGGCGATGCGTCACCGCCGCTGGCGCGCAGACCAGCACCACGGGCGCGTCGGTCGCGGCGCTCGACTGGCTGCTCTCCACGCGCGCGATGGCGCGTATCCTCGACATCGATCCCGCGCGCCGCATCGCGCGCGTGGAACCCGGCGTGCTCATTGGCGACCTGCAGCGCGCGTGCGCGCCCCACGGCCTGTTCTTCGCCCCCGATCCGACCAGCGAAGAAGAGTGCACCGTGGGCGGAGCGATCGCCTGCAACGCGTCGGGGCCGCGTACGCTGCGCTATGGCCCCACGCGCGCGCACGTGCAGTCGGTGCGCGCCGTCCTCGCCGATGGCACCGACTTCACCGCCGCGCGCCCCGGCGTGGAAAAGAACACGGTCGGGTTTCACCTCGCGCACGATCCCGTCGACTGGTTCGTGGGGAGCGAAGGAACCCTCGGCATAGTCACCGAAGCGGAGTTGCGCCTGCTCCCCGTGCCGGTGCAGGTGCTTGGACTGGGCGTGCCCTTCCCCGACGCGGAGCGCGCGCTCGCATTCATCGTCGCCGCGCGCGAAACGGCCGGCGTCGCACCGCGCTGCCTGGAGTATTTCGACGGCGAGTCTTTCGCCATCGCGCGCGCCGCGATGGGCGACGCGGCGTGGGCTCCGAACGCCGGCGCAATGGTCTACCTGGAGGAGGCGGGCGACCGCGAGCCGCCGCTCGACGCCTGGCTCGCGCTGGGCGAACAGTTCGGCGCCCGCGATGTCGACGTGCGCGTCTTCGATGGCGAGCACGCCCTGCGCGAAGCGCGCCGGCTGCGCCACGCCCTCCCCGCCGCGATGCACGAGCGCACCGCGCCGTACCTGCCGCAGGGCGGGCGACGGATGAGCACCGACTGGGCCGTCCCG
The DNA here is from genome assembly GCA_031127085.1 of Gemmatimonadota bacterium. Lineage (GTDB taxonomy): Bacteria > Gemmatimonadota > Gemmatimonadetes > Gemmatimonadales > Gemmatimonadaceae > PNKL01. The sequence goes on along the minus strand of JARIEY010000012.1, from coordinate 6,622 downwards.
TATCGGCTCGCCGCCGCCGCGCTCGCGCAGGCGGCGACGATCAATGCCGAGCACGGTTTGTCGCCGGTCACCTACGGACACCTGGGCAACGGGCACCCGCACCAGAACTTCGTGGCGCGCGATCCCGCTGAGGTGACGCGCGTTGAGCAGGCCATCGCCGAGACGCTGCGCGCCGTACTGGCAATGGGCGGCACGGTCGCCGCCGAGCACGGCATCGGCAAGGTGAAGGCCAAGTGGCTTGGGCTGCAGGCCGGGTCGCGGCAGCTCGCGGTGATGCGCGCACTCAAGCAGGCGTTCGACCCGGAAGGCCGGCTCGCGCCGGGAAACATTCTGTGAGACGCTATGCCACCGTGGTGCTCGACGCCGACTCGACGCTGTCCGCAATCGAGGGCATCGACTGGCTTGCCGCGCGGCGTGGCGAGGAGGTCCAGCGGTCGGTCGAAGCGCTGACCGCGCAGGCGATGGACGGCCACGTCGCGCTCGATCAGGTGTACACGCGTCGCCTCGCCCTCATCGAACCAACCTCGCTCGACCTGCACGCACTCGCCCACGCCTACATCGACACGCTCGCCCCCGGGGCCGCGGACGCCGTTGCCGCCCTGCAGGCGGCCGGTGTTGCCGTGCACGTGGTCAGCGGCGGGCTGCGCGCCGCGCTGCTCCCGATGACGCGATCGCTCGGCATCGCCGACGACCACGTGCACGCCGTGGAGGTGGAGCTTGATGACGACGGCCGCTTCATCGGCGTCGTTCCTACGCCGCTGGCTACGCAGCGCGGCAAGCCGGTCGTCCTCGACCACTTGTTCCTCGCGCGCCCCATTCTGGCGGTGGGCGACGGCTCCACCGACGCCGCGATGATCCCGGCGGTCGAGACGTTTGCCGCGTACATTGGATTTGTCCGGCGCGACGCCGTGGTGGCGCGCGCCGCGCTCGTTCTCGACTCGTTCTCCGCCCTCGTCGCCCACGCCCTCTCCGCATGACGTCGCCCCACTTCGGCACCTTCTTCCTCCCCGGCCCCACCGAGGTGCGTCCCGAGATCCTGGCGGCCATGCAGCGCCCGATGATCTCGCACCGCAGCGCCGAGTTCGAGACCCTGTACGCGCACTGCGACGACGGCCTGCGTCGGCTCTTTCGCACGTCACGTCCGGTGTTCATCTCCAGCTCGTCCGCCACCGGTCTGATGGAAGCCGCCATTCGCAACGCGCCGGCCGGTCCCATCCTCTCGCTGGTGAACGGTGCCTTCTCCGCGCGCTTCGCCGAGATCGCCCGCGCCTGTGGCCGCACGGTGGAGGCCCTCGAGGTCGCGTACGGCGAGGTGGTCCCGCTCGAGCGCGTCGAGCAGGCCCTGCGTGACCGCCGTTTCGCTGCCGTCACGGCCGCGCATTCGGAAACGTCCACCGGTGCCGCACAGGATGTGCAGGCAATCGCCGAACTCGCGCACGCGCACGGCGCCTTTTCGCTGATCGATTCGGTCTCCGGAATGGGCGGCATGCCCGTGGAGACGGACGCGTGGGGCCTCGATTTCATCCTCACCGGCTCGCAAAAGGCTTTGGCCCTGCCGCCAGGCCTCGCCTTCTGCTGCGTCAGCGACCGCTATCTGGCGCAGGCCAAGGACGCGCCGGCGCGCGGCCGCTATTTCGACATCGTCGAGTTCGCGCAGTACGCCGCCAAGCGACAGACGCCCAACACACCGGCCGTGTCGCTGATGTACGCGCTCGAGGCGCAGATGGCAGCCATTGGCCCCACGGGGATCGAATGCCGCTGGGCGCGCCACGCCGCGATGACCTCGGTGACGCACGCGTGGGTGGAGCATCAGCGGCCGAGCGGCCGCATCGAGGGCATTCTTGCCCCCGCCGGCTCGCGCAGCGCGACCGTGACCGTCGTGAAGACGGGGGCCGGCATCGACGCTCGCGCCCTGCTGGTCGAGGTCGAACGACGCGGCTATGTCATGGGACCGGGCTACGGCAAGCTGGCCGCCACCACGTTTCGCGTAGGGCATATGGGCGACCACACCGTCGAGACGGTCACGCGGGTGCTCGACGTCGTCGGCGAGGCGCTCGCCCAGCGATAGCGCGCTTCGCGCCCCGCCCCCTCGCGTTCACACACCCGCTGCGGCTACTCCTCCGGCTCCAGCGGCCAACGCAGACTGAACGTCGCGCCCACGCCAGGCTCGTAGTACGTCTCGAGCGTATCGCGCAGCTGCTCCGACAGTTCGCGGAAGGCCGCCACACCCTCGGCCGCCTCGCGGTTGACCGTGCGGGCGAAGTTCAGGTTGAAGATGCTCGCCATATGCGCGGCACTGAACCCGGTGGTGTGCTCCACCACCTGCAGCAGGCCGTGCGTGGCGTCACGACGCACCCGCACCAGCACATCCACCGCCGCGTGTGAGATCTCGGCCGCGGCCGCCGTGCCGCGCAGGATCGCGACCAGCGCACTCTCGACCTGGCGCCGCTGGGCCGTCACCACCACGTCGCCGCACGGCAGGTCGCAGCGCACGCGCACATTGATGGCCTGGTGCAGGAATCCCGCCTTGCGAACGCGCTCGCTCACGAGCTCTGAGAGGCTGACCACCCCGGCCGCATCGGGCGAGGGAGTGATGCTGCCGGCGATACGTGCCATCACATCCGGGCGGATGCGCTCAACCGCCGCGCGTCCCGTGGCTACCGGCGTGGGCCTCGCCGTGAACACCGGATACGTCCTGCCTGCCGGGATGAGCATCAAACCCTCCCACCGCCTTGACGCAACGGACCGCTGTCGTGCAACCCGTCGCTGACTACACTGTCGACGATTCAGGCATCACAACGCAAGCGTGCCGGTGTCACATTCGACCGGTCGCCGTCACGCGCCAGCGGCAACCGTCACACGGCGGGCGCCGCCGTCTCGTTGCCCGACAGTGGCGCGCGCACGATCACCACCGGCGAGACAATCCCCCCGGCGGTGCCGGCGGTCAGCAGATCGGACACGAGCTCCTGGCGGTAGGCGAAGATGCGGCGCAGCATGCGATGCACCACCGGGGAGGCGAGGTCACCGAGCGGGGAGAACGGCAACTGAAAGGTCACCGCGTCGTCGATGCGCGTGCCACCGGGAATGGGGGTGAACCGATGTTCGTGCACCCAACGCGCGTACGGGCCGTGCAGTTGCTCATCGACAAAACGAAACGGCGGCTCCCAGTGGCTGATGAGCGTGCGCCATCGCATCGGCACGCCCCAGACGCCGATCGAATAGTCGATCAAGGCGCCCGCGAACATTGGAACCGGCATTGGCGTGCGGATGGTGAAGCGCAGTTCCGGCGGCGTGATGCGCCCGAGATTCGACGCATCGGCGAAGAACGGAAAGATGTCGCCGATGGCGCGCGGCACCGAGAGCGAGGTGGTAAGAAGCCAGGACCGGGGCGAGAACATGCGGGACCCAGGCCGGACAAGCCGGCGTTAGGGACTGCAGGGTCATTCGTTCCCTCAACGCCCCACCACCCGCCGCGCGTTCCCTTCCGGCTCTCGTCGGACGACCTACCTTTCCCGCGACTGTGAACGATACCGCCGCCCGCCCCCACGATATGCTGCCGATGCGCCTCGTCGCCGAACGCACGGGGCTCTCTCCGGATGTCCTCCGGGCGTGGGAACGTCGGTATGGGGTGGTGCACCCGAACCGGTCGCCCGGCGGCCAGCGCTGGTATACCGAAGCCGATGTCGCGCGACTGCGCCTGCTCGCGCGGGCCGTCGAAGCGGGACGCAACATCGCCTCCGTGGCCTCGCTGAGCAGTGAGGCGCTGACGCAGCTGGTGCGGGCCGAGGAGGCGGGGGTATTGGCGCGGCAGACGCCGCACGCGCTCGCCGCGCAGCCCTTCCTGGCCGATGCGCTCGGCGCCGTTGAGGCACTCGACGGCCACGCGCTCGAGCACACGCTGCGCCAGGCCACGCTGCGCCTGTCGATGGATGAACTGCTCGACGGCGTCGTCTCGCCGCTCGTGCGCACCACGGGTGACCGCTGGCACGGCGGCACGCTCTCGCCCGCGCACGAGCATATGGCCACCTCGGCGGTGCGGCGCCTGCTCGGCTGGCTCACCGACCAGTATGCCCCCGCCCCCGATGCCCCCGTGCTGCTGGTCACCACGCCCGCGGGGCAGTGGCACGAGCTTGGCGCTGCGCTCGCCGCGGCCACGGCGGCCGCGGCCGGATGGCGCGTCGTCTATCTGGGCCCGAATCTCCCGGCCTCCGTGATCGCCGATGCCGCCGCCGTGAGCCACGCACGCGCGGTGGCCCTGAGTGTCGTCTTTCCCCTGGACGATCCCCTGATGGACGGCGAACTGCGCGCCCTCCGGGGCGCGCTCCGCGACGACGTGCGGATTGTCGTCGGCGGTGCCGCGGTTGGGGCCTATCGCCCGTCGCTCGACGCCATCGGCGCGGCCCTCGTCAGCGACCTGCCGTCGCTGCGGCACTGGCTCGTGGCGCAGACGGGGAGCTAGCGCGAACGCGAAGGGCCGCCCAGTACTGGCGGCCCTTCGATTCCCTACGCGACGTGCCAACGGGGGCTACATCCGCGGCCCGCGATCCAACTCGTCGATGGTCCGAGTGCTCGGCTTGCGCGACTTTTGCAGGCGGGCCGCCACCTTCTCGTTCTCTGCGAGTACGCGAAGAATGTTGCCGTTGGCCACCCTGCGCAGTTCGTCGTCGGTCCACCCGCGACGCGCGAGTTCGACCAGCAGGTCCGGATACTTCGACACGTCCTCGAGCCCCTGAATGTACTCGCCGCCCGTACCATCGAAATCGCCACCGATCCCCACGTGGTCGGCGCCGATGAGCTTCTTCAGGTGATCAAAGTGGTCGGCCACATCCTTGAGGGTCACGATCGGCTCGGGGTTGGCGCGAAGCCACTCCTCCATGGCGATGCGCAGGCGCGCCGTGTCGCCGCCGAACCCGGCCGCGAGTTCGCGGCGACGCGCGGTACGCACGGTGCGCCAGTCGAGGTTCTTCTGCGAGACGAACTCGCGCACGAACGTCACCATCACCACACCACCGTTCTTCTTCACGCGCAGCACGATGGAGTCGGGCACATCGCGCGGATGATCGGAGAGGGCGCGCGCCGAGGAGTGCGAGAACATCACGGGCGACTCGGTGATGTCCAGCACATTGCTCATCACCGCCGGTGACACGTGTGACAGGTCGACGATCATCCCCATCCGATTCATCTCACGAATGACTTCCTTGCCGAACGGCGTGAGGCCGCCGTGCGCCTGTTTGCCGAGCGCGGCGTCGGCCCAGTCGAGCGTCACGTTGTGCGTGAGCGTCATATAGCGCGCGCCCAGGTCGTAATAGGCGCGCAGCGCGCCCAGCGAATTCTCAATCGCGTGACCGCCCTCCATCCCCAGAAAGGACGGGAACTTCTTCTGCGCCATCGCGCGGCGCGCGTCATCGGCCGTCTTGGCGAACACCATCTCCTTGCCGTACTTGGCAATCATCCGCCGGGCGATGTCGAACTGCTCCAGCTGGATGCGGGCGTATCCTGAGTCCTTCGCGTCGCCGGGAATGTAGATCGACCAGAACTGCCCGCCGAGCCCGCCCTTCTTCATGCGGGCGAGGTCGGTATCCTGCCCCTTGAGGTCGGTGCGCAGGTCAAAGTGGTCGACATCGCGCGGCATCGCGCGGTTCTCGCGGATCTCCCACGGCACGTCGTTGTGGCCGTCGATGACGGGAGAAACGGCCAGCAGCTTCTTGACGCGCGCCAGATAGGGATCGGGCGCCTGCGCCGAGACAGGGAGCGCGACAACGATCAGGAGCAGCGTGGCAAGGCGGCGCATGCGGACACCCACGGCGAAGGGGAAGGGCTGAACGACGGGAGCAACGACCCGGGGAGAATGTATGCGAACGACGAAGCGGCCGCCCGCAGGCGGCCGCTTCCGAGGTTCGCTGGCGGCGTTAACCCTTCTTCACGCCGCACGTGTTGATGCCGAGCACCGAGTAGAGCGGGCAGATTCCCGTCGCGCCCGTAAGCAGCGGAACGATGCCGATCCAGGCCCACGTCATGTCCTTCGTGATGGCCAGCGCAATGAGCGCGATGCCGAGCAGGACGCGCACGGCGCGATCGGGCGTTCCTTCATTGACCTTGAACATGCAAACCTCGTGGTGGAGGAGGGGTGCCGAAGTGATATATCACTATATCACCATATGGCATTTTAGCGCAAGGGGGCGCTCCGGCCCACGCATGCCGAATCCCTACGTTAGCACGCGACCGCGCAACGGCAAAGGCACCGACAGGTGCGCCCTCCTACCCCACCCGCACGGCACGCCCCGTGCGCGCTCCGCGCTCGCCATGGAGGAACGCCGCCGACCCGTTCACAAAGACCGCGGTGATCCCCACCGCATACTGGAACGGATTGGCGAACGTCGCCGTGTCCGCGACCGTCGCAGGATCGAAGACCACCACGTCACCCACCGCCCCGGGGCGCAGCAGCCCGCGCCCGGAAAGCTGCAGTCGCGCGGCAGCGAGCCCGCTCATTTTGTGGATCGCCGCGCCGAGCGTGAGCACTTTGCGCTCGCGCACGTAGCGGCCGAGCACACGCGCGAACGACCCCGCGCCGCGCGGATGCGGATGGCCGGTCCGCGCCGGTCCGCTGGCCGCCAGCGATCCG
>JARIEY010000162.1 GCA_031127085.1 Gemmatimonadota bacterium | reverse complement strand
CGTGCACCAATCAGCCGTGCACCAATCAGCCGTGCACCAATCAGCCGTGCACCAACTCGTGGCGCTTGGCGTCGTACCGTGCCATCGACTCGGTGATCACCTGCATCGCCTGCTCGCTCTTTCCCCACCCCACGATCTCGCAACGCTTCCCCTCGAGATCCTTGTAGATGTGGAAGAAGTGTTCGATCTCGAGCAGGTAGTGCTGCGGCATATCGGCGATGTCGAAGTGCTCCTCGTGGTGCGGCGAGTTCACCGGGACGGCGAGAATCTTGTCGTCCGGCTCGCCACGGTCGCGCAGGCGCAGCACCCCGATGGGGCGCACGTCGATGAGACAGCCCACGAAGGTCGGCTCGTTGATGCGCACCAGCACGTCGAGGGGATCGCCGTCCTCGTGCAGCGTGCGCGGAATCAGCCCGTAGTCGCCGGGATAATGCACGGCGCTGTACAGCACGCGATCCAGCTTGAAGAGCCCCGACTCCTTGTCGAGCTCGTACTTGTTGCGGCTGCCACGCGGAATCTCGATGACCGCCGTGACGGTGTCTGGCGGATGCGCGCCGACGGGGAGGTCGTGCCACGGGTGAAGCATATGCGAAGACCGATTGAGGATTGGGAATTCGGATTGCGATTAAAGATAGCGATTGGGGATTGCGATTGGCGATTGAACCAACCGCAGGACCAGCCGTCAGGCGAGCGACGGCGTCCCGCGACGGGACTGAGGACGTGGAATCCGGAATGCGACGTTGACTGGCGACTGGCGATGGCGACATGCGACCTCCCGTGGGACGATCGCGCGTCGCAGTCCGCCGTCCAAATCCTCCGTCGTGATCCGGATTCCCTATGCTCAATCAGCGTAGTCGATCAGTACCCAATCGCCGCTCCGTCCCGCCGCGGGTCCGCCACGCCGATCAACTTGCCCTTCACCACGGCAATCGCGTGGACGCCGCCGAACATGATGTCGCCGACGCGCGACAGGGGGTAATAACCCTTGGCGCGCAGTGCGGCGTAGACGTCGGGAGCGAAGCCGGACTCGACTTCCACGGAGCGGCCCTGCGCTGGCTGCAGGCGCGGCGATGCGATGGCCATCCACGGATCCTCGCCGAGCGCGAGGTGGCGGAACGCGACCTGCGTCGTGGAGGTCGGGATGTACTGGGAGCCGGCGGCGCCGACCACCATACGCACGTCATTCCCCTGCAAGATGATGGTCGGCGAGATGGTGGAACTCGCGAAGCGATTCGGACCGCGCGTCGCGTTGTCGAGATTGGCAGCGCCGGAGTTCAGGAAGTACCCGTTGACGTAGACGCCGGAGCCGAACAGCACGCCGACCGTGAACGTCAGCGAGACGGCATTGCGATCGCCGTCGACCACACTGAAGTGCGTGGTGTTGGATCCGGCCCACGCCTCATCGTCGCCTCCGCCCGCACGCGGGGTGCGCGTCGCTGCCACCTTATCTTGGCCGAGCGCGCTGGCGCCCCACCCATCGAGTGTCGCGCAGGCACCAGACGGCGCTGCGGCGTCGTCCGCCCACGGATCGCCCGGGGTGACCGTCGCCTCGCCGTTCAGGCCAGCGATCGCGCCGGCTCGCTTGGCGGCGAAGGCAGGGCTGGTCAGCCCGCGCGCCGGCACGGCGAAGACCGACGGATCGCCACGGAACCGGCCGACATCCGCCGAGGCGACGCGCAGCGCGCCGAGCATCTGCAACGCGGCGGCCCCGTTCGTGGTCGGCGATCCAAGCTGTGCGGCGTTGGTCGCGTCCAGCAGGTTGAGCGCGGCGAGCGGCGAGGCCCCGCCGAGCGGCGGCGCGGCCGACAACAGCGTGTACCCCATCCATGCCGAGCAGAGCGGACGCTTGAACGCCACCGGGTAGTTCTTGAAGTCAGCCACCGTCACGGGGCTTCCCATCTCGCGCATCTTGGCCACCGCACGCTCGGCGAGCACCCCTTCATAGAAGGCCGCCTTGCCGTCCTTGGCAATCGCCTCGAGCGTGCGCGCCAGGTGCGCCTGCACCAGCCGTTCGCCCGGACGCAGGGCCACGCCGCCCGGCAGGAATAGCGCCGCGGCAGCGCTGTCGGCCGCCAACTTGGCCCGGGCGCCCTCGGACGTGCGCGCAAGCAGCGGCGAGACGATAAATCCGTCACGCGCCAGCGCGATGGCCGGCGCCATCACCTGCGCGCGCGGCAGCTTGCCCCACTTGGCGTGGGCGTCGAGCAGTCCGGCCACCGCGCCTGGAACCCCTGCCGCACGCCCATTGATGGGGCGGCGCATCGCGGCGGAGTCCGCTCGCGCCCAATCGGGATCAGCCCCCGTGCGCGCGTAGAAGTCGAGCCCTTCGGCCCGCCCGGTCGCGTGCTGCCACACGATCATTCCGCCCCCCGCGCCAATGCCGGTCTGCGACGGGTCCACGACGGCGAGCGCGAAAGCGGTCGCGACGGCTGCATCCACGGCATTGCCCCCCTGCCGCAGGATGGCCGCACCAGCAGCGGCCGCGTCGGCGTGCGACGCCGTGACCATTCCCTTTGCCGACTCGGCGCGCTTGGCGTAGAGCGGGGTGGGACCAGCAGCCGGCGGCTGCGGTGCGCAGGCAGCGAGCAGGATGGCGCTGAGAACCGCAGCGCGCGAACGGGTGGCAAACGGGATCGTCATGGCAGGATGGGTAGAAGCCCGAACCGGGTCCGGCCGCGATGGCCAGACCCGGTACAATAACGCGTTTCGAGGGTAGTCCGCTGGCGGCGCGGCGCCCGCGCGCGGCGTTTCACGCCGGCGCTCAGTCCTCAAACTCGAAGAGCGCTTCGAGCTGCGTAAGGCGCAGCAGATGGCGCACCGACGGCGGCGTATGCGTGAGGCAGGTGATGAGCGTACTCTCGCGCGCACGCTTCTGGAGCAGCACCAGGACACCAAGCCCGCTCGCGTCGACCTCGCGTGTGTCGCGCAAATCGATGGTGATGCGACGCGCACCGTCCGATGCCGCCTTGGCGAGACGCTCCAGCGCGTCACGCCGGAAGTCGAGGCGATGTTCGGACACGAGGCGCTCAGGCGCCTGCAGCACAACACGATCTGGTTGACCGAGCGGATGCATGGGAATCCTCCCCGCTGCGTCCGACCTTCGCCTCCGCGTGCCCTTCCGGTTGCCGTGCTGGGTCCATTCGGACCTCTCGCTCACCTTCGGCAGCCGGACCATCTCGGTTCCCTGAGATTCCTGGCTTTGCGGCCCCGCCTCGCGACGGGTGTGCTCTTGTCGGGTGTTGCAGCGTGCAGTTGTTGTCCCCATACAGTGCGAAAAGCGTGCCAGTCGTCACGTTGTGATAACTACTTGCAGGAATGTGACTTACGCGATCGTCACATTGTAACGGCGGCATTTCGTCCTGCTTCGTGCGCGTGGAACGGCAAGCCGCGCAACACCGTCAACTTCCGTTATAGTCACGTTGGACGCCCCAATCGTCACATTGCGTGCGGCGGTTCGACCGGCCCTTCGCGCCCCCGATAGACCACCGGTCAACCCGTCCCTCCGTTGCTGAGGCACGCATCGGCCGCTATGCTCTGTCCGGTTCGTTCCCGCGGCCCGCGCTGCTGTCGCCATTCGTTGGCCGCGATCGAGCTCCCTGATCGCCATCCGAATTCCCCATTTTCAATCGTCATGTCTGACCTCGATACGCTGCTCACCGAGAATCGCTCCTTCCCGCCGTCCGATCACTTCCGCCACCACGCGGTCGTCCAGGACGACGCGCTGCACGCGGAGGCCGCGCGCGACTACGAGGCGTTCTGGGCGCGCGAGGCGCGCGAGCTGGAGTGGATGGTCCCATTCACCGAGACGATGGAATGGGCGCCGCCGCACGTGAAGTGGTTCCACGGCGGCCGGCTGAACGTCTCGGTGAACTGCATCGACCGGCACGTGCGCGGCCCGAACCGCAACCGCGCCGCCATCATCTGGGAAGGCGAGCCGGGCGACGCGCGCGTGCTTACCTACTGGGACCTGTATCGCGAGGTGCAGAAGTTCGCGAACGTCCTGAAGTCGCTCGGCGTCGAACGCGGTGACCGCGTGGGCATCTACCTGCCGCTGGTCCCCGAAGCCGCCATTGCCATGCTGGCCTGCGCGCGCATCGGGGCCATCCATAGTGTCGTGTTCGGCGGCTTCTCGCCCGAATCGCTGCGCGACCGGATGAACGACGCGCAGGCGAAGGTGCTGATTACCTCCGACGGCGGCTACCGTCGCGGCCAGGTGACGCCGCTCAAGCGCAACACCGACAAGGCGCTCGAGGATGCGCCCACCGTGAAGCACGTGGTGGTGGTGCAGCGCCGTCCGGGCGGCATGGGCGACGAGTCGTTCGCGCAGATGCGCGAGGGACGCGACCACTGGTGGCACCGGCTGATGCAGACGGCCAAGGCCGACTGCCCGCCGGAGGCGATGGACGCCGAGGACGTGCTGTTCATTCTCTACACCTCGGGAACGACCGGCAAGCCGAAGGGCATCGTGCACACGACGGGGGGCTACCTCACCGGCGTCGCGACGACCACCAAGTATGTGTTCGACCTGCGCGAGGACGACGTGTTCTGGTGCACCGCCGACGTGGGCTGGGTGACGGGCCATTCGTATCTGGTCTACGGCCCGCTGGCCAACGGCGCGACGTGCGTGATGTACGAAGGGGCGCCCGACTGGCCGGAGCGGAACCGGTTCTGGGAGATCTGCGAGAAGTACGGCGTCTCGGTGTTCTACACGGCGCCGACCGCCATCCGCGCCTTCATGAAGTGGGGCGACCATCACCCGGCCAAGCACGACCTCTCGCGCCTGCGCCTGCTGGGCACCGTCGGCGAGCCGATCAATCCGGAAGCGTGGATCTGGTACAACAAGGTGATCGGCGGGATGCGCTGCCCAATCGTCGATACCTGGTGGCAGACCGAGACGGGGGCGATCGTCATCTCGCCGCTCCCTGGGCTCACCCCGACCAAACCGGGAAGCTGCACGCAGCCGCTGCCGGGCTACTCGGCGGCGCTGCTCGACACGAAGGCGAACGAGATTCCGGTGGGCGGTGGCCTGCTTGCCCTCACCAAGCCGTGGCCGTCGATGCTCCGCACCATCTGGGGCGACGACGACCGGTACGTGCAGACGTACTTCACCAAGTGGCCCGGCCGTCCGGACCTGTACTTCCCCGGCGACGGCGCCAAGCGCGACGACGACGGCTTCTATTGGATCATGGGGCGTGTGGATGACGTGCTGAACGTCGCCGGCCACCGCATCGGCACCATGGAAGTGGAAAGCGCACTCGTCGAGCATCCGGCGGTCGCCGAGGCGGCGGTGGTGGGCAAGGCGCACGAACTCAAGGGGCAGTCGATTGCGGCGTTCGTGACGCTGCGCGACGGCTTCCACCGGTCGCCCGCGCTCCGCGACGAGCTGCGCGAGTTCGTGGCCGAGAAGATCGGGGCGATCGCGCGGCCGGACGACGTACTGTTCAGCGCGGACCTGCCGAAGACCCGCTCGGGCAAGATCATGCGGCGGCTGCTCCGCGACATCGCCGAGGGGCGGACGCTCGGCGACACCACCACGCTGGCGGATCCATCGGTGGTGGCGGCGTTGAAGGATCAGTACGAAAGCGAGGAAAGCTGATTGAGGACAAGGAATCCGGATGACGAATCCGGAGCGTGATTCAGGATTGCGATTTGCGATTGTCCCGACGCGGGGGCATGCTTTGGAACCCATGCCCCTGAGGGAATCGATGGCGATTGATCTGCGGGCGGCGTTGCAGGAGGCTTTGGCGGCAGACTACGTCCTTGAGGACGAGTTGCCGCGCGGCGGCATGTCGCGGGTCTTCCTGGCGGTGGAGCGGGCGCTCAAACGGCGGGTCGTGCTCAAGGTGCTCGATCCCGAGCTCGCCGCCGCGCTGAGCGCCGAGCGGTTCAAGCGTGAGATCACGCTGGCGGCGCGCCTGCAGCATCCGCACATCGTCCCCCTGCTCCACGCGGGGGCGCTCAACGGGATGCTCTATTACTCGATGCCCTTCGTCGAGGGCGAATCGCTGCGCGAGCTGATGGGGCGCGAGCGTCCGATGAGCATCGACCGCATTACGCAGATTCTGCTCGAGGTGGCGGGCGCGCTCGACTTCGCCCACGCACAGGGCGTGGTGCACCGCGACATCAAGCCGGAAAACGTGATGCTCTTCCACGGGCAAGCCGTGGTACTCGATTTCGGCATCGCCAAGGCAGTGAGCGACGCGACGGCGCCGGTGAGCACCAACAGCATGCCCCGCCTGACGCTGCAGGGGACGAGCCTGGGCACGCCGACGTACATCGCGCCGGAGCAGGCCGCCGGCGACCCCTCGCTTGATCATCGCGCCGACATCTACAGCGTGGGCTGCGTGGCGTACGAGATGCTGACGGGGCATCCGCCCTTCCGCGGCAAGTCTCCGCAGGCCGTGATGATCGCCCACGCCAAGGAAGCGCCGGAACCCATCACCAAGCGGCGCCCAGACACCCCGTCGCCGCTGGCCAAGCTGGTGATGGCGTGCCTCGAGAAGGATCCCGAGCGTCGCCCGCAGCGGGCCGCGCAGTTGGTGAAGGTGCTGCGACCCGCGCACGAAACGGGCGGACTCAAGGGGGCGTTCGAACGCGCGCCGTGGTGGCTGCCCTGGGTGCTGGCCGGCGTCTCGTCGGCCGCCGCGCTGGGCCTCGCGTTGAGCCGCTGACTGTAACCCTGACCCCCCTCCAGTCGTAATTGATTGCATGCTTGAGAACTTCCTTCCCGAATCGCTCTTCCCGCGCAAGCTCGCGCCGGCCGCCGAACGCCGGATGCGGCTCGCGCAGGCGCGCGCCGAAGAGGCCCTGGTCCGCACGCACGTTGAGAACGCGCTGACCTTCGTGGACGCGCTGGCCGAGGAGATGGCGTTCGACCGCGCCATCGACACCTACATTCGCGAGATGTCGGTGCCAGAGCCGCTGGCGTCGGTGGTGGTGACGCGCGTCCTGGTGGTGCTGGGCCGCGAGCTGCTCCCTGCCCGCCGCGAGGAGAAGGGTGACGACCTGCGGCCGCGGCTCCGCCTGACCGAGGCGTCAGGGGCCAAGACTGGCACGATCAGGAGGGCCTGAGGGTAGCCAATCGCTCCTGCAGGAAAGGGGAAGGGAGCACGGAAACGAGCATCGATCAGGAAGGGGCGGGGAAACTCGGAGGGGCGCCGCAGTCTTTCGGCGCCCCTCCCGGG
>JARIEY010000161.1 GCA_031127085.1 Gemmatimonadota bacterium | reverse complement strand
GGCCGCCATCACGGCCGCCACGACCACCGCCCGGACCGCCACGGCCAGCCCCCGGCCCGCCGCGTCCAGCACCCGGACCGCCACGGCCGCCGCCCGGCGCGCCGCGACCGCGTCCCGGACCACCGCCCGGGCCGCCGCGTCCACGTCCGCCGCCGCCACCACCCATCGCAGGGCGGTTCTGGGGACGCGGTGCGCTCGGCGTGTCACCGCCGGCATGGTGCGTCGTTTCGTTCTTCTCGTCGGCCATATCAGAACTCCAGCCCGGCTTCCCGGGCGCCATCGGCCACCGCCTTCACGCGGCCAGTGTACTGGTAGCCAGCACGGTCGAAGACGACCTTGCTGATGCCGGCGGCCTTGGCCTGCTCGGCGATCTTCTTCCCCACCTCGACCGACTTCGCCGACTTCTTCCCCTCGATGCCGTTGTCCGTCACGGTCATCAGGGTGTGGCGCGCGACGTCGTCCACGAGCTGGGCATAGATGTGCTTCACGGAACGGAACACCACGAGGCGCGGACGTTCCGCCGTACCCGTGACCTTCTTCCGAACCCGCAGGTGACGGCGCGCCCGACGCTCGGTGCCCGTCTTCGGTGTACGCATCGGCATTACTTGCCCCCCGCCTTGCCGGCCTTCCGCCGGATCTGTTCGCCCGCATACCGCACGCCCTTGCCCTTGTACGGCTCCGGCTTGCGCAGCGACCGAATTTCGGCGGCCACCTGGCCGACGATTTCCTTGTCTGCCCCCTCAACCACGACCTGCGTCGGCTGCGGCGCGGTCAGCTTGATGCCAGCCGGCGCCTTGAACTCGATCTGGTGCGAGTAGCCCAGCGCGAAGAGCAGCCCGTAGGGCTTTACTTCGGCCTTGTAGCCCACGCCCGTGATCTCCAACTGGCGCACATAACCCTTCGTCACCCCTTCCACCATGTTGGCGACGAGGGTGCGCGAGAGGCCGTGCACCGACTTATGAACGGGCTCGTCCGACGGACGGCCCACCGTGAGCTTGTTCCCGTCGACCGTGAAGGTGAGGTCCTTGTTGAACGAGCGCTTCAGCTCGCCCTTCGGGCCCTTCACCGTCACATCCGACCCCGTGACGGTCACCGTCACGCCGGCCGGGATCTCCACTGGGAGCTTTCCAATACGCGACATGGCGGCTCCCCTTACCAGACGATGGCGAGGAGCTCGCCGCCGGTGCGCGCCTGGCGCGCCTGCCGGTCGGTCATAAGCCCCTGCGAGGTGGACAGGATGGCGACGCCAAGCCCGTTGCGCACGCGCGGGATCTCGGAGACCCCCACGTACTTGCGCAGGCCGGGGCTCGAGACGCGCTGCAGCTGCCGGATCACCGGCTGGCCGCCCTGCGCGTACTTGAGCGCCACGCGCAGCACACTGGTGCCCTGCTCGGTCGTCACAATCTTGTAATCCGAGATGAAGTTCGACTCCTTGAGGAGACGGGCGATCTCGGTCTTCAGCTTTGAAGCCGGCATATCCACGCGGCGGTGCTTCGACCCGACAGCGTTCCGGATCCGCGTGAGCATATCGGCAATAGGATCGGTCATGCTCATGGTGGTTCTCTAATCTCCTCTGGTTTCCGCGTCAGGCGGACCTGTAGGAAGTGAATAAAGGGATGGCAGACTTCAGATGGCTGATGGCCGATCGGCCATCGGACGCCCGCCATCTGCCATCAGGCAGTCTTACCAGCTCGCCTTCCGGACGCCCGGCAGCAAGCCATTGTTCGCCATCTCGCGCAGGGCGATACGGCTGAGCCCGAAGGCGCTCTCGAACCCGCGCGAGCGGCCGGTCATCTGGCAGCGGTTGCGGATACGCGTCTTCGACGAGTTGCGCGGCAGCTTCTGCAGCGCAAACTGCGCCGCCGTCTTCTCGTCATCCGACGAACTCGGGTTCTGGATCACCGCCTTGAGCGCCTTCCGTTTGGCGGCGTAGCGCTGCGTCAGCTGCTTGCGGCGCTCGTTCTTCTCGATGCTGCTCTTCTTGGCCATGGATGCGTCCGGTGTGAGCTTGACTTAGTGCTTGACCACGACGGGCTTCTCGTCGCCGCGGAACGGCATGCCGAGTTCGCGCAGCAGCGCGAGCGCCTGGTCGTCCTTGGTCGTCGTCGTGACGAACGTGATGTCCATCCCGTGGATCTGCTCTACCTGATCGTAGTTGATCTCCGGGAAGATCATCTGTTCCTTGACGCCCATCGAATAGTTGCCGCGTCCGTCAAACGAGCGCGTCGACAGGCCGCGGAAGTCGCGCACGCGGGGCAGCGCCGTCGACACGAAACGGTCGAGGAACTCCCACATCCGCGCGCCGCGCAGCGTCACGCAGGCGCCCACTTCCTGCCCCTGACGGAGCCCGAAGTTGGCGATCGACTTCTTCGCCTTCTTGCGCACCGGCTTCTGGCCGCTGATCACCGCCAACTCGTCCACCACGGTGTCCAGCACCTTCGGCGTCTTGATCGCTTCGCCCATGCCCACGTTCAGCACGATCTTCTCGAGCTGCGGGATCTCGTGGACGTTCGTCAGCCCGAACTGCGCGGCCAGCTTGGCCCGCACCGTCTTGACATAGTATTCGCGCAGGCGCGGGGTCGGTGCCGGGAGCTTGTCGCCCTTGTGCACCGTGGGGATCATGGAGCTCCCCTTTTCGCCCTTGCCGCCCTTGCCGCCCTTAGAGGCGCCCTGCTTTTCCTTCGTTGCCATCGGTCAGGTTCCTCGGCCTTAGCGGTTGCGCGGGATCGCGTCGCCGCTCTTCACGCTGATCCGCTCCTTCGTGCCGTCGGTGTCGATCCGACGGCGCGTCCGGGTCGGGGCTCCCGACTTCGGATCGAGCAGCATCACGTTGGAGACGTGGATGGGGGCCGGCATCTCGATGATCCCCGACTGCTCATCCGCGTTGCGCGCCTTGCGGTGCTTCTTCACGATGTTCACGCCATCAATCACCACGCGCGACGTCTTGGTCAGCACGCGGATCACCTTCCCTTCCTTGCCCTTGTCCTCGCCGCGCATCACGCGCACGGTGTCACCCTTGGTGACCGGCAGTGACTCGCGCTCCGCGTTGATCGCGTGGCGACGGGTCAGCCGCGAGCCCATGGTCTTGCGGTGCGTCAGAATGCGCATTTAGAGAACCTCCGGCGCCAGCGAGACGATCTTCATGTACCGCTTCTCGCGCAGTTCGCGCGCCACGGGGCCGAAGATACGCGTCGCGCGCGGCTCGCCCTTGTCGTCAATGATCACGACGGCGTTCTCGTCGAACCGGATGTAGCTCCCGTCCTTGCGGCGGGTCTCCTTGACCGTGCGCACCACAACGGCGCGCGCGACGTCCGACTTCTTCACCGTCCCGTTCGGCAGCGCGTCCTTCACCGCCACGATCACCTGGTCGCCCAGGCGCGCGTAGCGACGGCGCGTGCCGCCGAGCACGCGGATCACCAGGGCGCGCTTGGCGCCGCTGTTGTCCGCCACCTTTACCACCGATTCCTGTTGAATCATGGTCGGATCCCCTTACTGCGCGCGTTCGAGAATTTCGACCACGCGCCACCGCTTGTCCTTGGACAGCGGGCGGGTCTCGGTGATCCGCACCACGTCACCGACCTTCGCCGAGTTCTGCTCGTCGTGGGCCTTCAGGCGCGTCGTGCGGGTCACCATCTTGCCGTAGACCGGATGCGGGACGCGACGCTCGATCGCGACCACCACCGTCTTCTGCATCTTGTCGCTGACCACCTTCCCCGTGCGCACCTTGCGCACGTTGCGGGCAGCCGCCTGCGACTTCGTCTGTTCACTCATGTGTCATTCCTCGGGTCAGCGGCCAGCGGCCGCGCCCGCGGCCTTCTCGCGCAGCACGGTCTTGAGTCGCGCAATATCCTTGCGGATCACGCGCAGGCGCAGCGGGTCTTCCAGCGGTTCCGTCGCCCGCCGAAAACGCAGGCGGAACCGCTCCTCTTCGAGCTCCTTGATGCGCGCCTCGATCTCGGCGCCGCTCAGCTCGCGAATCTGTAAGGCCTTCATGCGGTGGGCGCCTCCTCGCGGGCCACGAACTTCGTGCGCAGACCCAGCTTGGCGGCGGCCAGCGCCATCGCCTTCTGAGCCAGCTCCTTCTCCACGCCTTCAATCTCGAACAGCACGCGCCCGGGCTTCACCACGGCCACCCAACCCTCAGGCGAGCCCTTGCCCTTACCCATGCGGGTCTCGGCCGGCTTCTTGGTGATCGGCTTGTCGGGGAAGATGCGGATCCACACCTTGCCGCCGCGCTTCACGTGACGCGTGAGCGCCACACGGGCCGCCTCGATCTGCCGGTTGGTTACCCACCCCGGCTCGAGCGACTGCAGGCCATAGTGCCCAAACGACACCTCGGCACCGCGCGTCGCCAGACCGCGCGTGCGCCCCTTGAACATCTTGCGGAATTTGACTCGCTTCGGACTCAGCATCGGTCAGCGCCTCACGCGTCGGACGAGTACGTGGACGAGCCGCGACGCCCTTCCACCATTTCGCCCTTGAAGATCCAGACCTTCACGCCGATCGTCCCGAAGGTCGTCTTGGCCGTGCTGGTCGCGTAATCGATGTCGGCGCGCAGCGTGTGGAGCGGCACCCGCCCTTCGCGGTACCCTTCCACGCGCGCGATCTCGGCGCCACCCAGGCGCCCGCCGCACTTCACCTTGATCCCCTCGGCGCCCATGCGCATCGCGCTCTGCACCGCGCGCTTCATGGCGCGACGGAACGAGATGCGCTGCGCCAGCTGCGCCGCAATGTTGTCGGCGACGAGCTGCGCCTCGATCTCCGGGCGCTTGATCTCCTCGACGTTGATGCCGACGTCCTTGCCCGTGATCTGCTGCAGCTCGGACTTCAGCTTCTCCACTTCCTCGCCCTTCTTGCCAATCACCACGCCCGGACGCCCGGTGTGCAGGGTCACGACGACCTTGCCCGGCTTGCGGTCAATGATGATGTCGGCAATCGCCGGGCTCGCATTCCCCGGGAACCGGCGCAGGCGCAGGTACTTCCGGAGGAGGTCATCCTCCTTCAGGAGCTGCGGATAGTCCTTGGTGGCAAACCACTTGGAACGCCAGTCCTTCGTGACGCCCAGCCGGAAGCCGATCGGATTCGTTTTCTGTCCCATTAGCGCCCTTCCTTCTCGGCCACGATGATCTCGACGTGGCTGGTCCGCTTGTGGACGGGGGTCGCGCGGCCCATCGCCGCCGGCGTCCACCGCTTGAGCTTCGGTCCCTCATTGACCGTCGCGACCTTCACGTACAGCTGGTCCACGTCGAGCGACGCATTCGTCGTCCGCGCGGCCTGCTCCGCATTCGCGACGGCGCTCTTCAGCACCTTCGAGATCTGCTTCGCGGCGTGCTTCTTGGAGAACTGCAGGAGCGCGAGCGCGTCGTTCACCCCAAGACCGCGGATCTGGTCGATGACCAGCCGCATCTTGTACGGGCTCTGACGCGCCGTGCGCTGAATCGCGCGTGCCTCAGCCATGGGTTACTTCCCTCCCTTGCCGGCCGGGGCCGCCGCGGCGGGCGCCGGCTTGGCCTTCGAATCGGCGGCCTTGCCCGCGGCCGTGTGGCCGCGGAAGAGGCGCGTCGGCGCGAACTCGCCCAGCTTGTGCCCGACCATGTTTTCAGTCACGTACACCGGGATGAACTTGTTCCCGTTGTGCACCGCGAACGTGTGCCCGACGAAATCGGGCAGCACCGTGCTCGCGCGCGACCACGTCTTCACGACCTTCTTCTCATTGCGGGCGTTCATCCCCAGGACCTTCTTCATGAGGCTTTCCTGGATGAACGGGCCCTTCTTGATGCTGCGTGCCATTGATGGATGCCCCGGTTAGCTCTGCGTGGCCTTGCCGCGCTTCCGGCCGCGGACGATCAGGCGCTGCGACGGCTTCTTCTTGTTGCGCGTCTTGACGCCTTCCTTCTTGCCCCACGGGCTCACCACGTTCCGGCCGCCGCGCGTGCGGCCACCATGCGGGTGGTCCACCGGGTTCATCACTTCACCGCGCACCTTCGGACGGCGGCCGGCCCAGCGCGTCGCGCCCGCCTTGCCCGCCGACTTGAGTTCGTGCTCGGAGTTGCCCACTTCGCCGATCGTCGCCAGGCAGTTGCCGTGCACCAGGCGCATTTCCGTGGAGGCCATGCGCAGCGTCACGTACTCGCCTTCCTTTGCGACCACCTGCACCGACGTCCCCGCCGAACGCGCCATCTGGCCGCCCTTGCCGGGAATGAGCTCGACGTTGTGCACCGCCGTGCCCAGCGGCACCTCGCGGAGCGGCATCGCGTTGCCCGTGCGCACGTCCGACCCGGGGCCCGACGTCACCGCGTCACCAACCGCCAGCCCCTTCGGGTGGAGGATGTAGCGCAGTTCGCCGTCGGCATACGTCACCAGCGCAATGCGCGCCGACCGGTTGGGATCGTACTCGATGTGCGTGACCGTCGCCGGCACGCCGTGCTTGTTGCGCTTGAAGTCGATGATGCGGTACTTCCGCTTGTGACCACCGCCACGACGCCGCATGGCGATGTGACCGTGGTTGTCGCGGCCGCCCGACTTCTTCAGCGGTTCAGTGAGCGACTTCTCTGGCGTCGACCGCGTGATCGTGTCGAAATCCGACACGCTGCGGAAGCGCGAGGAGGCCGTCACCGGCTTGAATTGACGGATGCCCATGGGTTAGCCCTCAAAGATCTCGATCGTGTCGCCCTGGCGGAGCTTCACGATGGCCTTCTTCCAGCGCGGACGGAGCCCGATGCTCTGCCCCACGCGGCGCGGCTTGCCGCGCTGCTGCGAGGTCCAGACCCCGGTGACATGCACCCCGAACAGCGACTCAATGGCCTGCTTGATCGCAGCCTTGTTCGCGTCGGGATGGACCTCAAACGTGTATTCGCCCCGGTCCTGGAACGCCGCCGAGCTCTTCTCGGTGACGATGGGGCGCACGATCGTACGATACGTGGATGGCATCGGCTACTTCCCCTTCTTCTTCGGCGCGGCGGCCTTCTTGGCCGGCGCCTTCTTGGCGGCCGCGGGCTTCGCCGCAGCCTTCTTGGCCGGCGCCTTCTTGGCGGCCGCCTTCTTGGCGGTCTCCTTCTTCGACGACTCGGCCGCCTTCTTGGCCTTCGGCGTCTTGGGCGCTGCCGCCTTCTTGACCTTCACCTTCTCCACCGCCTTCTCCGCGACCGGTGCCAGCGTCTGGCCAATGGCCGACGCCTCAACGAGCACCACG
>JARIEY010000160.1 GCA_031127085.1 Gemmatimonadota bacterium | reverse complement strand
CGAAGCGGTCACCGGCAAGCCATGGGCCGCGTTCATGCGCGTCTATGCGGTGCCGGCGTGGGCGAAGTACGATCCCGGCCCAGCACCACGACTCTACGAATGGTCAAGCGTGCTGGTCATCGTCCTGGCATCGCTGCTCATAACCGTCTACTCGGCGCGTGCTCGTCGGCCCGGCGACCTCTAGGGCGCGTCGCTCACCCGGTCGCGTTCGAGAGGACCGCGCGCGCCTGTACCATCTCCTCCATCACGCGACGCCCCGCCTCGGGGTCGTCGCCGGCGGCGGCGCGATGCACGGCCGCATTGAGCGCTTCAAGCTCCGCGAGTGCGCCGAGCAAGCGCGCCTCGTGCAGCGCACGACTCTCGGTGTCTGATCCCGCGTGGAGTGCGGACAACTGTTCTTCGGCCGCGGCGGCCTCGAACGCGAGCATGCTGGCCAGCGATTCCACGCGTGAGGTCAGCTCGCGCCACGCATGGGGCAGGCGGGTGATCTTGGATGCCGCGGAGGTGCGCAACGACTGTGCGCGACGCGACATGAGCTGCGCCTTGCGTGGCAACGCGGCCGCGAGCGTGGCACGCCGCCGACCAGCGGCCCAGAGAGACGCCGCCAGACCAAACGCGACCACACCGAACGGCGCGAACATCGTCTCGCCCTTCAGCACATCGGCAGCCACCATAATCACGCCCGCCGCGGCGGCCGCTAGGAGTCCGTACGGTGGTGGTGTTGCCGCGGGCTCGACCGGTGCGGCATCGATGAAGGATGAACGCCCTCCGCGACGTGAGGGGCCTGCGCCGAGCGCCTCGAGCGCTGCGGTTTCGCTGCGCAGCGCGGCAGACAACTCAGCCGCGGTCTGCCAACGCGCTTCAGGCGCCTTCTCGAGACAGCGTTCGATGACCTGCGACAGGTGCGGCGGCAACCCCGGCACGCGCGCCGCCAGCGGCGGAGGCGCCTGCGTCAGTTGCTGTACAAGCAGCCCCGCGAGATTCGGCCCAAGGAACGGCGGCTCGCCGGCAAGCAGTTCATACGCGGTGAGGCCCAGCGAATAGATGTCGCTGCGCGCGTCCACCTCACCGCCGGGCGACAGTTGCTCGGGACTCATGTAACGCGGCGTGCCCACGAGCAATCCACCGGAGGTCAGGCGATCGGAGGTTGCGGTAGCCACCGCGGCAATGCCGAAGTCGACCAGAAAGACGCGCCCCGTGTCGCGCTCCAGCAACACGTTGTCGGGTTTGACGTCCCGGTGTACGATGCCGGCGGCGTGCGCGGCTCCCAGCGCGTCGGCCGCCACACTGACGATGTGTACGACCTGATCGACCGGGAGGCGCCCTTGCCTCGTGAGGAGCGCGCGCAACGACTCGCCGTCGACGAAGGGCATCGTGTACCACACGATCGCCTGATGCTCGCCGATCTCGAACACGGAGATGACGGCCGGATGCTGGATGCCGGCCACCGCGCGCGCTTCACGCAGGAATCGTTCGCGCGCCATGGCGCCCAAGTCGGGGCGAAGCACCTTGACCGCGATCTCGCGCGCGAGTTGCGTGTCGCGCGCACGCCAGACCGTGGCGAACCCGCCTTCGCCAATCAACTCGCCGACGTTGTATCGCTCGCCGAGTGCCCGCTGGACGAAGTCCCGGTCAATCATCTGGCTAGTTTGTCCCCGGAACGCCCGAGGTGTCAATCCGACCAGAGGCGGACGGTGAGCCGCACTCGGCCCTTGGCGGCTCTGCGTTGGCGTTTCGCGTCCACCCAAGCGATCTTCTGGGCTTCATCCGACAAGGCCCCCGTTATGTCTCCCTCGCCAGACTCAAGCGCCCGCCGATCGTTCCTCTCCCGGCTCGCCGCCGGCACCGCCGCCTTCGGCGCCGCGCTGGCGGCAGGCAGCACCCCGTTGCAGGCGATGACGGGGCGCGAGGAGTTCAAGCCGACGCGCCACCCGCAGGACGACTGGTTCGACCAGATCCCGGGCAAACACCGGATGTTCTTCGACACCATCACGCCGAACGGCGCCGCCGAAGGACTGACCTTTGCCAACAACTACGCGGTAGCGAACAAGGCCGGCTACGGGCTTGAAGGAGCCGACTTGGCCATCGTCATCTGCTACCGCCACTGGGCCACGCCATTCGCGTTCAACGACGCGGTCTGGGCCAAGTACGGCGCGGCGTGGGGGAAGGCGACGAACTTCAACGACCCGGCGACCAACGCGCCGCCCGTGCGCAATGTGTGGAACGCCAAGGGGCTGCCGGGTCGCCAGCCCAACCGCGGCCTCACGGTGGAGATGGCGGTGGCGCGCGGCTGGCACTTTGCCGTCTGCGATCTTGCGGCCCGCGCCTTCGCCGGTCTCGCCGCCCGGCCAGGCGGCCCAACCACCGATGAGATCTACGCCGAGCTGAAGCAGAGCACGCTCGGCAATGCGCACTTCACCGCGGCGGGCATCGTGGCGGTGGACCGGGCGCAGGAGCGGGGGTACTCCTACAGCTACATCGGATGATTGATGATTTGGAATTCGGATTGCGATCGAGGATTGCGAATTCGGATTTCGACAATGATTGACACTGGATCGCGGATCGCGATCCATAATCCACATCCTGAGTTGGAATCCGAATTCCATGTCCTCAATGAACCACCCCACCGTCCCCCGTCGCGCGTTCCTGACATCCGTGTCCCTCACGGCAGCCGGCCTCGCAGCGCCGGCGACTCTTGCGGCGGCTTCCGTGGCGCCGAGCACGCGCGGGGATGTGCCGCGCTACCCGCAGGACGCCTGGTTCGATAAGCTCCCGGGCAAGCACCGGCTCTTGCTCGACGCCACCAACGCCACGGAGGCCGGCGGTGCGATCGGCTTCGGCTGGAACTTCCTTCGCACCAGCCAGACCGGCTACAACTTGAAGGACGCAGATCAGGCGGTGATCATCTGCCTCCGGCACTCCGCCACGCTCTTCGCCATCGCCAACGAGGTGTACCAGAAATACCCGGCGCTCGCCAGCGAGAAGTACACGCACCCGGAGACCGAGAGGAAGGTGAAAGGCGGGAATGTCTTTCGCCCCGGGTCGACCAATCCCAAATCGATTGACGACGGCTTCACGCTCGACGGACTGGCCAAACGCGGCGTCCACTTCGCCATCTGCGGCGTCGCCACGCGTGGCATGGCGAGTATGATTGCCGGCAAGGGCGCCACGCGCGACGCGGTGGAGAAGGCGATGGACGAACTCGTCGCGGCGCTCCCCGAGAACGCGCACGTGATGTCCTCCGGCATTCTGGCGGCGCAGCGGGCGGGGGAATACGGATACACCGTGATTCGGGGATGATTGAGGATTGGGAATTCGGATTGCGACATCGGATCGAGATTATGGATCGCGACTGGCGATTCGGGAAAGAGCGAGGCCCCGGCAACTGAACGCCGGGGCCTCGCTCTTTCCTGACCGCTGCACGACCAACGACCATCGCACGTCGGAATCCGGAGTCGCAATCAGCATCGCGATCCGGATTCCCAATCAAGAATCGTCAGGGCACCACTCGCCCCCCCACCCCCGTAATGACATGCTGGCTCCCCTTCAGCAGGTCGTTGATCTTGCCGACCCGCTCCTTGATGATGCCGTCCAGCCGCGCCTGGGCGCCGTCGGCCTCGACGCGCAGTTCACCAGAGCGGAGCTTCTCGCCCTCGGTGATGGGCCACTGCGGACGCGACACCATGCCGCTCACGGTCTGCGTCTCCTCGCGGAGCCGCGGATACTGCCGATAGCCAAGCCCGGCGAGCGGGCGCGCCAGCACGGAGTCGCGGAAGTGACGCAGGTCCTTCAGCGTCCCGTCAATCTCGCTGAGCACCGCCGCGTTCTCACGCGCATTGCGCCGCAGCGCCGTCTGGGTGTTGGTGAGCTGCGTGACGAGGTCATCCACCCCGGAGATCACGCGCGTGACACGCTGGGTCAGCGCCTGCAGCTGCAGGGCCGCATCGTGCTGCGCCGTCACCTGCGCCGGCGTCATCTCCACACGGGGATCATTGGCAATCGTCACCGGCTTGGTGATCTTGGTGCCGCCGATGACCAGTGACACCTGATACGTCCCTGGCAGCACGGCCACACCGCCGCCGCCAAAGAAGCCGCCGCCACCGCCCGCCTCGCCCTCGGCGGTCGCCGCGGCCGCGCGACGACGCTCCCGCAGGGCTGCGAGCGATGTGTCGGGCGCCGCACCGCCAGCAGCCGCGCCCGGCCCGCCGGCCCCGCGACCACCCCCGCGGCCGCCGAAGCCGCCGGCGGCATTGTCATAGCGGCCGTCCCACGTCACTCGGCTCACGCCGGGCTCATCCATCACGCGGCTGAACCGGCGCACCACACGCCCGCTCGCGTCGGCAATCTCGATATTCACCTCGCCCGCCGGCTGCGACTTGAGGAAGTACGAGATGATTGCCCCATTCGGCGGATTCTGCCCCGCCCACTGCCGCTGCCCCAAGTTGCCGTCCTTGTTCCACATGTTCCATCGCACGGCGGGGCGCATATCAAACAGCACCGCGTTGGCGGCCGCGTCTCTCTCCGCGCCGAGTCGCTGAAGCGGCGTGATGTCGTCCATGATGTAGAGGCCACGGCCGTGCGTGGCGACAATCAGGTCATTGTCACGGGGATGAATCTGAATGTCGCGCACCGGCGTCACCGGCATCGATCCGCGCAGTGACACCCAGTGCGCGCCGCGGTCCCACGACGCCCAGATGCCCGCCTCGGTGCCCACGTAGAGCAGGTTCCGGTTCTTCGGGTCTTCGCGCACCACGTGCGTCCACCACGCCTTGTCGGGCAGGTCGCCGCGGATGCTCTTCCACGTCTTGCCGAAGTCGGTCGTCATGTAGACGTACGGCGCGTAGTCGTCGTCCTGGTGATGATCGGCCGTGGCGTACGCCGTCCCCACATCGAAGTGCGACGCTTCCACGGTGGCGATCCAGGCCGCGGGCTTGAGCCCCGGGACGTTCACGAAGACGTTGCTCCACGTCTTTCCGCCGTCACGCGTCACCTGCACGTTGCCGTCATCGGAGCCGGTCCAGATGACATTGCTGTCGAGCGGGCTCGGCGAGATGCTGAGCAGCGTGCTGTGAAACTCGGCGGCCGTGTTGTCCACCACGATCTCGCCACCGCTCGACTGCTGCTTCTTGGGATCGTTCGTCGTGAGATCAGGGGAGATCACGTCCCACTTGAGGCCGTAGTTCGTGCTCTTGAACACCACGTTGCCGCCAAAGTAGACCACACCCGGATTCTGCGGCGACAGCGCGATGGGCGAATTCCAGTTGAACCGGTACTTGTGCCCAATCATCGCGTCGCCCACCGAGCCGACGCGATTGGGATACGGATAGATGGTCTTCTGCACACCGCTGCGCGTGTCGGTGATGTTCAGCATCCCCCCCTGCGCGTCACTGTAGACGAGCCACGGCTTGTCGAGCACCGGCACGCCGAAGAAACCGTCACCGCCGGAGATGTTGTACCAGTCGTCGGTGCGGATGCCCTGCCCGCTCAGCGAGTTCGACGGCCCGCACCAAGTGCCGTTGTCCTGCAGTCCGCCGCAGACGCGATAGGGCGTCTGCATATCGTAGTTGATGTGATAGAACTGGGTGAACGGGAAGGTGTTCACCACATCCCAGTTGCGCCCGCCGTCGCGGCTCACGGCCCAGCCACCGTCGTTTCCGTTGATCATGTAGCGCGGGTCCACCGGGTCTATCCACATCGCCTGGTGGTCGCCGTGCACGTCGCGCGCGATGGTGCGGAAGTTCGCGCCGCCATCCTCGCTCAGGTACAAGCCGCCGGAGAGCGTGAAGACCCGGTTGGGATTCTTGGGATCCACGCGCAGGTCGGCGTAGTAGAACGGGCGGAAGTTGATGTTCGGGTCGCGGCTGACGGTGCGCCACGACTGCCCGGCGTCATCTGAACGCCAGAGTTCGCCCTCGTCCTTGGTCTCGCTGAGCACGTACACGATGTTCGGGTCGCTCGGCGCCACGGCAACGCCAATGCGATCCATCGCCTTGCGCGGCAGGCCGCGCAGCTTGTCAGGGCCCGAGAGCCGCTCCCACGAGGCGCCGCCATTGACCGACTTCCAAACCGCCGTGTTCCCCGCGCCGGACTCCAGATGCCAGGCCCAGCGGCGATAGGTGTACATGCCGGCATACACGATGTTGCTGTTGTCCGGATCGGCCGAGATGTCGGAGCACGACGTCTGCGGATCGACGTAGAGCACCTTCTTCCAGCTGGCGCCGCCGTCCACCGTTTTGTAGACGCCGCGCTCCTCGTTGGCGCCCCATTCGCGCCCCAGCACGCAGGCATACACGATGTCCGGGTTTTTCCCGTCGATCACGAGCCGCGCAATCTTGTCGGACTTCTCGAGACCGATTTGCGTCCAGTGGTCGCCGCCGTCAATGGACTTGTACATCCCGTCGCCCACCGACGCGTTGTTGCGCGGGTTCCCCTCGCCGGTGCCAACGTAGACGATGTTCTTGTCGCTCGGCGCCACCGCGATGGCACCGATGGAGCCGGCCCCCGCATCTTCGAAGATCGGCTTGAACGTCGTGCCGCCATTCGTGGTCTTGATGATGGCGCCGTTGGCGCCAGCCACGTAGTAGGTGAGCGGATCGCCAGGGACGCCGGTGACGACCGAGATGCGTCCGGCATTGTTGACCGGCCCTACGGCGCGCCACGTCATGCGCGTAATCAGCGCACCGAGGCTCGCGGCGGGTGCCGCGGCCGCGACGGCCGGCGCGGCGGACTTGGCCCCCTTGGCGGGCTGCTGGGCAGATAGGGAGGGAGCCGCGAGACTGGCGGTGGCAAGAGAGCCGAGGAGGAAGCGACGGAGCATGTCGGAACTCGGGCTGGGGGTGGTCTCGCCGTGGCGCGGACGCCGGCGACGCTACTAGAAGAACGCCGAACAGCGCCCGTGGCTAGGGGGCGACAAACGTTTACGCGGCGCGCCCCCACTTCGCTCGGCCCCCGAAGCCGGGGAAACAGCCGATGGCCCCAGGGCCATCGCAAGTCCCGTCAATCGCCATCCTCAATCCCCATCGCAAATCCCGATCCGGATTCGCGATCCGTTATCGCAATCCGAATTCCCAATCCTCAATCGTCTCTCAGGGGACTACCGCCGACTTGACCATCGTCACCGTCAGCGTCGATGGGAACTTCTCCGAGTGATGCACGACATTGTTGGCCGTCACCGGCTTCGTCTCGTCCCAGTTGTTTCCGCCCG
>JARIEY010000159.1 GCA_031127085.1 Gemmatimonadota bacterium | reverse complement strand
AAGAACAGCCGCATCCTCCGATTCCGCGGCGTTCCCTCGGCGGACGGCAAGTGGCTCGCCTGGAGCGACAACAACCAGGACCTCTGGGTGATGAACCTCGCGACCAAGGAGATGCGGAAGGTCTCCGAGAATCGCGAAGGCACAGGCGCGGTGGCGTGGTCGCCCGACAGCCGCTGGCTCGCCTTCGAGATGTCGGCGCCTAACTCGTTCCAGCAGATCAAGATCTTCAGCGTGGAGTCGGGCAAGAACCTCGCCCTGACCTCCGACCGCACCAACAGCAGCGCGCCGGCGTGGGATCCGAAGGGCGAGTTCATCTACTTCCTCTCCGACCGCAACCTGCGCACGCTCGTCGGCGCCCCCTGGGGGAACCGACGCCCCGAGCCGTATTTCGACAAGGAGATCGAGCTCTACCAGGTGGCCCTGCGCCCCGGGCTGCGCTCGCCGTTCCTTCCCGATGACGAACTGCACAAGCCCGCTCCCCGCGCAGCGCGCGGCGACTCCGCCCGGGCGCCCGCCAAGATGGACAGCGTGAAGGCGGTGCAGATCGAGCCCGAAGGACTGATGGCGCGCATCCGCCGGCTCCCCGTCCCCAGCGGCAATTATGGCTGGCTTGCCGCCACGAGCGACGCGCTGTTCTACACATCGCGCGGCTCGGGCGCCGACGCCAAGACGGACCTCGTCGCGCTGAAGATAGGCAACGAGAAGCCGGAGCCGGTGGTCGTCGAGGGCGGCATCCGCTCCGCCGAACTCTCGGGCAACGGCCGGTCGCTGCTCGTGCGCAAGGAGAACGCGCTCTACGTCCTCGAGGCACGGGCGGCGAAGGCCGGCGACATCTCCGACGAGCGGCTCGACCTCTCGGGCTGGACGTTCAGCATCGACGTGCGCGACGACTTCCGGCAGCTCTTCACGGACGCGTGGCGCATGGAGCGCGACTGGTTCTACGATCCCCAACTGCACGGCGTCGACTACGAGGCCACGCTCAAGAAGTACGGCGCGCTGGTGCCGCGCATCACCACGCGCAGCGAGCTGAACGACCTCATCGGCTGGGCGGTGGGCGAGCTCTCGGCGCTGCACACCTCCGTTGGCGGCGGCGACCTGCGCCGTGGCGAGGACAACGTGGGCGTGGCGTCGCTCGGCGCGCGCCTCTTCCGCGACCCGGCGCGCAGCGGGTACCGCATCGACTACATCTACCGGGCCGATCCGGACTTCCCCGCGGAGCGCTCCCCACTCGCCGAGCCCGACCTCAACGTGAAGGCCGGCGATGTCATCACCGCCGTGAACGGCACGCGCACGCTCTCCGTCACCGACATCGGCGAGTTGCTGCGCAACCAGGCAGGCAAGCAGGTGCTGCTCACCCTCGGCGACGGTGCCGCGGCACGCGACGTCATCGTCACGCCGATTGGCAACGAGCAGACGCTGCGCTATTCCGACTGGGAGTACACGCGCCGGCTCGCTGCGGAGCAGCAGAGCGATGGGAAGATCGGCTACGTGCACTTGCGTGCGATGGGAGGCGGCGACATCGACCAGTTCTACCGCCAGTTCACACCGGTCTTCAACCGGCAGGGGCTGATCCTCGACATGCGGCAGAACCGAGGCGGCAACATCGACTCGTGGGTGCTCGAGATGTTGTCGCGGAAGGCGTGGATGTACTGGCAGAATCGCGTGGGCGAGCCGTACTGGAACATGCAGGGGGCGTTCCGCGGCCACATGGTGATGCTGGTGGACCAGGAGACCGCGAGCGATGGCGAGGCCGTCGCCGACGGCTTCCGGCGCCTCGGACTCGGCGTGGTCATCGGCGCCCGCACGTGGGGCGGCGAGATCTGGCTGAGCGGCGCGAACACACTGACCGACGGCGGCGTGGCCCGTGCCCCGATGATGGGCGTCTATGGCCCCGAGCGGAAATGGCTCGTCGAGCAGGAAGGGGTGAAGCCGGACATCGTGGTCGAGAACCTGCCGCACGCGACGTTCAACGGCCAGGACGCACAGCTCGATGCGGCGATCGAGTACCTGAAGAAGAAGATCGCCGAGGATCCGCGACCGGTGCCGGCACCGCCTCCGTATCCCAAGCGGGGGAAGAACTCGCCGTAGCAAACGGCGAGGCTAGTCCTTCCGGATCGCCACCGCCGTCATCGCCGTCACCGTCACCGCCGCCGTCCCATCTGCGGCGACGGTGACGCTACGCCCCACACAAGCGCCGCCCACGCGCCCGCCCGTGAGCAGGTCGCAGTATGTCCCGCCGCTCATGCCAGTGCTGATTGTGGCCGTCAAGCTCGTCGTGCCGTTGTTGATCAACACGAAGCCCTTATCTCCGCGCGTCAGCGCCACGGCGTCACCGGCGTTGTCCCAGGTGCGTGTCACATCCGTGCCAGCCATCGCCTTGCGGAAAGCGACCATCGCCACGATCCACGGGTCGCGGTGTTCGCAGACCCACTGCCCCACCACCGCACTCGCCATCGGCGAGGCACAGCTGAGCGTCGCGGCGCGCGCCGGCGGCCCCGCGTCCCGCCCAGCCTGCGTCGTGCGGTCGAACGCGTAACTCGACATCACTACCGGATAGCCATAGTCCTGCGCCAGCATCCAGACGTTCGCCAGCCGGAACGACGCGCCGTCCCGATAGCTGACGCCATCGAAGCGCTGCGTGTCGTGGTTCTCCAAAAAGACCACGGCCTTTTCTGAGGCCATCAACTGCCACGTGCGCGCCGTGAACGACGACAACTCACCCGCGCGTCGGCCACTCCCCGCGAGAAAGCGGAACCCGACGGCGCGGAAGTTGAACTCGGTGATGTCGGCGCCGCCGCCGGATGTGTAGCCGAGGCCAAAGTAGTCGCCCGCCTTCACCGCCTCCGTCCCGGGGTCGATGACCTCGAGAAAGAAGTAAGGCACGCGACGCCCATCGGCCGCCGCGGTGCGGTTCACCAGCGCAACAATGGAGTCGAGCTCCACCGGCTGAATGTGCTTGGCGGCGTCAATACGGAATCCGGCGACACCGAGTCGTGCGAGTCCCGTGAGATAGTCGGCGATCTTCTGCCGGACCGTGGGACTCCCCGTATCAAGATCCGGCAGACCGAGCAGTTCGCAATCCTGCACGTTGGCCGCGCTCTGATAGTTATTGAGCGCGCAGGCCGAGTGGAAATCGGACGGCGCGTACAGCGGCGCGTACGTGTAGCGGGTGAACGGCGTGCCGTTGCTCCCTGCGCCGCTCCCCGGCGCCATATGGTTGATCACGGCGTCCACATAGATGTCGACGCCGGCGCCGCGGCAGCGCGCCAGCATGTCCACGAACTCGGCGCGCGTGCCGAACTTGCCACGCTCAATCGAATAGCTCACTGGGCCGTACACCTCAAACCACGGACGGCCGTCGGCAATGTTGTGCTCTTGCGGCGGCGACACGAGCGCCGCCCGGTATCCGGCAGGGCCGAGCGCGCTTTCGCACTCGTTGGCCACGTCGGGCCAGTACCACGAGAACAGTTGCACGAACACATCGCCGGCCGCCGCATGCCCTGTGACCCGGTAGGTCGCCGGGAGCACCGGTCGACCGGTCGGCGTGACCGGCGTCGATGGAGTGCCAGGCGTCGACGGTGACGTTGGCGCATCCCCCGACGATGACGCCCCGCCGCACGCCGTAACGCACACGGCGCAGAGCAGGGCGACAGCAAACGCCCGGCCCAAGGCAGGGCCTCGGACCGGGCGTTTGTAATGCAACAACGTTTAGTACCCCGTGTTCTGCTTCAGCTTCGGGTTCGCGATCAGCTCGCTCGCCGGCAGCGGATACAGGTCACGGAACGCCGGCGTCGTCGTGCCGTTGACGGTACCGCCCTTCCACTGCCATACCCCGGCCGTGGTATACTGGCCGAAGCGAATCAGGTCGGTGCGGCGCGTTCCTTCCCAGAAGAGCTCGCGGGCGCGCTCATCGAGGATAAAGGCCGTCGTCAGCTGCGCGTCGGTGATCTGGCCCGACGTGTTGCCGTAGGCCCGGTCACGCAGCGCGTTGATGTAGCCCAGCGCCGTGGAGCGCGATCCGCCGCCGCCACGCACCACCGCTTCGGCGTACATCAGGTACGCGTCAGCCAGACGGAAGACCGGGAAGTCGGTGTCCACGAAGGTCGAGTTCTTCCCCTTCGCGCCCGTCGACGTCACGTTCGTGAACTTCGGCGAGCCAATGCCCGTGCCGTAATCCGTCAGGTTCGTCATGCTCCCCGAGAAGCCGTCGCGCGTGAAGAACGCCGACCGCTTGTCCGGGCTCGTCGGGCCGCCGCCGTTCGCATAGAGCGCGGCGAGCGACGGCTTGGTGCGAATGCCCCACCAGCCGCCGTCAATCCCGAAGTCGTTCGAGTTCATGCTCGCGCCCACCGAGGCGTGAATCAGGAACGTCATGCCACCCCACGTCTGGATCTTATCGCCGTCCTGCTGGATGGCGAAGATGATCTCGGGCGAGGTGTTGTTGTCGGCCGAGAACATCCGGCGGAAGTTCGGATCCAGGCGGTACGGGCCAGCGATCACCCGCTGCGCCTCGGCCAGCGCCTCGGCGTACTTCGCCGTGCCGCTGTAGACCTGCGCGTTCAGGTACACCTTGGCCAGCAGCATCGCCACGGCGCCCTGATCGACGCGGCCGTACTCGGCCATCCCCACGGCGGGGAGGTCGTTGCGGATCGCGGTGAGCTCGCTGACGACGTAGTTGTACACCTCGGCGCGCGTGGCCTGCGCCGGCGGCTCCTTGCCCACGACGTCGGTTTCCTTGACGAGCGGGATGGCGCCAAAGAGGTCGAGGCCGTGCCAGTAGCTGAGCGCGCGCAGGAAGCGCGCCTCGGCACGGTACTTCGCCACTTCGGTGCGGGTCCCGGCCGAGACGTTGCGCGACGCGAGCTTGCCTTCCGTCGTCTCACGCAGGAACTCGTTGGCCATCGACACCTGGAAGTAGATGCGGTAGTACATCGACCCGAGGAACGAGTTCGACGCCGACCAGATCTGCGTGTTCAGCTCCTGGATGGGGCCGTCATTCCAGGCCACGGCCGCCTCATCGGTGGGCAGCTCTTCCATCTGCCACCACAGGCGCATGTACTGCGAGAAGCCCTCGTCGAGTCCCGAGATGTCGCCATTGCCCGCCGGACCCTGCTGGCCGCTGACCGCGAGACCGGCGTAGATCTTGGCGAGGAACGACTTGTACGACGACTCTTCCGAGAAAATGTTGGCGCTGCTGACGCTGCTCTTGGGCGCCACCGTCGGATCGGTGCACGCCGCCGCCACCAGCAGGGCGCCGGCGCCGACGAGCATGGAGCGAATAGTGAGTTTCATGGGTTCGTCTCCGCTCAGAAGCCGAGGTTGAGGCCGGTCGTGAACGTGCGCGAGAGCGGGTACAGGTTGTTGTCGATGCCATTGACGCCGGCCATCGGATCAACGCCCGAGTACTTCGTGCTCGTGAACACGTTCTGCACGGCGCCGTACACGCGCAGCGACTTCAGCTGCGGCATGTTCTTGAAGGTGTAGCCGACGCTGATGTTGTCGAGGCGGAAGAAGCCCGCCTTCTCGATGTACAGGTCGGAGAAGTACTGCGTGCTCGTGAAGCCGTAATCCAGCACCGACGCGTGGAGGTTCGACGGCGCCTGCGTGCCCTTCAGCGCGCGGTAGGTGCCCTGCGTCGAGGCCACGTTGTTGTACACGTACGCGCCCAGGTGCATGCGGGCCGTGGCCGAGGCGTCCCAGTTCTTGTACGAGACGTTCGACGTGTGGCCGATGATCCACGTCGGCGCCGGGCTCTTGTAGGCGACCTTGTCGTCCTGATTGATGTTGCCGTCGCCGTTGATGTCCTGATACAGCTCCTTGTCCGACTTGTCGCCCGTCACCGGCTTGCCATCGGCGCCGGTCTTGTGGCGGAAGACGAGGAACGAGAAGATCGGCTGGCCGGGCTGCAGCACCTGAATGGTGTTGCCCACGCCGCCGGCGATTCCGCCGACGAGGATCTTGTCGGTGCCCGACCCGCTCACCGAGACGATCTCGTTCTTGTTGTGCGACGCCGAGAAGCTGGCGTCATACCGCCACGGCGACTTCTTCCCTTCGAGCACCACCGCGCTCAGGCCGAGCTCGATGCCGCTGTTCTTCATGCTGCCGATGTTCGTCGTGACGTAGTTCGACAGGTTCGTGCCGGCCGGCACCGGGACCGTGAAGATGAGGTCCTTGGTCGTCTTGCTGTACAGGTCGATCGTACCGGTGATCCGGTTGTTGTACAGGCCGTAATCGATGCCGAAGTTGGACGACGACGTCTGCTCCCACTTGATGTTCGGGTCCACCGCGCTCGGACGGATCGTGCTCACGAACTGGTTGCCGAACTGGTACATCGCCTTCTGGTCGCCGCTGGTGTAGCTGGAGACGAACAGATAGTTGCCGAACGACTGGTTGCCGTTGACGCCCCACGAACCGCGCAGCTTGAGGTCCGAGATCTGCGTGAACTTCTGCATGAACGGCTCTTCGATGACGCGCCAGGCGGCGGCGAAGGCCGGGAAGATGCCCCACTGGTTGCCCGTGCCGAAGCGCGACGAGCCGTCACGACGGACCGAGGCGGTCAGCAGGTAGCGGTCGCGGAACGTGTAGTTGGCGCGGCCGAAGAACGAGATCAGCTTGCTCTCGTCCACGTACAGATAGTTCTGCTGCACCGTCGAGCCCGGAACGCCGTTGGCGCCCAGCAGGTTGGTCGACAGCTTCTCGGCGTAGAACGACGGATAGTCGCCGCGCGAGTTTTCATACGAGTAGCCGCCCGTCACGTCGAACGAGCTGGCCAGGTCTTCCATCTTGCGGTTGTACGTGCTGAAGACTTCGAGCACCGTGTTGATCTGCCGCGGGTTGTTCTTGTCGATGCGGCCGCCGCGGCCGCTCTCGATGTCGTACTGCGAGGTGCTCGGCGAGAACGTCACGCGCGAGGCCTGCGTGAAGTCGTAGCCGGTGCGCACCGTCGCGTCGAGGCCGTCGATCCACGGGAACTTGTACTTGGCCTCGAGGTTGCCCACGCTGCGGTACGTCGTGCCCAGATCGCTGATCATCGCCTGGTCGGCGAGCGGGTTGTTGGCGCCCAGCCAGTCCGCCCACTGGAAGTACGTGCCGTCCGCATTGCGAAGCGGCTGCGTCGGCGCCATCGAGGTCGCCGCGCCCATGCCGCCGGCCGCGTACGTGTCGATCGCCCGGCTCCCCTTGAGGTTCGCGCGGAACTCGAGGTGGTCGTTCATCAGCAGGTCGCTGTACGTCAGGCCCATCG
>JARIEY010000158.1 GCA_031127085.1 Gemmatimonadota bacterium | reverse complement strand
CATCGCAACGAGGCTCCGACCCCGTTCGTCTGGACCGCATCCGTCCGATCCATTCTCGCGAAAGTCCGCAAAGCGAAAGACACTTTAGCATCACACCACTAGTGCAGGGTCACGTCGAGGACGTCGGCGCGCTCGATGAGCAGGTCGCGCGCCACCTCGAACTGCGGTGCCGGACCACGCACCCGTAGTTCAAAGACGCGATCGCGCGGATGGTCGTACGTCTCACGATCCAGCACTTTGAGCCCCGTGTCGGTGAAGAGATGCTCGAGCGGCGCCCAGTCGGTGGCCACTGCGGCCCGCAGCGTGATGGGCACCGTGCGGCGCGTACGCACCAGCTTGTGCTCCAGATTGCCGAGTACCAGCAGTACGACGAGCACCAACAAGCCGGCCCCCACACCCTCGATGTAAAAGCCGGCACCGATGGTCAGGCCAATGGCCGCCACGGCCCAGATGGTCGCCGCCGAGGTGAGCCCGCTGATCGTCCCCTTGGCCTGCATGATCGTGCCGGCGCCGAGGAAGCCGATGCCGGTGACCACCTGGGCGGCTAGCCGTGCCGGGTCGCCCACCCGCCCGTCGAGTCCTGCAAGACGAATCGACAGATCCATCAAGAGGGTCGAGCCGAGGCAGATGAGGATGTTCGTCCGCAGGCCGGCCGGCTTGCCAGCGACCTGACGTTCCAGGCCGATCGCGCCTCCGAGCAGCACGGCGGTCGCCAGCTTCAGCAGGAGATCGAGCCGGAGGCCGGCGACGACCTCTTGCATCGACTGGACAGCCATCTGCACCAGCATCATCGGCGTTGCTCCCGGGCGACCGCGTTGCCGCCCTGTGTCAGGCCAGCCCCATCGACTCCTTTACGTGACGCATCGTCTGCGCGGCGACCGCCCGCGCCTTCTCGGCGCCGGCCTCGAGGGCGGCATCCACCAGCGACGGCTGATCGGCGAGCGCCTGAGCGCGCGTGCGAATGGGGGTGAGTTCAGCATTCATGCTTTCGTGCAGTGCCTTCTTGCAGTCCACGCATCCCCACGCCGCGCTGCGGCACTTCGTCTCCACCTCGGCGACCATCTCGGGCGACGAGAAGGCACGGTGCAGCTGGAAGATCACGCGGCAGTTGTCGGGGTTGCCGGCATCCGTCTTCTTGATGCGCGCCGGGTCGGTGACCGCCGGGCGGAGCTTCGCCCAGATCTCGTCGGGCGTCTCCAACAGGCCGATGGTGTTGTTGAGCGACTTCGACATTTTGGCGTTGCCGTCCAGCCCCGCAATGCGACGCGTCGGCGTCAGCTTGGCCTGCGGCTCCGGGAAGTACGGTGCCCCCTCCGGCGCGAAGCGCGCGTTCCAGTTGCGGGCCACCACACGCGAGAGTTCCAGGTGCTGCACCTGATCCTCGCCCACCGGCACCGCGTCGGCCAGATAGAGCAGAATGTCGGCCGCCTGCAGCACCGGATAGTTGAGCAGACCGGCCATCACCTGCTCCTGCCGCGCGGCTTTATCCTTGAACTGCACCTGGCGCTCGAGCTCGCCCAGCGGCGTGATCGTGTTGAAGATCCACTGCAGCTCGGTATGTTCCGGCACGCGCGACTGCACGAAGACGGCGCACTGCGCGGGATCGAGCCCGGCGGCCAGCAGCGAGGTGGCCATTTCGCGCGTGCGGCGGCGCAGGTCCTCGGGGGTGTAGGCGACGGTGATGGCGTGGTAATCCACGACACAGAAGAACGACTCGAACTGCGACTGGAGCGCGACCCAGTTCTTGACCGCGCCCAAATAGTTGCCGATGTGCAGTTCGCCGGACGGCTGAATGCCGCTGAAGATGCGGGCCATGCCTCAAAGCTAGGATTGCACACATGACACTTCAACCAATGACCACGGATTTCCTGCTCGACGCCGCACGCGCGGCCGCAGC
Source organism: Gemmatimonadota bacterium (assembly GCA_031127085.1). GTDB lineage: Bacteria > Gemmatimonadota > Gemmatimonadetes > Gemmatimonadales > Gemmatimonadaceae > PNKL01. Next base: position 5,481 of record JARIEY010000158.1, on the reverse strand, counting down.
GGCTGGCGCGGCCGCCATCCGCGACGGCGAGCGCCGGCGCGGCTCGCTGGTCTGGCGCGAGAAGTCGGCGACGGACTTCGTGAGCGATGTCGACATGACGGCCGAGGCGCGCATCATCGAGGTGCTGCGCGCGCACGTCCCCGACGCGGCGATCCTCGCCGAGGAGACGGCCGCCGCGCTCCCCGCGGCAGCACGCGCCCGGGGCGTCACGTTCGTCATTGACCCGCTCGACGGCACCACGAACTTCCTGCACGGCGTGCACGACTACGCCGTCTCGATTGCCGCGCTGGTGGACGACGAACTCGCCGCCGGCGTGGTGGTGCACGTCCCGCGCGACGACTGGTACACGGCCACGCGCGGCGGCGGCGCCTGGCTCAACGGCACGAGGCTGGCGGTCAGCACCATCGACGTCCCCGACCGCGCGCTGATTGCCACCGGCTTTCCGTACAAGGGCGGGCACGACATCGAGGGGTACCTCGGTCAGATGCGCCGCCTGATGACGAACACCGCCGGCATCCGGCGTCCAGGGGCCGCGTCGCTCGACCTCGCCGGTGTCGCCTGCGGCCGCTTTGAGGGCTTCTGGGAGAACATCCTGGCCCCGTGGGATATTGCGGCGGGCATCCTGCTGGTGCGCGAGGCCGGGGGGATCGTGACCACGCTTTCCGGCGCCCCCTGCCCAGTTGATCACACGGCGATCCTCGCCTCCACGCCGGCGATGCATGGCTGGCTGCTGGAGCGACTGAAAGAGGTAGATTGAGAGGCGAAACTGATACCACGAAGGGTGAAGGGCACAAAGGGGCACGAAGGACAAGTGAGTTGGAACGGCCGCGGGGAGCGGAGCGAGGGCCGTCTGCAGCCACACGCCTCGCGTATCCAATCGCCAATCGTTATCCGTAGTCGCAATCCTGAATCCCCATCCGAATTCCATATCCTCGATAGCGTATGAAACTCATTGAGCTCGTCCCCAACTTCTCGGAAGGCCGGCGTCCCGAGGTCATCCAGGCCATTCGCGAGGCGATCGAGGCCGGCGAGGGCGTGAGAGTGCTCGACGTCTCATCCGACCCCTCGCACAACCGCACCGTCGTCACCGTCGTGGCCACGGCCGACGCGGCGGTGGGGGCGGCCTTTCGCGGCATCGCCAAGGCGGCCGAGTTGATTGACCTGACGTCGCACTCGGGAGAACACCCGCGCATTGGCGCCACCGACGTCTGCCCGTTCATTCCGCTCGACGGCGCCACGATGGATGACTGCATCGCGCTCGCCCGCGCGCTCGGCAAGCGCGTGGGGGACGAACTGGGCATTCCGGTCTTCCTGTATGAGCGCGCGGCGACGCGCCCCGACCGCGAGAATCTGGCCGACATCCGGCGCGGCGAGTTCGAGCTGGCCAAGGTGGAAATCGGCACCAACCCCAACCGCGTGCCGGATTTCGGCCCCAACCGCGTGCATCCCACGGCGGGCGCCACGGTCATCGGGGCGCGGCCGTTCCTCGTGGCGTATAACGTGTATCTGGGTGGCGCCGAGAACGTGAGCGTGGCCAAGGAGGTCGCCAAGGCCGTGCGTGGCTCGAGCGGCGGGCTGCGGTACGTCAAAGGGCTCGGGCTCGAGGTGGATGGCCAGGCGCAGGTATCGATGAACCTCGTGGACACCGAGAAGACGCCGGTCTATCGCGCCTTCGAAATGGTGAAGCGCGAGGCGGAGGCACACGGCGTCTCCCCCACATGGAGCGAACTGGTGGGGCTGATTCCCGAGAAGGCGCTCTTCGACACCGCGGCGCGGCACCTGCAGCTGCGCGGCTTCTCCACGGCAATGGTGCTGGAGCACAAGGTGCGCCGCGCCATGAGCGGCGGTGAATCGATCAGCGGCTTCGTCGCGGCGGTCGCCTCCAACGCGCCCGCCCCGGGCGGCGGCTCGGTGTCGGCGCACGTCGGCATGCTCAGCGCCGCGCTCGCCCAGATGGTCAGCGGCCTGACGGTCGGACGCAAGAAATACGCAGCCGTCGAGGGCGCCATGAAGGAGCTGGCACTCGAGGCCGTGGCGCTGGGCAACACGCTCAGCGCGCTCGTCGCCGAGGACGCCGCTGCCTACACCGTGGTGACCGACGCGTACAAGCTGGCCAAGGAGACGCCCGAGCAGATCGTCGCTCGCGACGCGGCGATCCAACGCGCGCTGGTCTACGCCTCCGAAGTGCCGCTGCAGACCGCGGACGCCTGTGCGCGCGTCGCCGAGCTGGCCGCGATCGCCGCCGAGCAGGGGAACACCAATGCAGCGAGTGACGCCGGCGTCTCGGCGCTGCTCGCCGAGGCGGCCTGCCGTGGTGCCGTGTACAACGTGCGCATCAACGTGGGCTCCATCACCGATACGACGATCGCGCGGTCGCTGGCGGAGAAGGCCGCCTTGGCACTCCAGCGGGCTCACACCGCGGCGGCGCGCGCCACCGCGGCCGTCGAGCGCAACATCGGGGGCTAGCCCACGTCGCCCCCCGTCGACTGGAAGGACTGGATCCGTCCCGATTACGCCGGGACGCCGTTCATCACGTTCGGTGGACGGCATCTCCTGTCGTTGGCGGTGATTGCCGGTTTTGCCTGGTACATGCTGCGCTTCCGCGGCGCCGATGAAGACACGCGCCGACGCGGCCGCCAGGCAATCGCGGCGATGCTCGTGCTCAATGAACTGTCGTGGCACGTCTGGGCGTGGCACTATGTGGGATGGACGCCGCAGAAGATGCTGCCGCTGCACATCTGCTCGGCGCTGGTATGGCTCGGTGCCTACGGCCTGCTCACCCGGCACCCAACGGTCTATGAGTTCATGTACTTCATGGGGATCGCCGGCCCGCTGCAGGCCATCCTGACTCCCGACGCCGGGCGCTACGCGCTCCCCCACTATCGGGCACTCCAGACCATGACCTCGCATGGTTTGCTGATCATTGGCGCGCTGTATCTGACCGTGGTCGAGGGAATGCGTCCGACGTGGCGGTCCGTGCGGCGGGTGATCGTCGGGACCTCGGCCTACATCGCCGCGGTGACCGTGGTCAACGTGCTCATCGGCAGCAACTACGTGTGGACGCTGGCCAAGCCACCCAGCGCTAGTCTCCTGAATGCCCTCGGCCCCTGGCCGTGGTATCTGGTCCCGATGATCCTCCTCGGCGTCGTCAACGTATTGTTGCTGTATCTCCCCTTTTGGTGGATCGACCGGCGGCGCGTCCGTGCCGCTGCAACTGATGAGCGCCCCCGCACGTAAGGTAGATATGAGCCCTTTGGCCCCTCCGCAGACTCCAGCCGCCCAGCCGGCCGCGCCTTCCGTGACCGGCACCGGCGCGGTCGCGCTGCCGCAGAACGTCAGCCGGCCGATGACGCGCGAGGACGTGCAACTGCTGCAGAACCGCCGCAGCGAACTCTCGCGCCAGCTGACCTCCGCCAGTGGGCGCCGCCAGGAAGTCGTCCGCGAGATGGGGCGCTCGCCAAACGGACGCGAAGGGCTCGAGGCGCGGCTCAAGGTGCTCGACGAGCGCATCGTGCAGCTGGAGCAGGACATCTCGCAGAATGGACAGCTGCTTGCGTCGGCCCCGGCGAATCTCGTTGCGGAGACGTCGCCGCCGGTCAACTTCCCCTCGCCCATCCGGTCGATCGACGGCACCGCGATCAGCATTGTCTTCACGCTGTTCGTGATGTTCCCCATCGCGTTCGCGTGGGCGCGCCGGATACTCAAACGGCCGCAGCCGGTCACCCCGGCACTGCCGCCCGAGGCACTGGATCGCATGGCACGCATCGAGAATGCGGTGGACAGCATTGCGCTCGAGGTGGAACGCATCTCCGAAGGGCAGCGCTTCGTCAGCCGGCTGATGAACGAGACGCGGCAACTGGGGGCCGGTGCCGCCGAGCCCATTGTGATGCGCCAGGGCGACAAGGTGCCGGTCGAGCGCGCGGACAGTCGGTAGGCAGCACGCGGGAGGGCGTGCCCACGCGCGCGCAGCGTCCCCACGCGCGCGCAGCGTGCCCTTACTTCGACAGCAGCAGCGCCACCACTTCCTGCCCGGCCGCCCGTTCCTCGACGATGCGCAGCCCCGCCGCTGTCGCCGCTTCGATCAACGGACGCAGTTCATTTCTCGGTGAGCCGGCAAAGAAGTGGCTGGCCACGACCCAGACCTCCGGTTGCGCCGCCGCCACGAGCCGTCGCGCTTCCTCGGCGGCCCACCCGTCCGATGGCGTGGCACGCGACGGTGCGCCGCTGATGCGGTACTCGACCCCCGGCGCCAGACCGACCAACTCCACGCGCGCCATCGTCGTGACCTGCAGCGAGTCGGCCTCGCCCACGCCGACCGCTCGCGCCCGCGCCGTGTTCTCGTAGCCGGGCGCCCCCGGCTTTCCCGCCAGCGAGCGCCAGCGCTCCATACGCGCGTTCCCGCGCCACGCCCCTTCGTGCGTGGCCATCAACCACGCGGGGGCCGAGCGGGCAAAAACGTACACCGGCGCACCGCCCGCTTCTTCATCGATGCGCGTGAAGAGCGCGCGCGTGGGTTCCAACGCTCCCGGCGCGCGCAGGAACCGCTCGGCATCGGTGTACTGCCAGACAGCAATCGCGGTCGACACAAGCACCACGTACACCGCTGCGGTGCGCGTGTTGGTCACTGCGCTACGGCTGCGCAGCAGCGTGTTGCGCATGCCAATCAACGCCGCCGCCTGCGCCATCCAGACGCCCGGGACGGCGAAGAAGGCGAGGCGATCCGACAGCGGGTAGGCGCTCGCCACGGAGGCAACCATCGCCAACGCGACGGGGCCGGCCAGCAGCACCGCGTCCGCAGGCCGACGCCGGGCCACCACCGCGAGTCCGCCACCCCAGAGTGCCAGACCCATCGCCGCTCCCGCGAGCGAGCCGGTCCAGCGCAATGGAATCCAGGTGAGTTCCATCACCACGCGCAGCACGCGCAGCACGCGGTCCTCTGCGCCGAGGTCGAGCATCACGGGCGCCCAGTACGCGCGCAACGGCACGCTGGCCGCACCCGCCCCGTACGTCGTCCACCAGAACGTGCCGAACAGCACGGCGGCTACAGCGAGCGCCGGCAGCGCAATGCGCCGCGCCCCGCTCGACGCGCGCACGGCTGGGTCCCTGGCCAGCGCAATGGCCGCGGTGGCCACGACAAAGACGGCCGGCAGTGACATCACGACACCGACGACAATGGCCGCGCCGAGGGCCCACCACCGGCGCGTACGCTGCGGCGCATCGGCGGCTTCACAGGTGAGGAGGAGCAGCGCCGCCGCGACCGCGGCGTCGCTCGCATACGGCTTCGCTTCCGTCGAGTAGCGCAACGCGAGCATTGAGCCTGCCGCCACCACCGCCGCCAGCGCCCCCGCCCCGGTGCCCACGAGCCGGCGCCCCAGCAACCACAGCAACCAAGGCAGCGCTACGCCCGACGCCCACGGCACCAGCCGCAGCCAGGTGTCCGGTACATCGGCGTGAAAGGCCAGCGCGCGCTCGATCCACAGG
>JARIEY010000157.1 GCA_031127085.1 Gemmatimonadota bacterium | reverse complement strand
TCGTGAACGGTCTATGGACTCCGCGTGCGGCCAAGGTAGCTTCGCTCGCCGTAGCGGAGATGCCGATGGCGCAGGCGGAGTCATTCTTCGCCGAGTTGGGCACGATGACGCCCTCCCGATCGTCGATGCTGCGGCTCGTGTAGGCGCGCACGCGCAGCACGGTCGCTGCACGCACGTTGCTCACGGTCGGTTCCGTTCCCGCCGATCTCCTGAGGGGGGAACGGGAACGGCCAGCCCTCCATCCACACGAAGGAGACGTCCGGCGGCTACCAATCGCTCGATGGCCGCACCAAGGGTCTCGTTCCGGACGCCCAACCGCTCGCGTAGGGCAGTCCGTGTGAGCGGGGACGCCGCCAAAGCGTTCAGGATCTTGTCGTCGAGGGGGTCGACCTGGGCGGGGCTGCTGTCGTCGATCACCAACCGGGCCGGGTCGCCGTCGAGTTTCACGCCGAAGGGCGCAGGAGCGCGGTTCGCGCGATGCTCGGCGACGACGGTGGGCCTGCCATCCCGCTTGATCAGGTACAGATTGCTGTCCCCCCAGGCGTGAAGATCGCCGGAGCCTCGGAGCGCGGTTCCGGGCTCGCTCGCGCCGGACTTGCGGACGTGGTGGATGAGCACGATCGCTAGCTGGTGGGAACGCTGCAAGCTGCGCAAGAATCCCAGCAGATCGCTCACCTCGGCCGCGGAGTTCTCATCGCCTCGATGCAGACGGACGAGCGGGTCGAGGACGAGCAACTTTGGCTTGAACTCCGCGAGCGTCGCCGACAGGCGCCGACGATGGGTGATGTCGTCGAGCAGCAGGTCGGGGACGCCGATCCACCCCACGGCGAGTCGCTCGAAGTCGATGCCGCGGGCCTTGGCGATGCCGGCGACGCGCTCGCGGACGTCATGGGAGGCGTCTTCGGCGCAGAACACCAACACCGGGCCGGGGCTCGGCACCTTGAACCGGCCGAGGCAAGGCGTTCCGCTCGCCACGGCGACGGCCATCTCGAGGCCGAGCCACGTCTTCCCCTGTTTGGGCAAGCCCCCGACGCAACCGACAGCTTCGGCCGCCCAGAGGTCCTCGATCAGCCAGCGAGCGCCGGCAGCCGGCGCCGGAGCGAGCCGGGCCAGCCGCGTTACGGGCAACAGTTCGACGGCATCCATGCCTACACCAACGGCGTATGTTGGAACGCCGCGCGGACCACGCTGCGATCGATGATCTTGAGCTTTCGATGCGCGGCCACACGCAGGGTCGCGCTCGCGAGGACGTCGACGCTTCGCAGCACCCCACCGGTAAGTTCGTGCAGAATCACCAGAGCGTCCGGCGCGAACAGCTCGGTCCTGGCGCCCGCATGTTCGAGGCGAGCCCTGACGTAGATCGCGGTGTCGTCGGGCGTCGCCGGTTCGATCTCGATCTTGTGGCCGATGCGGGTGAGCAACGAGCGGTGGACGCCGAGTTTGAGGCGCTCGCCGAGCTCCGGGAGGCCGATCAGCACGAGCGAGACGACCGGCTCGGCGTCCCAGTTGAAGTTCGCGATGACGTGCAGGGTCCCGAGCGAACTGTCGGGAATGAGGTGGGCCTCGTCGAGCACCAGGACGGGGTGCACGCGCTCCCTGGCGAGCGCGGCCAGGTTCTGCTGGATCGACGCGTACAGTGTCGCCGGCATGAGCTTGCACTCGATGCCGAGCGCCATGCAGATCTGCTTGTAGAAGTCGCGCTTTCCGAGCGAGACGTGCGCGAGGTAGGTCAGTCGGAAGTGGACCGGCGAGAGCCGCGCGCGAAGCCCGCGGACGACGCAGTTCTTGCCCACGCCCGGCTCGCCAAGCACGATCGCGTGCTCGCGGGCGGTGACGGCGTCGGTGAGGCGGTCGATGGCGTCCTTGCGGCCATCGTCAAGCCACAACCCCTCGTCGGGCACGTCCTTGTCGAACGGACGGCGGCGAAGGCCGAACCACTGCTGGATGGTGTCGCTCATGCTCCAGTCTCCTTCCGCGCCCGGTCGAGCAGCGCGGCGATGGGGTCGAACGAGAGGGTCGGGGCGGGTGCGGCCTCGGGCTTCGCCCGGCGACGGCCGCGGTTGAGCGCAGGGTCGCACGCGCCGACGACCACGGGCTTGTCCTGGAAGGACGCGCGCAAGATGGCCCCGGTGAATGGGTCGAGCACGACCTCGATCGTCTTGTTGGCGAGGTGCCGGCCGCGGACCTCGAAGGTGCGGCCTTCGAGGCTGAACGTGGCGTCGCCTGCCACGCGTCGCTTGACGGTGATCTCCAGCGCCACAGCCAGCTCCTTGGCGGTCCAGGCGCGCCGGAGCGCGCCCAGACCGCTGCGGAACCGCTTTGACGGGGTCTCCCCCAGGAGGCTCGAGTGAGGGTGCGTGTGGTACTCGGCGTCCAGGAACGCGAGGAGCGCGGCGTTCACGTCGTGCAACGACGACTTGCCCTTCAGGTAGTCGGTGCAGCGCTCGCGCAGCCGGCGCCAGAACCGCTCCATCTTGCCGCGCGCCTGGGGGTCGTAGGCCTTGGCGTGCACGAGCTTGATCCCGAGCTTCGCGCATGCGAGCGCCAAGACGTCGCCGCGGTAGCAGGAGCCGTTGTCGACGTAAAGCACGTCGGGTGGCGGATACTGGAGCAGCGCGGCGCACAGGACGCTGAGGAAGTCGACCTCGGTCTCCGAGTCTCGGCCCTCCAACGCGACGACAAAGCGGCTGTGGTCGTCGAGGATCCCGTGGACGTACACCTTCCGCGGCGTCCCGTCTGGCTCGCGAACCCAGACGTGGCAGACGTCGGCGTGCCAGACGGCACCGACGCGAGCGGCCTCCCAGCGGCGTCGATCGCGGCGGAGCGCGCGGTTCGCGGGCGTCCGCGGCAGGCCGGCCTCGGCGAAGAGGCGCCGGAGCGTACTGACCGAGAGCTGGCCCTCCTCGACGACGCCCTGCCGGACCGCCGTGTCGAGGATCAGGTTCGCAGGCGCCGACGGGTTCTCCGTCCGAATCTGCAGCAGCAGGTCGCGCGTCTCGGGGCTGAGCGCGAGCGCGAAGCCCTGCTTGCGCGATGCAGGGGCGAGCGCCCGATGCCCTCCGTGCTTCGCGGCGTAGTACCAGGACTGTAGGGTCTTCCAGTGGAACTGACGCGACGCGGTGGCGTCAGGCGGCCGGTAGCGTTCGGCGGCGCGGGCGACGAGCTCGTCGCGAAGTTCGCCAGGCGACAGCTCGCGGGCGAGCAAGTCGCCAACGACGCCGAGGCGGAACAAAGCCATCGCCTCCGCCTTGGTGGGTTCGGGGACGTTCATGGACATCGGGGCACCTCCTTTGGTGGGCCCGGTACCCGTCACCCACCTCGGCCAAACGCGAACGGGAACGCCGATGGTGGGGCGAATCGGACGTACGCGGTCACATGGTCGGGCCGCCGGCTGTGTGCGCGGCCAGAGCCCGCCGGACGGCTCCGTCGCGTCCGCCATCGCCAGGGATGAACCCAGCGATCAGCGCTGTTGCCCGCTGACGCCAGTGGGCCCCGACGACCGGCCGGGCCGGCCACCACGTCGGGATCGCGGCGGTCCAGCGCGACAACGAGCGCCAGCGGGGTGTACCGGCGCGGTCGGGATCCGGCCCGGGAACGCGGCGGTCCACGCCCACGAGGGCGTAGACCGCCTCGTCGTCCTTGCCTTCGCCGATCGGCCGAGGGGCGGCGAGGAACCAAGCGACGACGATGGCCGCGAGCGTGTACCGGTGGCGCGGCAGGACCTCATCCGGCCGGACCGACCAGCTCGTGCGGCATCGGCGGCAAAGGAAGCGCCAAGTCCAGGTGACGACGACCATCGCACCCGGGGCGATGACCGGACGCCATCGCTGACCGTGCCCGACGATGTTCCGCGCGCCGGGAAGGCCAGCGATCGCGCTACAACCGGGACACGACGCCGGTCGTACAGCGTCGATGTGCGGGAGAAGAAGCTGTGCCGGTGGAGCACCGGCAGAGATCTCGATAGCTTCCATGTGCCGAAGGCCAAACCACCGGCCCGGGGCGGGAACGCCGCTACCAACGAGGTCCCGCCCCGGTTTCCCTCACGCGGATCCGGGTCCCCCGTCGACTACACCGCCACGCGCACGTGCGGTACGGCTGTCGATGTCCCGGAGCCGTGACGGGCGTGCGTGCGGAACGACCACGCGACCTGATCTGGCGTGAGCCTCTACAGCCAGGTGAAGGACGCGCAAGCCTCTCCGTGAATTCTCCGTGGATCTCCGTGACTCCGTGGTGAGCCGGCGATTCGAGCGGCTCCCGATTTACCACGGAGTCACGGAGGACCACGGAGGATTCACGGCACCACCGGATACGGATCGTCCTATATCAATGCTAGTAGCTGAACTATCCCTTGATTCTTCGGCGGTGTCTTGTTAGTTTGAGAGATCGCCGCCCGAGAAGTTGGCCTTCTCAGCACGCTATCTAAAACCAAACGTGGGGCGGCGACGGAGACATCATGCCGCTGGTCACCGAGGTTGTTCAACGTCCCGTTCGTGAAGTTGCCATTCCCGACGCTCTTGGGCCGGCAGCCCAGGTGCTCGCCGAGCTGCTGGAAGGGGGCGCGGTCCGCGCGCTTGGTGAGAGCCTCCGGTTGTCCCGCAAGGGCGGGTTCACCGGGGTTCCTCTCGTGGCGTTCGTGCTCGCGTTTCTCGCGTCAACCACGGAACGCGGCGTGCGTCCGTTCATCAAGGCGTTTAAACGGCCTTTGCAGCGCGTGGCTGCCGTGGCTGGATGTACACGGTTCCCGTCGTCCGCATCGGTGTCGCGGGCGTTCACCGGGATCGACCAAGCCACGGCGGAACGCTTCGCCGACGTCGCGCTCAGTATGGCCGTCACCCCTGGGCTTCGGGAGCTTCTGACCCACCCCACCGCGCTTCACCGCGATAGCCGGGGCGATTCGCTGTGCGTGCTCGACATCGATCCCAGCGTTCAGGCGTTCCGCCAGCGCGATCTGATCGCTGGCGAGGACTTCCCGGCCCCCGACCGCGTGGCGCCCGGCGTCGCCGGCTACACCGGCCATCACCGCGGCGAAATCCGGATCCGCCACGTCGCGGTATGCGCGGCCGGACCGGGCGTGTGGCTCGGCTATCGAATGTCCGAGGACAACCAGCACCTCGCCTCGTTGTTCACCTCGGCGATCCGTCCCGCGCTGTCGGTCACGAGCGAAGCCGGTATACCGCTTGAGCAGGTGCTCCTTCGCGGCGACGGCGAGTTCGGCTCCGCCGGTGTGGCGCGCGCTATCGTGGGTCTCGGGGTCCAACTCCTAGTGCGGATCAGCCGGTACGGTCTGCTGGACCGACCGGAGGTCCTTGAAACGCTACGAATCGCCACATGGGAGCAGGTTCCGGCCGGCGCTAAGCGCGTTCGCGAAGCCACCGACCTGGGCACGGTCCTGCTCCATCCTTCGGCGAAGTCGGCGGACGCTGGCGAGCCAGGAGTCTCGCTCCGTGTCGTGGTGTGCCGACGCAAGGTGCCATCGGAGAGCGACGTCCACTACGGTGCGTGGCACGACGGCTACCAAATGGAGCTGTTCGGCACGACCCTGCCTGCGGACCGGTGGCCCGCGCGGGACGTCGTCGCACTCTACGGCGGTCGTTCCGCCATCGAGAATCGATTCGCCCAGGAGGATCGTGAGCTTAGGCTGGGAAGGACCTTCACCTACAACGCCTTCGGCCAGGCGGTGTTCACGGCGTTGGGCCTGTTCCTTTGGAACTACCGGACTTGTTCTGGCTTTCGGGAGGCGCCGTCGAGTGCGGTGGCGCCGCTGTCCGAGCGCGTCGACTTGCGAGTGCCGGACACTCACCCGTCCTCGCTGGTGACGCCTCCAGCCCCACCGCAAGATCTGGTAGATGGGCCGCTGCTTTCCCCCGAGCAAGTTGAGCCGCAGTTGCTCTCTCCACCCGAGGCGGCGCACGGCATCGAGCCTGCCGCCGCAGTCTGGCACGCTCCGGTCGCGACCGAGGTCGGCGAGCGCGACCGGAGCGTGCTCCGTCGCCCCGCCCCTGCCGACCCCTTCCCCGGAGCGACGGACGAGGACAGGACGACCGCCACGGCCATCCTGACGCGCGCCTTCGACACGTTGGCGAACCGCCCGGGCTGGTCACTCGACGACGAACACCCCCAACTGCGCTGTCCCAACGGAAAGCGCTTGTTCCCGTTCTCGGTCACAGCCCCAGGACGAGGGCGACCCATGCCTCAGGTGATCATCCGCACCGACGTCGGCGCGTGTGATGGGTGTCCCATGCGCTTGGAGTGCTTCGCGTCGGACAAGCCGAACAGCTACAAGCAGGTGGCGCGCGCCATCTCGCCCGAGGACGCGGCGTTCGTAGCCGCGTTTCTGAACGCACATCCCCCATCGCGGCGACTCGTTCAACGTACCAAGACAGCGGGGCCGCCAAACCGCCGCACCGCGCCACCACGCGCTACCGAGCCGCTGATCCAACTCCCAGCGACGTCGACACCTGGCCCGTGGGAGTGCGCGGCCCCGACGATGACGCCCGCCGACCTCCGGCGCCGCGCTGTCGCTCGGTATGAAGCCGTGCGGGTCGAGATCCGAATCGGCCGGGCGCCCCGTCGCCCTCCGAGCACAACCACAAGACGACGAACCTGGGCGGACCGGGAGGCACGGTGGCGCCACCAGACCACCGTGACCCTCACCCTCTACGTTCGACCCAAATCACCAATCGCGAAGCATAGTCAGCCACCTAAGCTGGCAATGTAGCGATACGGATCCGGTGGTCGGCGGCGGCGGAGAACCACCGGACGAGAACCGCGGTGTCTTGTTGGTTCGGGCACGCTATCCAAAACCGAACGTGGGGCGGCGACGGACACATCATGCAACTGGTCACCGAGGTCGTTCAACGTCCCGCTCGTGAAGCTGCCATTCCGACTGTGATGAAACGGTCACAGTCGGGGTTTTCTCGCGCGTCCCGACGATGGGGTGCTTCGCGGGCTGGCCAGGTGAAGGACGACGACGTGACCGCCCGCACGCGCGCCGACGACCGGCCAACGTCGACGCCTGCTCCGTCGCGGTCACCGTCGCTGAGGTCCTCGCGACCGGCCTGACCGTCGACGAGATCCAACGGCGGTCGTTTTGGGCGTCGTCCAACCGCCGAGGGCCTGACCGGCCGCTCGGCGCGTTGTCGGTGTCGGTCGGACGCCATACAGCCAAGGCGTGGGCACGTGAAGGAGCGCAATGACGGGTCGCGGACCCCTCGCTCGGCTTCACCAACATCGGCTGACTCCCGTAGCTTTCGCTGTTGTGGCGGTGGCCTGCGCCCCGGACGCGTCGCCGCTCATCGTCGGCGACCGACCGCACGACCCGGCGGACACCGCCGAGAGCGCGTCCCCGGTCGAGGCCGCGGACCCCTGGGTGGGGCCGATCGACTTCGAGGCGC
>JARIEY010000156.1 GCA_031127085.1 Gemmatimonadota bacterium | reverse complement strand
CGTGTGAGCGGTTAGCGTTCAGCGCATCATGCTCAGCCCCAAGTACAAGCCCTGGCACATCATCCCGTTTGCCGTGAAGTATGCGCGGCTGCGGCTCGCGCGGCGTCCCGTCCTCGTGAACTTCGAGGTGACGATGCGCTGCAACGCGACGTGCGGGGGGTGCGACTACTGGAAGACACCGTCGACGGAGCGCGCGCACGAACTCGCCTCGTTCGTCGAAGCGGCCCGGCACTTCGATCCGATGATGATCACCTTCACCGGTGGCGAGCCGACGCTGCGCCGCGATCTGGAGACGCTCGTCGCCGAGGTCGCGCAGGCCGTGCCGTACTGCTACATGACGGTCCTGACGCACGGCGGGATGCTCAACGTGGAGCGCGCGCAGGCGCTGTGGGATGCGGGCCTCGACCAGTTCAACATCTCCCTCGACTACCTCGACGCCCGGCACGACGCGCAACGCGGCATCCCCGGCCTCACCGAGAAGATCCTCCGGCTCGTGCCGGAGATGAGGGCGCGCGGGATGAACGTGCGGTTCAATACCGTGATCCGCGACGACAACCTCGACGACATCGTCCCCATCGTCCGGCACGCGCACGCTGCCGGGGCAGGGGCGAACTTGTCGGTCTACACCGACATGAAGAACGGGAGCAAGGATCACCTGATCCGCGAGGACCAGCACGCGCGGGTGCAGGCGCTCGTCGATGAACTGCTCGCGTTCAAGCGCCGGCATCGCGGCGTCATCACCAACTCGGACTGGTACCTGCAGCAGCTGCCGCGCTATCTCCGCGGCGCCATGCCGGAGCCGTGTCGCTCGGGTGAGACGACCATTCATATCGACCCGCGCGGTCTCGTGCGTCGGTGCCCTGACTTTCCCGCCGATAAGCCGTGGCGCGAGTACGACGGCTATGCGCCCATCGCGTGCAATGCCTGCTATTACGCCTGCCGCGGCGAGGCGCAGGCGCCGCTCACGCTCTCCCGCTTTCAGGACCTGATGGCGTAAGCTTGTCTGCGTCGACTCTGACCCTCTTCGTCGTCCCGCCATGGCCACCATCTTTCTGAACGCCAGTCAAGTTGTCACCGCCGCCGGTCCCGGCCGCGCTCGGCGCGGACACGAGATGCAGGCGCTGGAGATCCGCACCGACACCGCGGTGGCGGTCGATGGCGACCGCATCGTCGCCGTGGGACCACCCGACGTGGTGCGTGCCGCGCACAGCACCGGCGAGGTGGTGGACTGCGGCGGCCGCGTGCTGATGCCCGGGCTCGTGGACTCGCACACGCACGGCATCTTTGGCAAGCCGCGCCACGAGGAACAGGAGCTTCGCGCCGCCGGCGTTGGGTATATGGAAATCGCGCGGCGTGGCGGCGGCATTCACAGCTCGGTGCGCGACCTGCGCGCGCGGTCCGAGGACGATCTGTTCGAACTGGCGCTCCCGCGCCTTCGCCGGCTGGCCGCGCACGGCACCACGACGGTTGAAGTGAAGTCGGGCTACGGACTGACCCCCGACGACGAGATCAAGTCGCTGCGCGTCATCCGCCGCCTGCAGCAGACGCTCCCGCTGCGCCTGGTTCCCACCTTTCTCGGGGCGCACGAGATCCCGCTCGAGTACCGCACGGCGCCGCATTCGCGCGAGGAGTACATCGCGCTGATCATCGAGGAAATGCTGCCGCGCGTCGCGGCGGAGGGGCTGGCGACCTTTGCCGACATCTTCTGCGAACCGGGGGTGTACACCACCTTCGAGGCACGCCGGATCCTCGGCGCGGCGCGCACGCACGGCCTGCAACTCAAACTGCACGCCGACGAGCTTGAGACTGCGGGGGCGGCCGAGCTGGCCGCTGAGTTGGGAGCGACCAGCGCCGACCACTTGGCCGCCATCTCCGAGGGCGGCATCAAGGCGCTCGCCGGCTCAACGACGGTGGCCACGTTGCTGCCGGGGACGATGCTCTTTCTTGGACGTCCCAAGCAGGCGCCGGCGCGCGCCTTGCTCGACGCCGGGGCGGCCATCGCGCTTGCCTCGGACTTCAATCCCGGCACGTCGCCGACCGTCAACTTCCCGCTCGTGCTGACCCTGGGCATCAGCCAGCTTCGCCTGAGCGCCAGCGAGGCCATTCTGGCGGCCACCGTGAACGGCGCCGCCGCGCTGGGCCTGGCGGGGGAGACGGGCCAGATCGCGCCCGGATACTCTGCGGATTTGGCCCTGTTCGACATTGCCGACGTGCGCGAGCTGCCCTACTGGTACGGCGATCAGCGTTGCCACGCCACCTGGGTGCGCGGCGTTCCCGCGTACGGGGCAGGGAACGCGTCCTGACCCCGTGTTCCGGGGGCCGCGCCCCGGATCGGCCCGCCCCCGTTGTCATCTTCCCTGCCGGGGGCGTAGTTTTCGATTCGGACGGTTCCGCCGTCTATTGTTGTATACCCAGGGTCTGGCCCGCGCGCGCACTCTATGGCTGATCTCGCCAAGCTGAAGAAAAAAGCGGCCGAGTTCGAGTCGGCAAAGAAGTTCGACAAGGCGATCGCGACGTATCGCGAGATCCTTGACGTCTTCGATGCCGGGGACGAGGCCGACGTCGAGGTTGCGCTGTACAATCGCGTGGGCGACTTGCTCATGCGACAGGGCGAGACGGCCGAGGCGGTCACGCTCTACGAGCGGGCGGTCGACCTCTACGCCGAGGGCGGCTTCTTCAACAACGCCATCGCGCTGTGCAACAAGGTGCTTCGCACGTCGCCCGGGCGCGCGTCGGTGTACTACAAGCTGGGCAAGATCTCCGCGGCGAAGGGCTTCAAGGGCGACGCCAAGCAGAACTTCCTCGAATACGCCGACCGGATGCAGAAGGCCGGCCAGAAGGACGAGGCGTTCCGCGCCCTCAAGGAGTTCGCCGACCTGTGCCCCGATCAGGACGACATCCGGCTGATGCTGGCCGATCAGCTGATGAAAGCGGATCGCAAGGACGAAGCTGTTGACCAGCTCTCGAGCCTCCACGACCGCTATCAGTCGATGGGGCAGTCGGCGGAGGCCGAAGCGACGCTCGAGCGCATTCGTGCCATCGATCCCGCCGCGACGCCGCGTGCCGCGCGTCACTCGAAGGAGACCAAGGCGCACGACGATTTGATCTTCATCGATCTCGACGCGCCCATCAAGCCGAAGCCGCGGCTCTCCACCGTCACGCCGCTGGTGGCGCTGACCGCTGTGGAACCGCCGCCACCGCCGCCGAGCGCGCCCGCGCCCGAGCCGGAACCGCTGATCGAGACGATGGCGATCGAAGGCATCGAGTCGACCGCGCTCGATACCGGGGCCGTGACCGCCGCCGCCGGTTCGATGCTCGGCCTCGAGACGACGTCGCTGGTGCCGGATGCGGTTGACGAAGCCGCGCCGATGAGCGCCGGTGAGTTTGCGGAGCTCGACCTGTCGGTGGTGGAGGAAGTGGCCGCGCCGTCGCGCGGTTCCGGGCGCGACTTGGCGCTGCCTGGTGACCTGCCGCTGATCGATACGTCGATCGACCTCGACGCGCCCGATGCCGGCGCGACGGTCGACATCCCGCTGCTCGATCTGGACGAGGCGCCGGCCCCGGTGGCGTCGTCCGCCGCGGCGGCCGACGACGCGACGCTCGACATCGATCTTCCGATGATCGACCTGTCGACGTCGACTGCCGCGCCGGAGCCTGCGCCGGCCGACGAGTTGGGCTTTATCGACCTCGATGCGCCACCCGTTGAAGCGGCTGCGGCGCCCGAGCTGGACGATGCCGCGGACTTCGGCGACGTCGACGTGGAACTGGTGGAAGCGCCAACGCCGCCGGTGCGCCGCACGACGTCGATGGCCATTCCGATGCTCGCCTCGAGCGTCGACGACCTTCGGGAGCAGGTAGCTCAGGATCCGGAAAACTGGACGCTGCGTCGTCAGCTCGCCGAAACGATGCTCGACGAGGGGAGCCGCGACGAAGGGCTCGCGATGCTCGAAGAGGTGATGACCGGGTTCGAGCGTGCCGGCCAGTTGCATCAGGCGCGCTCGGTGGCCGACGAAATCGTCCGCCTCAACCCTGCGTCGGTGCGCCATCACCAGAAGCGCGTCGAGTTCGCGTTCCGCGACGATGACCGCACCGGGCTGTCGCAGGCCTATCTCGACCTCGCGGACGCGCTGTTCCGCGAAGGGCAGGCCGACAAGGCGCGCGCCGTATACCAGCGCGTGCTCGAGATCGCGCCCGCCGATCCGCGCGCGCTCGCCGCCATCGAGTCCATCGCCGCCGTCGCGTCGCCCCCGCCGCCCGCCCCGGAGAAGCGTCCGTCGGTCGCGGCACAGCCGCCGGTCTCCGGAAAGCGCTATACGGGGATGATCGCTGCGGTCCCCGAGGAGCCGACGCCAGCAGCCGCGCCAGCGGCCGGCGGCGACGACGACTTTGTGTCGCTCGGCGATTGGCTGCGTGAAGATGAGGAGCCCAAGTCCACGCGGATGGTGGTGGAGGAGAAGGAGCCCACCGGCGACGAGGACGCGGACTTCCAGGATATGTTGCGCAAGTTCAAGCAGGGCGTTGCGCAGAACGTGGAAGAAGAGGACCACGAGTCGCACTACGACCTCGGCGTCGCCTACAAGGAGATGGGGCTGCTCGACGAGGCGATCTCGGAGTTCCAGAAAGCGTTGCGCGGCACGGCCAAGCGCGTGCGTACCTACGAGGCGCTCGGGCAGTGCTTCCTGGAGAAGGGGCAGCTCCCCGTGGCACTGACCATTCTGCAGCGCGCGCTGGCCGAACCTGGCATTGGCGACGACCAGCTGGTGGGCGTGCTCTATCTGCTCGGCTACGTCTCCGAGGGGCTCAAGAAGCCCGTCGAAGCCAAGGGGTTTTACGAGCGCGTCTTCGCGGTGGACATCCAGTTCCGGGATGTGGGTGACCGGTTGAACGCGCTCGAGGCGGCCATCTCGTGACCATGCTCCCGCCCCCCGTGAGCGGCCGCGTCCCTGTGGCGCCGGCCCTGCTCGACATTCAGTCGCCGGTGCGCGCGCGCCTCGACGCGGTACCCGAGGAGATGTGGCGCATCGTGCGCGCCGACGCGCCCATCGTCGAATCGGTGAATGCGCACCTGACCGGGATGAAGGGGAAGATGTTCCGCCCCACGATGCTGCTGCTCGCGTCGCAGCTCGAGGATGCGCCGGACGGCCGCGGCATCACGATGGCCGCCATCGCCGAGCTCATCCACCTGGCCAGCGTGGTGCACGACGACTCGGTGGACCACTCGCCGCTGCGGCGCGGCATGCCGACCATCAACGCCCTGTTCTCGCACCAGGTGGCCGTGATCGCCGGCGACTACCTGTACTCGCGAGCGCTCGCGGAGCTGGTGGAAGTCGGCGCGCTCGAGCTGGCCCGGGTCTTCATCGGCGCGTCGAGCGCGATGACCCTGGGCGAACTGCGCCAGCTGGCGTCGTACGACGCGCTGCAGTTCACCGAGGCCGATTACTGGTTGCTGGTGCAGGCCAAGACCGCGTCCCTCCTGGGCGCGTCGTGTGAGGTGGGCGCGCTCTGCGGCGCCGCGCGCTTCCGCAAGGAGATGGCCCGCTTCGGCTTCCAGCTGGGAATGGCGTTTCAGGTGGCCGACGACCTGCTCGACTACACCGAGACGGAGTCGGTGACCGGCAAGCCGAGCGGCAACGACCTGAAGGAGCACAAGGTGACGCTTCCGCTCATCGCCGCGATGGCGCAGATGACGCGGGCCCAGCGCACGCGGGTTGAGGAGCTCTTCGCGGCACCGGTGCCGACGGACGCGCAAATTGTCGACGTCGTGGCCATCGTGCACGAGTGCGGCGGCATCGACTTTGCGCGCCGCAAGGGCGAAGAGTTTGCCGCCGAAGCCGAGTCCGCGCTGGTTGAGGTGCCCGCATCACCCGTGCGCGCCGCGCTGATCGACGCGCTGGGGTACGTCATGGACCGGAGGTCGTAGTGGCGCCCAAGGGATCGTCGAAGCACCGGCCTGGCTTTCACGCCATCGTGCTGGCCATCGGCTTCGTGGTCGGCGGCTTCATGACGCAGTTTGCCCGGATGTGGCTGCCGAGCGGGGCGGTGAAGGAGTTCCTCACCACCGGCGTCACGCCCGCCATCGGGCCGTTGAACATCAACTTGATCATTCTGAATGTCGGCTTGGGACCCATCGCGCTCGACGTCTCGTTGCTGAGTCTCGTCGGGGTCCTCGTCGCTTATCTCATCGCGCGCTCGCTCTTTTAGGAGGCACCTATGTTTGGACTCGGCCCGGGCGAAATGCTGATGGCCCTGGTGGCAATCCTGCTCCTGTTTGGCGCCAAGCGCATCCCCGAGATCGCCGGCTCCTTCGGCAAGGGTATCCGGGAGTTCAAGAAGAACATGAGCGACGTGCAGAAAGAGATCGAGACGCCCGAAGCGCGTCCGGTTGACCGTCTGCCGAGCGCCAGTGAACGAGTGGAACAGAACGAAGACCGGCCGGAACCGAAGAAACTGATCTAGATAGACAACAGAGAGAATACAGAGAGACAACAGAGGGGGCCGCCAATCGCGACCCCCTCTGTTGTCTCTCTGGATTTTCTCTGTATTCTCTCTGTGGTTTCTCTCTTAACTCGCTTGCCGCCTCAGGGACGCCTGAATCTTCTTTCGAAGGTCCTCGATCTTCGCGTCCTTGCGGAGCGCGCTGATGAAGGACTGCACGCGGCTGTCGCGCATCGCGTTCATCGCCTGCTCGCGCTGCGTCCCCTTCTGCTGGTCAAACGCGCCGCGGTCGGCGGCGATCTTCTTGTCGACGCGGATCACGAACACCGCATCGCGCGTGCGCACCGGCGCACTGACGGCGCCCACTGGCAGCGAGAAGGCGGCGCCGACGGCCTGGTTGAGCTGGCCCATGCCCATCACGAAGCCCACGCGGGTGAAGAGCGGCGACGTCTGGACCGAGCGTCCCGACGCCTTCGCGGCCGCATCCAGGCCGCTGGCGGCGGCGAGTGACGCGGCCTTCTGCGCGGCGGCCATCTTGTCATCAAGCGACTTCTCGATGGCGATGCGCTCGCGGATCTCCGTCTTCACCTGGTCAATGCTCTGCGCACCGCCGGCATACAGCGAGTCGAGGCGCGCCAGATAATAGTTGCCTTCGTCGTCGAACAGGTCGCTCGACTCACCCGCGTGCGATCCGCTGAACGCCCAGGCGCTCACGCCGGCCACCTGACGACCGAGGTACTGCGCGGGCTGGCCTTCCACCACTTCGATCTGCGTGACGAGGAGTCCCATCTTCACGGCAGCCGAGTCGAACTTCGGGGCTTCCAACGCGCCGGCGCCAATCCGCGCCAGTTCATCGGCGCGGCGGTCCGTGGCCACAGCCGACGAATCACTCTGCCGGATCTTCACCAAGACGTGGCGCAGCGCGAGCGTGTCACCCTTGCGGGAGTCGACCTTGATGATGTGCCAGCCGAAGCCCGTGCGCA
>JARIEY010000155.1 GCA_031127085.1 Gemmatimonadota bacterium | reverse complement strand
ATCATCACGCGAGGGTCATCCCACAGCGGTGAGGACGGAGGGAGTGGCTCAATGGCGAAGACATCCAGCGCGGCCCCCCGCAGCCAGCCGGCGTCCAATGCTTCGGGGAGCGCCGACTCCTCCACGACCACGCCGCGCCCCGCGTTCAGCAGCACCGCGCCTCGGCACTTCGCGAGCACGGCCCGCGAGAAGAGCCCGCGTGTCTGCGGCGTGTCGGGGAGGGCGAGGACAATCCAGTCCACGGTACCGACGAGTGCGGGGAGCGCATCGACGCCGTGCACCGCGTGAAAGGCCGCCGACGCCGCGCGGCCGCTGCGTGAGACGCCCGTCACCTGCACGCCCACCGCCGCGAGCGCGGTGGCGATGGCGCCGCCCACATCGCCGGTCCCCACCACGAGCGCCCGCGTGCCGGCAACCAGTGGCATGTCGCGAGGGGCCCAGCGCCGTGCGCGTTGGTCGGCGGCCAGCGGCGCCAGTTGCTGCTGGAAAGCGAAGACGCGAGCCACCGCCCACTCGGCGATCGCCGGGCCGAACGACTCGGGGGTGCGCGTCAACAGCACGGACGGGTCGAGTCCGGGCGTGGCGAGCCACGCGTCGACGCCGGCCCCCGTGCAGTGCACCCATCGCACGTTGCCGAGCGTGGCGGCGTGTGGCGGGCGCTTGAAACCCACGTAGACGTCAGCCCACGCCAGATCGTCGGCGCTGACCTCCGTGTGCAGCGCCCCGCGATACTCCAAGTCGGGGCGCTGGAGGCGAAGCGCCGCGATGATCTCGGCGTGCGATCGCGTGCCAACGAGCACGCGGCGCCAGGCCGGAACGGCGGGGTGGACTTGGGACGAAGCGCTCATCCGCCGAACAGGAGCGCGCGGTGGGTGTCCCAATCGGCGTGCCACCGGTCAAACACATCGGCCGGCATTGGACGCGCGATGAAGTAGCCCTGCGCCACGTCGCATCCCATTTCGCGCATCTGCTCCCAGTCGGCGCGATCTTCCACGCCCTCGGCCACCGAGCGCAGCCCGAGCTGCCGGGCCATGCCGAGGCTGGCTTCGACGATGGCGCGCGACGCCGGGTCACGGTCGGCGCCGTGCACGAAGCCGCGGTCGATCTTCAGCTCGATGAAGGGAATGTTGCGCAACTGCGCCAACGACGAATGGCCGGTGCCGAAATCGTCGATGGAGAGCCCGATGTGCTTGAGCCGCAGCCGGGTGAGAATATCGAGGGCGGTCAGCGCGTTGGTCATCAGGCGGCTCTCCGTCACCTCCAGCACCAACCGGTCGTTCGGCACACCGGACGCACGCAGCGCGGCGTCGACAAAATCGGGGAAGTCGAGCGACGCCAGATTGTCCATCGACACGTTCACGGCGACCGTGATGGGGTGACCCATATCGTGCCACGTGCGCGCCTGTCGTAGTGCCATCGCCAGCACGGCGCGGGTGAGCGCGTCGATCAGCTGATGCTCTTCCGCCTGCGTGATGAACTGATCGGGGAAGACGAGTCCGTCCTCCGGGTGCTGCCAACGCACGAGGGTCTCGACGCCGACCACGCGTCCCGTCGCCAACTCCACCTTGGGCTGGTAGTAGTTCACCAGATGGCCGTTGGCGATGGCCTGCTGAATCAATTCCGGCGTGTAACTCTTGCGCGGGGCCCGCGCGGGCGGCGCGTTGACCTGCGGCGCGTTGAGCAGCTTGCCGAGCTGGTCGGGCGAGACCGGCTTGTGCAGTCCGCCGCGCACGTTCAACGCGTGCGCCTTGGCCAGCGTCGTGGCCGTTTGCAGAATCCGCTCGTCCTCGCCGCTCACGAGGATCACGCCGCCGCCGAACGACAGTCGCGCGAGGTGGCGCACGAACTCGATCCCGTCGAGGTCGGGCATCTGCAGGTCCAGCAGGATCATATCGGCGGCCGCGACGTCGCGTTCCAGCGCTTCCAGCGCGTCGGAGGCCCGCTCGAAACTCGCGACTTCCGTGAAGCCGAGCGTGCGGAGCTGATGGCCCAGCATGCGCAACGCGAACGGCTCGTCGTCGATGAGGAAGATCTTCATGGCAGGGCGTTCACTCACGTCGTGGCCTCACGCAGTCGTCAGATAGTCGGTGATCGTCGCGTCGACGCGCGGCCAGAGGGTGTCGAACGTCGCGCCCAGTTCCGTCACGAGGGCGCCATCGCCCCGCTTGCCCGCCTGCTCAAGGTCGGCGCAGAGGCTGCCGAGCGGGATCGCACCGACACTGCGCGACGACGACTTGAGCCGATGCGCGATCGATGCCACCTGGGAAAGGTTACCCTCGTCCCGCGCGGCGCGCATCTCGAGGTGCAGCGCGCGCACGGATTGCTGGAAGTCGCCCAGGAACTCGCGGAGCACCGCTGGCTCGTCGCCGACGAGGGCGGCGAGCACGGACACGTCGAGGAGGCTCGGGGCGACCGGGACGTCGGCTGACACGTCGGGGGACGTGCTGTCGAGGGGCGACGCGTCCGAGGTGGCAGTGGGTGTGACGGAGGCCGCGAGCGCTTCACTCGCGATTGGGGGGATGAAACGGTCGACGAGTTCGCGCAGTGTCGCGAGCGGGACGGGCTTGGTGAGGTAGCCATCCATTCCGGCCGCTTCAGCGCGGGCGGCTTCGCCGCGCAGCGCGTTGGCCGTCAGCGCGACGATCGGGAGCCGGACGGGCGCCGATTCCTCGGCGCGGATCGCGCGTGTGAGCGAGTAGCCGTCCATCTCGGGCATATGCAGGTCGCTCAGCAGCAACGCGTACCGGCCTTCGCGCCAGCGGCGGAGCGCTTCGGCGCCGTTCTCCGCCAGTTCGGCGGCGTGCCCGAGCAGCGCGAGCTGCTGCAGGATCACCTTCTGGTTGGTGCGATCATCTTCGGCCACCAGAATCAGTCGTCCCTGTGCACGCGCCTCGTCGACGGTGATGGCGCGGGGACGCTCCACCTGCGGCGCTGGGGTGTCGTCGTCATAGAACACCTCCGGGGAGGCCCGCCCAATCGCCACGGCCACGGCACGCAGGACGCGGCGCGCGCGCAGCAGATCGCAATCGAGCGACACCACATTGGGGAGGTGAATGCGCGGTCGCGTGCGACGACCGCGCGTCAGCGCCACGTGGCGGAGTTCCGGCAGGGCGCTGAAGGTTGCGTCGATTGTGAACCTGTCGTCGCTCGTGACATGCAGCGCCACGCACGGGCCGTGCGCATTGCGGGCCGCGTCCGCCGCCGTCGCGGCGTCCGCCGCCAGTTCGGTCGTCGCACCGGCAAAGGTGAGCAAGCGCGCGAGGTCAGACGTCGGCAGGGCGGGGTCGCCGGCCAGGATAATGCAGTGCACGCCGCTGAGGTCGTGCGGCGTGACGGAGGCGTGTTCGTCGATGACCTCCAGCGGCAGCGTGACCGAGAACGTGGAGCCAGCACCCAACGCACTCTGGACGTCGATCTGGCCGTTCATCATCTCGACCAGGCGTTTGGTAATCGCCAAGCCCAGGCCCGTCCCGCCGAACTTGCGCGTCGTCGAGACCTCACCCTGCGTAAACGACGTGAACAGGCGGTCGATTGTCTCCGGCGACATCCCAATGCCGTTGTCCTGGACGAGGAAGCGCACGCGCGACGTGGCGCCGGGCAGGGCTTCGACGCGCAGGGCCACGTGGCCGCGGACGAGCGGCCGGCCGGCGCTGAACTTGATGGCGTTGCCTGTGAGGTTATAGAGAATCTGCCGCACGCGCGTGGGGTCGCTGCGTGTCACGAGCGGCAGGTCGGGGGCGACGAAGAGGTGCAGGTCGACGTCCCGCGCGCGCGCGAGCGGCAGCAGCGATTCACACAGATCCTCCGACAGCTGCAGCAGCGAAATGTCGGCGAGATCAATTTCCATTCCCCCGGCCTCGATCTTCGAGAAGTCGAGGATGTCGTCGATGACGGCGAGCAGGGCATTGGCCGACGCCTGAATCGTCTGCAGGGCGTCCATATCGTTGGGCGCCAGCGGGCTCTGGGCGAGAATCTCGGCCATCGCGATCACGCCGTTGAGCGGCGTGCGGATCTCGTGGCTCATCACGGCGAGGAAGGCGGACTTCGCGCGACTCGCGGCGTCGGCCTGCTCCTTGGCGGCGCGCAGCTCGTCTTCGGCCTGCCGGCGCGCGGTCAGGTCGAGGTGCGTCCCGACCGCGCGCAGCGCGCGCCGCTGCTCGTCGCGATCGAGCACGCGCCCGCGCGCGAGGACCCAGCGATACGACCCGTCCTTGGCCCGCAGGCGGAACTCGTTGGCATACGGGGCGTCCGTCGTGAGCGCGAGACGGAGCTCGCCGGACACGCGATCCCGCTCGTCCGGGTGCAGGAGCTCCCTCCATGCCTCCTCCGTGCGCGCCATCTCGCCGGGCTCGTACCCAAGCATCCTGGCGTACGGGTCGTTGAAGCTCAATGTCCCGTGCGCAATGTCCCACTCCCAGACGCCTTCGGACGACGCTTCCATGGCGAACGCGAAGCGCTGGTCGCTCGCGCGCACCCACTGGTACGCCTGTTCCAGCGCGATGTCGGCCCGCCGGCGCTGCACCACGCTCCAGATGTCGTGTCCGATCAGCTGCAGCTCCTGCACGTCCGATCCGTCGTACGCTGCGTCCTTATTGCCGACGCCCAGCAGCAGGCGGACCCGGTCGCCGTCGACGACGGGCACCACGAGGTGGCGCTGCAGCGTGACGTGATCGACGGGGTAGTTGGCGCGCACCGAGGCGCCCGCGAACTCGTTGTGCAGCACGGTCTCGCGGCGGCGCACCGCGTCGGCCCACAGCCCCTGCTCTCCTACGGCGTAGTGCGCCTCGTGGCCCTGCTGCACCAGTTCGCGCGTGCCGGTGGCCCATGTTCCAAACTGGATCTGTTGCTGGTCATCGCTGACCAGATGCACATACCCCACGGTGCTGCTGGTCAGCCGCGTTGCCTCGTCGATGCCCAACTGGAGGATGGACTGCTCGTCCAGGGTCGCCGCCTTCTGGCTCATATCGAACATCGCCTTGAGCCGTTTGTCGGTCATCTGCAGCGTGGCGTTGGCGCGCTCGAGCTCGGCGGTGCGTTCGTCCACCACCTCCTGCAGATGATCCCGCAGCCGTGACAGTTCGGCCGTCGCCAGCACATCCTGCGTGACGTCCTGCATCGACCCGACGGCCCTGAGCGGGCCCGTCGCGTCAACTTCCACGCGCACGCGAACGCGGAGGAACTTCGTCGCGTCGTTCGGCGTCGCGGCGCGGATGACCTCGTCGACCTCGGCGGTGCGCCGGAACGCCTCGAGCATTCGCGGTCGGTCATTTGGATGGAACAGGTTCATCAGCCACGGTTCGCCCGCTGGGGTCGGGGCGTCCCGCAGTTCGGGGTTTAGGCCGAGCACGCCGAGGAAGTCGTCGGAGGTGCGGATCTGATTCGTGCGGAAGTCGTGCGACCAACTCCCCAGCTTGGCGATCTGCTCGGCGTCCTGCAGGATCTCCTGGTTGGCGCGTACCTCCGTGACGTCGATCCAGCCGAGGATGAGTTCGTCGGCTGCACGCGATACGAAGCCCTGCACGGCGCGGTACGAGCCGTCCTTGCAGCGCACCCGGAGGTCGGGTGAGCGCACCGGTGAGCCGTCGCGCGACGCATCGTCCACGTCGCGCAAGAACAGCGCGTTGAGTGCCTCGCGGTATGACGCGTCGGGATAGAACGCCGCCATCTGCTCGGTCGTGCTTGGAATGTCCTCGAGCGTGTAGCCGAACAGCTCCGTGAACGCGCGGTTGAGCCGCGTGATCTTGCCGGACGTTTCGTGCTGCACGTACATCGGCATCGGGGAGGCTTCGAAGAGGCGCCGGAAGCGCTCTTCGCTGCGCCGGCGCCGGTCCTCCTCTTCCTGCCGGCGCTGCTCCGACGCGGCCGTTTGGACCACGAGGCCCAGTAGGCGCGAGATCTCGCCGAGCATTGCCGTCATCTCCACATCGAAGAAGCCGGGGCGCCCTGCGTAGAACATCACCGCCGCGACGACGGCGCCGTCCACGACGACGGGCAGCGCCATTGACGATCCGAGCTCGTTGGCGGCGGCGAGCGGGTGCCACGGCGCCGTCTGCGGATTGCTGGGGAAGTCGTTGACCACCACGGCACGCGCATCGCGGATGCACCGACCGGTCGGTCCCTGGCTGGTCGGCAGCGATGGATCGAGCGTGACGCGAAGCTCTCGCACGTAATCCGTGGCCGCGCCGGCCCACGCCACCGGCCGCACAACACCCGCCGGTTCGTCCACCACACCAACCCACGCCAAGCGGAACCGACCATCTGCCACGGCCATACGGCAGACGGTCTCGTACGCCTCCTCCACCGAGCGCGTCGCGAATAGTGCCTCGCTGCTGCGGTTGAGGAAGAAATAGAGCGTGTTGAGCCGCTCAAGCCGGTTGGTGGTCTTGATCTGCTCCGTGATGTCGCGGACAAAACTGAAGAGCTGGCCGCCTTCGGCTTCGCCGAGGTATGACGTGCTGACGTCGATGTCAAGCAGCGACCCGTCGGCGCGCCGCCACTGGCTTTGGAAGCGGGCGCTGCGCCGTTCGGCGAGCAATGCAAGCCACGCCGGCACGTCGGCCGAAGGCAGATCGGCCTTGAGGTCGGCCAGCGAGCGCTGCAGCAGCTCGGCCCGTGTGTAGCCGGTCATTTTCTCGAGTGTGGCATTCACGTCGAGCAGGCGCCCCTGACTGTCGAGAAGCACGTAGCCGTCGATGGACGACGTGGTGGCCGCGAGATAGCGCGACGCCAGCGAAAAGTGCCGACTGGAGGCACGCCGGTCGGCCATCAGCCACATCACGCGCATCACGGTGGCCGACAGTGTGATCAGCACCAGCGCGGTGATCGCGGCCAGCAGAGCAAACGGCTGCACGGCCTGGCGCAGCGCCGTAGTCTCCACCTTGGTCATGATGATCCACGGCGCACCATCAATCCGCCGGCCCGCGGCCACCACCGGAACGCCGCGGTAGTCAGCTCCTCGTACCACGCCGTCGCCATCGCTCAGATAGAGCAGCACCGCGACGAACTGCCTGTTCGCTAGCGGGACGCGCCGGTGCAGCGGGGTCAGCGATGCTCCCGTCCGCGTGGCGGCGATCACCGCGATGGAGTCGCCCTCGAGCTGTCCCAGTACGCTCTCGGCGCCACGGAGTTCGCCCTGCACCTGGCGGAGCAGCGGGAGCAGTCGCGTCGTGGCGTCGTGCACGAGTGCCACGGCGCCCACCACTGCCTTGGTCGAATCGCCCTCGGCGAAGACGGGGTGCAGCGCGCCGAACTCGAGCACGCCGGTGCTGTCGACGCGCATCGGGCTCACCACGCTGCGCTTGCTGGCAATCACCTGTTCGATGAGGCGGCGCTCGTCGGCCTCGATCTGCGTGTTAGCCGGCGCGATCAGGCGCGCGGCGGCATCGAACAGCACCACCTGCTTGTACCCGTACGTGGTGCGCGTCTGCTCAAGCGCG
>JARIEY010000011.1 GCA_031127085.1 Gemmatimonadota bacterium | reverse complement strand
TGGGAAAGATGGGCACCACGGAGATCTGGATGTTCTTCGTGCGCGACCCCGAGCAGCACCTGCTGGGGATTACCGAAGAACGGAGCGCATGATGGAGCACGGACAGGATGTGGCGCGCCTCGAAGCGCTGCTTGGCGTGGAGCGCGCGGCCCTGCTTGCGCGGTTTCACGCCGTTCCGGCGGCGGCGCGCATCGTAGCCCCTGCGGGCGGCGGCTGGTCGGCCGCCGAGGTGGTGCAGCACGTGGCGCGGGTGGAGGCAGGTGTGGTGAAGATGCTCGGCGCCGGGTCGACGATGGCGCGCACCGCAACGGCCGAGGAGCTGACCGCGGCGCAGTGGAGTGAACGCAAGGC
This sequence comes from Gemmatimonadota bacterium, assembly GCA_031127085.1. Taxonomy (GTDB): domain Bacteria; phylum Gemmatimonadota; class Gemmatimonadetes; order Gemmatimonadales; family Gemmatimonadaceae; genus PNKL01. The sequence continues at coordinate 35,869 of JARIEY010000011.1, read as the reverse complement.
GCACATCGTGCGCGATCGGACGGTCAAGGTGCAGGCGCCGGAGCGCACGCACCCGCGGGACGCCGTGGACGCCGACGCGGTGGTGGCGCAGGTGACGCAGTCGCGCGAGGCCCTGCTGGCGGCGTTTCGCGCGGCGGACGCGGCAGTGCTGGACGGCGTGACGTTTCCGCATCCCTTCATTGGGGAGCTGACGTTGCGCGCGTGGGTGGAACTCGTGGCGCATCACGAGCCGCGGCATGCGGAGCAGTTGGCAGAGTTGGCCCCCCATACAGGAGGTTGAGATGACTGGACTGACGGCGCTGTGGCTCCCGATTCTGTTGTCGGCCGTTTTCGTGTTCGTGGTGAGCTCGATCATTCATATGGCGACGCCGTGGCATCGCGATGACTATCCCCCGATGCCGGGCGAGGACGCCTTTCGCGCGGCGGTGCGTCCGCTGCGAGTGCCGCCGGGCGACTACATGGTGCCGCGGTCGCGGAGCATGGACGAGCTCAAGTCGCCCGCCTTCAAGGCGAAGATGGACGAAGGGCCGGTGATGATTCTGACGGTGCGTCCGAACGGCGAATGGGGGATGGGACGCAATCTGGCGCTCTGGTTTGTGTATTCGCTGGTGGTCAGTGTCTTTGCGGCCTACGTCGCGGGGCGCGCGTTGCCCGCCGGGGCGCACTACTTGGCGGTGTTTCGGTTCGCGGGCGTGACGGCGTTCGCTGGGTACACGCTCGCGCTCTGGCAGATGTGGGTCTGGTACCACCGTTCGCTGCGCGTGACGCTGCTTTCGTCGTTTGATGGATTGGTGTACGCCTGTGTGACTGCCGGCACGTTTGGCTGGCTCTGGCCGCAATAATGAGGGAGACCATGAGAACTGGAACACGACGGCTGATCCAGGCGCTCGGCGTGACGTTGCTCGTCGCTTCGATCGCGGGCGCTCAGGGTGGCCCGCCAGGAATGCGCGGCGGCACGACGATCAAGGATGGCGAGGACTGCCCCGCCGGAACGACGGAAGTACGGCCGCGCAACTGTCGTGCGCCCGAGATGCCGGCGCCGAGCATTCTCGACTATCGGCCGCGGTCGACGCTGGTGACGGCCGAGCATCTCGTGCCGAAGGCGAAATATCCGGTGATCGACTTTCACGGACATCCCGGGGCGCAGCTCTCGAGTGCGGAGGGGCTGACTCGCATGGGCGCGGAGATGGATGCGCTCAACATCGGGCTGATGCTCACGGCGAACAACACCAGCGGCGAGGCGCTGAAGCGACAGCTGGCGCTGGTCGCCGCGACGCCGGCGATGAAGGATCGTGTGCGCGCGCTCACCGGCATCGACTTTCGCAATGTGGGCCCCGGGTGGGCCGAGAAAGCGGTGGCGCAGCTCGAGGCCGACGTCGCCGCCGGCGCTGTTGGCGTCGGTGAGATCGGCAAGGGACTTGGCCTGTCGTACAAGAAGGCCGATGGGACGCGGCTGAAGATCGATGACCCGGAGCTCGATCCCGTCTGGCAGGCGGCGGCGCGGCTCAAGATTCCTGTCTTCCTTCACACGGCCGATCCGCAGGAGTTCTGGGACGAGATTGACTACAAGAACGAGCGGTGGCTTGAACTCGCGCTCTTCCCCGGCCGCCGCTATCCCGCGGAGACAAATCCGTCGTTCGAGACGCTGATGACCGAGCGGGACAACCTCTTCCGCCGGCATCCCAAGACGATCTTCGTGGCAGCGCATCTGGGCTGGCACGCCAATGATCTTGGCCGTCTGGGGAAGATGTTCGACGCGATGCCCAATGTGTACGCGGAGGTAGGGGCGGTGCTGTACGACATCGGGCGGCAGCCACGCGGTGCGCACGACTTCTTTGTGAAGTACCAGGACCGCATTCTGTTCGGTAAAGACTCGTACCAGCCCGAGGAGTATCCGTATTACTGGCGCGTCTTTGAGACGCGCGACGAGTACTTCGACTATTACCGGCACTACCACGCCTTCTGGAAGCTGTATGGCATCGATCTTCCCGACGCCGTGCTCAAGAAGGTCTACTATCAGAATGCGCTGCGCATTGCGCCGGCGCTGCCGCGCGCCGGGTTCCCGAAGTGAAGCTGACGGGGATTCCGTTTCAGGTGACGGACTGGGCCGAGGTGCCTGGTGAGGCGCATCCCGGTGACGTGGGTGTCGCGACGTGGCGGGTGAAGCAGCACGGTGAGCTGCGCGTGCGGATGGTGGAGTATTCGCCGGGGTACGTGGCGGACCACTGGTGCGAGAAGGGGCACATTCTGCTCTGCGTGGCGGGCGAGTTGCACACGCGATTGAAGGACGGGCGGGTGGTGGTGTTGCGGCCGGGGATGAGCTACGAGGTGGCAGACGGCGACGCCGCGCACCGGAGTGAGGCGCCAGCCGGGGCCACGCTGTTCATCGTGGACTGACATCGGCCGACACTTCTACCGGTACCACTTGATGCCGACGGGGGCTTCATTGCGCGTCCTTCTGGTTGCAGGGCTCATTGTGTTGGCTGCCTGCTCATCGCCTGGTGAGCCCAACGGCATGCCCGCCTCGGGCACGCCCACCGGGAACACGCCCACGGGGGGGACGCCGACCACGTGCAATACGAGCGTCACGCCGGATGATTGGGCTCGGCTCGTGGACGAGTCGTCGTACCAGCGGCTTCCCACGCAAGCCGAGGCCGACTGTTATGTGACGGACCTCGTTCGGGTGCCGCTCCCCGCGTTCATGAAGGGGACGAATGCCGGGAGCGAGTGGACCACCCGGGTGAATCTGGTGCGGCTGAACCTCGCCAACTGGGACACGCTGGCGGCCGTCTACGGCGGCAACTTGGCGCTGTTCCTGTACGTGTCGCTCCCCCCGTTTGCCAACGATCAGGGGGTCGAACTGCTGTCACCGATGGCGGAGCCGTACCGGTCGCAGCGGCTGGCGCTGGCTACGATCATGATGGCGCGGCAGAAGAAGAAGACCGGAAAGCCGCTGGTCTTTGCGAACGCATATCCGCCAACGCAGCAGGCGACGGTGTTCGAGACGAAGGAGGCTTTTCGCAACTGGATTGTGACCGAGTATCTCCCGGAGAAGATCGCGGAGGCGAAGATCGCCGAGAAGGCGAAGGTGGAGGCGTTTGCGCCGTTTCCGGTGGAGTTTGAAGTCCTGACGCGCTTCCAGACCAAGCTGTTTGGTCCGCAGGGGGCGCTGACGGAGAGCGAGCAGCTGGCGTTTGCGCAGGAGCTGATTGACCTGATTGCCAGCACCGTGCGTCCGCATTTCACCGGGCAGCTGGTGGCAAACAGCTATTTCAACTACGTGAATCTCGGGACGGCGTGGAATCGCCTGAACTTCTCGGCGTATGACGTGATTGCGTTCACGCTATTTCCGTCGTGTCAGGCGGTGGATCTACGCGGTCCCGTGTCGGCGCAGCTGGCCGAGTATTTCGATACGCAGCTGGCGAACATCCAAATCATTGTGCGCAACTCCGGCGGCAAGCGCTGGTACGTGGCCGAGTTGTTCGCGCGTCCGTTTGCGCTGGATCCGTGCGGGTACGGCACGAATGCGGCGTTCGACACGCTGGAGGATGACATTTACCGGATCGCGTTCGAGAAGCTTGACGCATTGCCGGCCAGCGCGGGGTTGTCTGGCATGTTCGTGGATGAGCCGTATCTCAGGACGTCGGCGGCACGGGCGCGGGTGAAAGCGTATTTTGCGCGGCATTAGGACGGTGGGGAGGCGGGGCACGGTGGTCGTCGCGGGGCACGCGGCGGGTGCGTGTACCCGCGACTTGTCGTGGTGGCTGCCACGCGCGCGTCGGTGCGCTCCTTCGGTGATGGCTCGTCAGCTCCAACGCGCACTGTTTACTGCTGGTGTGCTGGCAGCCGTCGTCTCAACGCAGGCACTGGGACAGGCGATTGTGCCACCGATGGCCGGGCCCCAACCACCTGAGTCCTCGCGGCCGGCGCCAAAGCCTCCGGCGTCCGCCGATGGATCGACGGAATCGGCAGCGCTACTCTACCGAGGCGTTCCGTATGGCAGCCAGGCGACCTTCAGTCCCCTGACGATGCTGATGAATGTCGGTTTCGAGGATTTTCTCGCGGCCGGTTCGGACCGTCGATTGGGGGCGTTTCCATTTCGACGCGCCGCGGGTGCCACGTGGGATGGGGTCGTTCATCCGATCCAGGCGATCGAGCGCTATGGAGGCTGGGGACCGTGGATTCGATCGGAGATTCTGCCGATCGAGTTTTCGCTCAGCGCCGGTTGGGTGCCGAACTATGCGACGCATCTTGTGTCCGGTTCGCTGCAGACGCGGATGCTGAGTGAGTGGTATCGGGCGCATCAGGTGCCCCTGCCGCGCGTGATGGGGAGTCTCACCTTTCTTGCCGCCTCGTTCCTGCACGAGAGCGTGCAGTATCCACACGCAACGAAGGGGTCGGCGACGTCGGTGTCAGATCTGTATGTGTTCGATCTGAGCGCTTCGGTGCTGGGGCATGTTGGGGGTATGGTGCCGTTTCTGGCTCGGCGCGTTGACGCGGCCAACTGGGCGCCGCTGGTCTCGATCGTGCATCCTGAGGGCGTGGTGACAAATCTTGGGGATTACTGGATCTACAAGATTCCATTGCCTCGCACGTCACGCACGCGTCTGTTCGCGCGCGTCGGTTACGGGACGCAGTTTGGCGTGTCGCGTGCGATGGGCGACGGGCTCGCCGTGAGCATGGCGTTTGGCGAGGAGACGGACCAACGCGTGATCGATGCCGTGACGCTCGATGAGCGTGTGACGATTGTGCATTCGGTCTGGGCGTCCATCGATCGGAATAACTCGCTGCTGATGAGCGTCGGGCTCAGTGGGCGACGCGAGGATCGTGTGACGGTAAACGTCTATCCCGGTGTGATGCGTGGTCGGGCGGCAGGGTTTGGGTTGTGGTTGGTGGCCGACGCCAACGGCAGGACGCGCGCCGGCGTGGCGCACCGATCGGCGTTGGGGATGGGAGTGGGAGGCACGGTTCGGCGGGCGCGGTGAGGGCGACACTGTGCTGATGGAGCCACATGTCGGCTTGTTGCCTGTGAGATCCCGTCGCAGTATTGCGCGATGAGAGCGCCACTCCGTCCGACCGTTGCCGCCTTCGTGTGGATGGCGTGCGCCGTCTATGGTGCGCATCTGTGCTACGCCATTATCTCCGACCGCGCGTTGTTCAGCGATGGCGCGCAGTTCTTCATTCGGCTGATCACGAGCACGGCGCCGTGGCCCGTCTTTGATGATTCCGTGCACATTCGTCTTCTGGTGAATGTGCTGAACCAGTGGCCGGTGTCTCTGGCACGGATGGTCGGCGTCGAGGACATTCCCACGCTTCGGCGGCTGTTTGGCGCGAGCCTGTTTCTTCAGCCGGCGCTGCTGTACGTGTACTGCTATGCGTTGAGTCGTCGCGCCAATGATTATCGGGTCTTCGCGTTGACAGTTACCAGCGTTGTCAGCTGTGTGATGCCCTCGGAGCTGTTCGTCATAAATCAAGGAATCACCGCACTGGCGTTGGCGTGGATTGCGCTGCACTACATCCTCCTGCCCATGCGCTACCGGTGGCACGACATCGTGGTCATGGCGACGGTCAGCGTGCTGCTGTTCAGGGCCCACGAGGGCATGGTCTTATGGGGCGGGATCACCGCCGCTGCCGGAATCCTCCGTCTCGTCGCCGAGTACCGCGCTCTCACCGGTCGTCCCCGCGGTGCCGTTATGGCGCTGAGCCTGCTTGGAGCAGCTCAATCGGCGTTCGTCCTCGGGTGGCAGAAGACGCATCCTGTGCAGGCGCAAACCCGGGAGTTCCTCGAGCTCCGTCACGTCGCAAACCCATGGGCCATGTGGACGAGCAGTGCACGCGTGGCGCTGGTAACGGGCGGCGTGGTTGCCGTGATCTTCGTCATCGCGGCAGCGGCGCGGGCACGTCGTGCGATCGGATGGGCGCGCAGTGACCGGGCGATCACCATCGTCGTTCTCGGCGCCATCGCGATCATGGGCCTGAGCGTTGGCCTTGCCTTGAGCGACCCTGCGTCGCTCGATCCGAATCGCGCATTCCAGCACCGGGTGCTGATCCCGTTCGGTGGCGCCCTCTGCATGGCGCTCGCCGTTGCGGTGATGAGGATGAACGTCCGGTTGACTGCCTCGCACCAGCGCCTGCTCGCTGGCACACTCGCCGCCGGATTGATCGCCTCGTCGGTCTGGCAAATGCGAACCACCGCACAATGGCGCGTTTATCGTACCGCGACGCAGGATGCCTTGCGGTCGGCGGACGGACCGTTGGTGTCTTCACGAGCGGTTATGCATACCCTCCTGCGCACCGCGGCGCCTGAGGTCTGGCAGTTCCGAAACACCTGGGCGTGGAGTGTATTCGGTCTTAGCCTGCAGGACAGCGCGGTCGTGACGGCCGTGATCGAACCTGACTGGGCGCGGGCGCGCTTCGGGTTGCCACGCACCGCGACGGACTCGCTGCGTGTGCCGTTTGTTACGTTGCCGGCGAGCGGTATCCTTCGCTTCGAACAATGGACGGCGCGGCTGCTTGCTGAAACCGCACCAGTTCCTCGGGCGTCCCCAGCACCGTGACGGCGTCATCGGGGATCATCGAAATACGAACGGACAGGCCAGCGCCTATCAGGTGATTGTAGATGGGCGCTACAAACGCCTCGCCCGGCGGACGCGCCGGATGGTTGGACCCGTAGAACGCGTCATACGCGGCACAGAACAGGCGCGCAGAACTGAACCAGTAGAAACCGATCGTGGCGTGCGGGGCAATGCGTTGCTTCTCGCGCACCTCGACGGCTCGGCCCTCGGGGCCGAGTCTTACGAAGCTCCAGTGGTCGCCCCGTCCAGCGAAGCAGGGAATCCAACCGTCCGATTCCTCCGGAACGGCACCAAGACTTCCGGGCCTCACGTGCGTGTCGATATTGAAGATGCTGAGCGGAGCCGAGGCATCGCACGCGGAAAGTGCCCTGAGCGCTGTCGTGGCCTGTCCATCGGTGGAGTGGTCGAGCTCGATCACCTCGTGCGAGCGAATGCCGAGGCGACGGCACTCCGCCTGCAGGAAGGCGCGACTGGAATCCTCCGCCCGGGCCACAAAGACAAAGCGCGCCGTCGAGAACAAGTGGGAAAGGCCGATCATCGACCACCACCACAGGGTCTCTCCGTGCGCGAGCAGTTGGTACTTCGGACCCTGGTAGCCGGCGTCGGCAAACCGGCGTCCGGCGCCTGCCATCGTAATCACCACGCTGCCGAACGGATGACTACGCATTGGCGTCCAGTTCGTCGAGGATGCGAGCCACGTTCAAGGTCAGCGCCAACAGCTTGTTCGGATGCTCGCTGTGCAGGGGGAGCATCGATAGGAAGAGCGACGCTTCGCACGTACGCAGCACCCGGGGGTCGATGCCCCGCTGCTCAATGCGTGTCACGAAGGCCTGCTTGCGCGGTGCCAACGCGGTGTTTCCATCTATCAGATGGATGCCAAGCGAGCGGTCGTCGTCCATCGCGACCCGGTATCGGCCACTGGTGATCCAGTCGTAGTCGCCAAGCACGGAGTGTGACAGTTTTGCCAGGTCGTAACCGGCGTGCGTCCACAGCTCCGCCTCAGTGCGCGCTCCGCGCGGATCGATGAGCCGCAACTGCCCATTGTCCGCATCATACAGCATGTTCGAGAAACAGAGATCGCCATGCCCAATAGCGAGCGCCGCGGGCTCACAGAGCGCCGCGCGGTGCCGTGTGAAATGCGCGTGATATCTCGCCACCAGGTCCCGGAGCGACCGTTCGCGCGTCCCGAACTGAAGGAGCCCGTTCAAGCGTGCGCTCTGCGGGGTGGCTTCGAGTGCTGCGATGCGCTGCTCCACCTTGGTGAGGTACAGCGCGTCGACTGCCGCTCCCACCTCCCTCACTGACACCCCGCGAACCGGTCGCGCGTCCAGAAATGCGAATGTGGCATCCAGAAGCCGCTCGAAGTCTTCGGGCGACAGTGCACCGTGGATCCACTGCAGCGCCGCGTCTGGCACGTAGTGACGCGGCATCTGATACGAGGCCCATCCTTCGCCAACCGTGAGGTTTGTAGGCGCCACGAACCATGAACGCAGCGTATCGGGCAGCAGGTAGTAGAAGTCGTGCTCGGCGCTGATTTTGGCAATATCCTGCGATCGCTTGGTCACCGTCGCGTCATCGGCGGAGACGTTGTTGAAGTGACGGGCCTCGAATCCGCCGGAAAGAAATCGCAGGGCCTCGCGGTAGTCTGTGAGGTCCACGAGGCCATCGTCGACGTCCAGCACAGGCCAGTCGCGCGTCAGACCCCACGGATCAAGCGCGGTCTGTTGCAGGACGAGCCCTGGACCAACGACGGCAAGCGTCCGTCGCGCCCCCACCCTGACCTGCTGTTCTGCCAGACGCAGGCGTGCGAGAAGCGCAAGAAATGCCTCGCGACTGCGCGCCACGGCGCTGGCGTGCCAGATCACGCACCAGCTGCCTTCACGCGCGGTCGCTGCCAGTGCGGCCAGGTACTCCGCGTCCGAGCGCGCGTGCACAAAGTCCACGCCCCCAGCGGCCTTGAGTGCGTCGGAAACGCGTCCGGCGAGCGTTGAGCGCCTGAAGACGATGCCGCCGAAGGCGCGCGGGCCAATCAGCGTGCTGGCCGGGGACGATGCCAGCTCGCGGTCATCGAGGACGAAGGTAAAACGCTCACTCATCGGGGCTGCCTGGCGAGGCGAAGGAGAGTCTATACGGCGGGCGAGCCGTATCTCGGCCCTGGAGGCGGCGGAACATCCGTCGTGCCCAGCTGACGGCACAGGCCGCGGCACCGAGCGAAAGCAGAACGATGACTACTAGGGCATAGCGTTCGCCGCCAGCACCGAGCGGTCCCCGCAGCATATCCTGCAGCAGGGTGAGAAATGCCGCCCACTCCGCTTGGAACGAAAGTCGCGCGGGCGAGGCCATCGCCAAGGCGAACGCCGAAGCATCGAGCAACCAGATACCCGCCGTCAGGCCGGCGAGTGAGAGGCCGCGGCGGCGCACGGTGGTACGGACCGCGGCCATCTGCGTGCGCGCCTCTGCGACCGCGCGCAGCAGTCCCATACGCGCCGGCGAGGGAGGTGCGAAGAGGAGGCGCCGAGCGCTCCACTCAATCATCCCCTCGGCGGTCGCGTAGAGCGCAATCCCGGCGGTAATCACCACGGCAAGAAGCGCTAGCAGCGATCCCAGTGGAAATGGGGATGACGCGGTGAAGAGCGCCAGCAACGAGACACAGAGCAGAAAGACCGCGTCGAAGAACTTCTCCATCGCGTAGGCGGCAGCGCCGATACGCCACTGGCCCGCGACGGAGATGAACTGCGAGAGCCTCGCCAACTCACCTAAGCGATACGGGAGGAGCGCGCCGACCCACGCGCTGGTGAGATGCGCCTCGAGCAATCGTGCGTCACGGCGACGCGCTTCTCGGAAGAGAACGCGCACGCGGCTGTACCGCAGAGCGTGCGAGGCGATGTATGCGAGGATGGCGAGGGCCAGTGTCGACATCTACACGGCGGCCGGATAGTTCGCGGCGATCAGCTCACATTCGTACGCGTCCCGGGGCGTGGCGCGCCACTCGCGCTGCAGGAAGGCCGTCGCGCCGCCAGCGAAGTGGGACAGCAAGCGCAGCACCTTGAGCGCCTGGCGCGTGAGCCGCACGTTGGAGACTTGATCGTCCTCACGCCACCGAATCGGCACGAACGTGATGTCGTGGCGCAGCGCGATGTGCGCCAGAATCATGCAGTAGTTGAAGGTCAGATCGTCGGGAAAACGCCGATAGAAACCGTCGCGCAGGATCCGCACATCATAGCAGTTGAGGCCTGACCCGAGATCGAAGACGCGACGCCTGGCGACCAGACCGAACAACGCGTTGAACGCGCGGTTGCCGAGCGAGCGCAGTGTGGAATAGCCGTGCAGTTGCGATCCGGGCATGAAGCGAGCGCCGAGCCACGCGTCCCGCTGCGGCGCGCGCGCAAGGGTCGGGAGCAGATCCTCGATTGTGCCCTGGTCGTCGCCATGCAGGATGACAGCGCGATCAAAGCCATGGGCGATCGCGTGCCTGAAGCCGACCTTGTGCGAACCGCCGAGCCCGTAGTTCTCCCGGTTGCGCACCAAGAGCACCTCCGGCGCGGTCATCGCGGCGAGTGCGCGCGTCGCGACCTGCAGGCCATCGTCGGTCGACCGATTATCGACCACCAGTACCCGCGCGACCTGACACGCGGGCGCCGTGTGAAACTGCGCCAGCACCCGCGTGATCTGCGGCGCGCAGTTGTACATCGGCACGATGACGAGCGTACGGGGCGCGGGCGTGGCGCTGAGTTCCAGGCGGGGGTGTTGCACCGACCAAAGATGTAGTGTGTTTTCGTTGCCGTCACCTGCCATGGCGACCGGCACCCCAGTGACCGCTGCTAGCCTTTCGCCGAGTCGCCGGGTGTTGCGTTCACCCACACCCAGTGCATCCGCCAGCCGGCGATGATTCTGGTGAGCGTGACCAGATACCGCAGTGTGAGCCAGCCTCCGAAGGCGATCAGGATTGGCACCGGTGCGTCAGCAACCGGATAGCGTAGCCACAGGGCGGCCGTCCCAAGCACGGCCAGGGCATCGGGCCACGGGCGCGGTCGCGTGGTCGTGTGCGCCTGCATCACCCGCGCCACGTACTCTGCGCCCGCGAGTCCAACGAGCAGCCAGCCCGCCAGCGGAGGGAGTGCGGGATGGCGCACAATCCACACGGCGAGCGCGATGAGCATCGAGGCGAACAGGAGCAGCGGCACGGGAAGGCGCGCGAGGCGCCGCGCGATGACAACGATCACGCCGACGCACATTACGACGCCGATGGCAGCGACGAACATATGCCGTGGAATGCCTGCCGTGGTCTGCTGAAACCAGGCACGCACGGGCCCGAAGCACCACGCCAGATAGAACGCCGTGACGATGGCGATCGCTTCGAGCGTGCCCCACGAGGTGAAGTGCAACGCGCGACGTTCGGCGCGTTCCACGTAGGTGATGGCGAAGCCGAGGATCATCAGGCCGGTGAGCACGAAGAGCTCCCATAGAGGGCCCCCCGTCAGACTCCAGAAGCCGAAGCAGAGCACGCAGCCGGCCCACAGGTCGCAGTGATGGTCCAGAAAATCGCCCAGTGGCGATGTCGTACCGCTTGCCTTGGCCTGCATCCCGTCGAGATGGTCGCCTGCAACGTAGAGTTGCAGCGCCACCAACTGCAGGAGCGCGTAGCCTGCGGCCCCGATCTGGTCCGCCACGAAGGACGCGAGCAGCACGCTGAGCAGCACCCCGGTGGATAGCACCGTGACGATGTTGGCGGCCAGCCAGCGTGGCAGCAGCGGGAACAGGCGCTCAAACCAGACCCGCGTGAGCCAGGGTCGAAGGAGCGACCGATCGGTAAAACGATATGAAGTCGAGACCGGCTCAGTCGACACGGGCGGGAGTGTGGCGGATGAGAATGACTCGCAAGCGCGGTACGCGGCCGCCTTGCGATGGCCGCGCAATCTGTTGAATGTACGCGAGAGCCTCAACCCAGACACGCCGTGACGCCGATCAGCACCGAAACTGGAACTCCCGCGCAACGACTGCGTGCGCTTTGGGCGCGCCCGGGCGTGGGTCGCGTGGCCGGCGCCCACAATGCGTTGGGCGCGAAGCTCGCGGTGCAGGCGGGGCTCGACGCCATCTGGTCCAGCGGCTTTGAGATCTCGTCGGCCCACGGAGTGCCCGACGCCAGTATCCTCACGATGACCGAGTATCTCGCGGCTGCGGAGAGCATCGCGCAGGGCGTGGCGCCGGTGCCCGTGATCGCCGACTGCGACACGGGATACGGCAACTCGAACAATGTGATGCGTATGGTGCGCCTGTTCGAGGCGGCAGGTGTCGCTGCGGTCTGCATTGAAGACAAGTGCTTCCCCAAGACCAACAGCTTCATCGATGGCAAGCAGGAGTTGGCCTCGGTGGCGGAGTTCGTGGGGAAGATTCTCGCCGCGAAGAACGCGCAGCGCACCCGCGAGTTCGCCGTCATCGCGCGCACGGAAGCGCTTATTGCCGGGTGGGGAGTCGACGAGGCGCTGAGGCGTGCCGATGCCTATGTGCGTGCCGGCGCCGACGCGCTGCTGATCCACGACAAATCGCGCACCGCTGAGGGGATTCGCGAGTTCATGCAGCGTTGGACCCCCTCGGTGCCGGTGATTGTGGTTCCCACGACGTATCCCACGCTGGGGGTGGCCGAGGCGGACGCACTGGGGATCAAGATGGTGATCTACGCCAATCAGGGAATCCGCGCCGCAGCGCGCGCCGTGAGCGACACCTGGCGGACGATCATGCGAGATGGCAACAGTCTCGCGGTCGAAGGCGAGATTGCGCCGCTGAGCGTGCTCTTTGACCTGCAGGGGATGCCGGCCCACCGGGCGGCGGAGCAGGCCTTCGACCGCAGCGGCGCGGTGCCGACGCGCGCCATACTCCTCCACGCGGGTGATCACCGAGACGACCCGACCCTTGCGTCGCTGACCGGTAGCGTGCCTCTCGCGGCCCTCGATGTGAACGGGCAGTCGTTGGTTCATCGTCAGGTGGAGGTGCTGCGCCAGTGCGGCATTGCCGACATCACTGTTGTGGCGGGCTATCGTCACGATGCGGTGCCTGCCTCTGGCGCGCGCCTTTGCGTAAGTACCTCGTGGCCCGCGGGCGGTGAGGTCGGGTCGTTGCTAGCCGCTCCGGCTACACCGGACGCTGCGGATGCGCGCACACTCGTCTGGTACGGCGATGTCCTCGTCGAGCGTCCGCTGATTGAACGCCTGCTCGCCACGGCGGATCCTTGTACCGTGGTGGTCGATCGGAGCGATCGACCGGTAACGCCGGGGCATACGACGCGGGATTTTGTCCACGTCGACGATGAGGGGACCGCCTCCAAGCGCTTCTTGAGCCCGTCAGCGCCGCGTCGCGTGCTCGCCATTGGCAGCGGGGTCGATGCGCAGACGGCGAATGGCGAGTTCGCCGGACTTGTGCTGGTCTCGTCGTCGCAGTGGCCGGTGCTCCGCGATCAGGCGGAAGGTATGGGTGCTGCCGCGGTGCCCGATCTGCTGCAGCGTGCCCTAGCGGGCGGACTCGACATAACGGCGCTTGAAGTCACGTCGGGGTGGCTCGAGCTCCGCAGCTTCGCCGACTACGAACTCGCCTGCCGGCTGGTCTCATCGTGATCGCGCGAGTCTCATCGGAGCGCTTTGTGGATGTCCTCGGCGCGCACGGCTTTGGGCCGTGGGTCGGCGTACCGTGCTCGTATCTGCGTCCGTTCATTGACTACGTGATCGATCGCGATGACCTGCGGTACATCGCGGCGACAAACGAAGGTGAGGCGCTGGCGATGGCGGCGGGGGCGCAGTTGGCGGGCGCTCGCCCCGTGGTGCTGCTGCAGAACTCCGGGCTTGGCAACCTGGTGAACCCACTCACCTCGCTGCTCGATCCGTTCCGGATTCCTGCGTTGCTCATCATCACGCTGCGCGGGGACCCGGATGGCGCACCGGATGAGCCACAGCACGCCCTGATGGGGCGCACGACGCGCGACGTGCTGCGTGCACTCGAGGTCGCCCACGATTGGTTCCCGGCCTCTGACGCCGACATTGGCCCTGCGGTGGCGCGCGCCGTCGAGCATATGGAGCAGACCGGCCGGCCGTTTGCCTTTATCCTGCGCAAGAACGTGGTGGGCGAGTACACACCGCGGCGCAGCGCACAGCCGGCGCCCGAGTCTCCGCCGGCTGCGGCGCTCACGGAGCGTCCGCGCCCTGCGCGCCGCGAGGCGCTCGCCGCGGTACTCGAAGCGATGCGGCCCGAGAGCGTGGTCGTTGCCACTACGGGTAAAACGGGGCGCGAGTGGTTTGAACTGGAGGACCGCGCGCGCAACCTGTATCTCGTTGGCTCCATGGGATGCGCACCGAGCGTAGCGCTCGGCATCGCCACAACAACCGACACACCCGTCCTCGTGCTCGATGGGGATGGCGCCTTGCTGATGCGGCTCGAGGCAGTGGCGAGCGTGGGGCACCTACGCCCGCCGCGGTTCGTGCACGTGGTACTCGATAACGAGGCGTACGACTCGACCGGCGCGCAGAAGACGATTGCGCCGAGTGTGGACTTTCCCGGGCTCGCGCGGGCGTGCGGCTATGCCTCGGCCTGCACCGTGGATGGCGTCGTTGAGCTGGGGCGTGCCGTTGCGGATGCGCAACGCGTGCCTGGGCCGCACTTCGTTCATTGTCGCATTGCCCTTGGCGCCAGCAAGGATCTCGGACGCCCCACGATCGCGCCGCACGACGTAGCGAACCGACTTCGCCGCACCCTTTCGCCGCCGCTTCCATGATCCTCTTTTCTCCCGGCCCTTCGAACATCTCCGAACGGGTGCGTCACGCGTTGTTGCATCCGGATATCGGACACCGCGAGCCGGAGTTTGGCGCGCTGCTGGCGGAGATCCGCCGTGACATCCGTCTGGTGACAGGCTTGGACGACGCGGCACCGCATGAGATTGTGCTGCTGGGCGGTTCGGGTTCCGTTGCGATCGAGGCCATCATTGCGGCGGCGCGCCCGCTGGGTAAGGTGCTCGTGATCGCGAACGGACCGTATGGCGAGCGCGCGTCGGCGATGGGACGCCATCACGGCGTTGACATCGACGAGTGGCGCTTAGGGTGGGGCGAGTCGATTCCGCTCGATGCGCTTGGCGCGCGACTGGATGGTGCTGCATATGGTGCGGTGTATCTGGTGCATCACGAGACCGCGACCGGCCGCCTCAATCCGCTGCGCGAGGTGACGGCGGTGGCCAAGCGCCGAGGAGTGCTGGTGTTGGCGGACACGGTGAGCAGTATCATTGGCGAACCGATCGACATCGCTGGGTGGGACCTCGACGGCGTGATTGGGTCAGCGAACAAGTGCCTGCGTGGTGTGCCGGGAGCGGCCTTCGTCATCGCCAGTCCTGCACTGCGGCGCGCCGCTGAGCTGCAGCGTGGCGCCCACTACAGCAACCTGGCCGCGCACGCCGCGGCGGAGGTGAACGGCGAGTTTCCCTTCACGCCACCGCTGCACGCGATGTTCGCTCTGCGCGAGGCGTTGCAGGAGACGCTGGACGAGGGGGTCGCGGCGCGGCAGGCCCACTACGCGTCGCTGATGCAGCGGCTGCTCGACGGTCTTGAGGCGATGGGCATCCAGCTGTTGCTGCCACGCGACGCGTACGGCAACACGCTCGTGGCGTGCCATTTGCCCGATGGGTGGACATATGACGCGCTCCACGCGCCGCTCAAGCGCGCGGGACTCTGCATTTACGCGGCACAGGGGCCATTGAAGGAGCGCGCGTTCCGGCTCGGGATCATCGGGCACTTCCGCCACGATGCCATCGACGCGCTGCTGCGTGAGATGCGGACGGTGCTCGGCCGGTGAGGGCGCTCATTCTTGCCGCTGGCCGCGGGACGCGGCTGGGCTTGGCGCACGACGCCCCCAAGTGCCTGGCGACCGTCGGTGACCGGGTGCTGCTCGACCGATACCTCGATGCGCTGGGGGCGTTGGGCCTGCCGGTGACGATTGTCGTCGGCCACCGGGCTGACCTTATCCGCGCGCACGTCGACGCGCGCGAGGCGCCTCCGACGCTGCTCGACAACGCGCGCTACACCGAAGGGAGCGTGGTCTCGCTCGCGACCGGGTTGGACGTAGTTGACGGTGATGTGCTGCTGCTGGACGGCGATGTTGCTTTCGACCCGACGCTTCTCGCGCGGCTGGTGCACGCCGAAGGACCGGACGCATTGCTTGTGGATGTTGGTACGGTCTTCACGGACGAGCAGTATATGGCCGGCATCGACGGTGCTCGCGTGCGCGCGCTGCGTCGGGGCCCGGCGGACGGGTATGAGACGCAGGGCGAGTGGGTTGGGTTTGCCAAACTCAGCGCGGCCTCGGTCCGGCGTCTGCGCCACGCCATTCTGACACAGATCGCGCAGGGCGAGACCGCCGGGGGCTACGAGGATGCGCTGGCGCGGATGCTGGCCGACACGATGGTCGTGGCGGTGCCAACTGATGGCGCGCCGTGGGTAGAGATTGACTTCCCCGACGATTTAGCGAAAGCGCGGGCGATGTTCGGCGGATAGGCTCAACGCACCGATTGCGGCGGTGCCGGCACGATACCGCACCGTCCCTGCGCGCAGGCCGCGGCGAGGGCATCTAAGCGGTAGACCCCATCGGGGGGAATGGAGCGCAGCCACGGGAGATGGAGAGAATCCTGCGACGTGCGCGGCGAGCGAAACGACTGGCGCTCAGACGTGGGGACGATAATGACCGAGACGCGCGGTTGGTCCAGGCGCGCCAGGGAAAGGAAGCCCCACGCCCACTCCCACTGCATGCGCCAGGCATTCGGCGCCGCGCGCTGAACGAGCAGTTCGCGCACGAGCTCCGGGTCAACCTCCCCGGCGGGCGACGATGTCAGCACGGTGCGAACTGCGCCGTCGAACTGCCGCCACTGAGCGGTATTGGCGAACTGCCAACTGGTACCGCCCAGGAGCGCGACCGCAATGGCGACCTTCAGGGTCGTGTGCTTGCCCGCCCGCGCATCCGGTCCTGCCAATACCCACGCGCCCGCCAATGCCATGAAGGCCGCACTGACAAATGGGATCAGCACGCGAAGGTCGAACTGCACCCGGGGAGCCACCGCCTCGGGACTGAGCCACGGCGTGAGGGCTCCGGCAAGGATCGTGGCGGCGCCGATCGCTCCCACCCACGCGGCGATGCGGCGCCAGCGTCGAGCGAGCGGAGTCGGCATTCCGTGCATGGCGCCCAGAATCGCGAGTGGCGCAACCACGAGCAAAAACAGTGTGGGCCGGCCGTTGTTTCTCCACAACTCCCACGGCAATGCCACGTACCAGAGGCCGAGAAAATTCGACGTCTGCGAGAGGATTGGGTGCTCGTGCATCCACCAGATCACGTGCAGCGCCACCGCGAAGCCTACGGCACCCACGTAGAGGGTCTGTCGGCTCGTCTGCCGCCATCCGGAGAGCCGCACGGCCTCAAGTGCGAGCAGGCCCAGGATGGTGCCTTCGACGAGGATCGTCTCGTGCGATTGTAGCAATACGAACGACGCTGTGGC
Source organism: Gemmatimonadota bacterium (assembly GCA_031127085.1). Taxonomy (GTDB): domain Bacteria; phylum Gemmatimonadota; class Gemmatimonadetes; order Gemmatimonadales; family Gemmatimonadaceae; genus PNKL01. The sequence goes on along the minus strand of JARIEY010000011.1, from coordinate 18,778 downwards.
GACCAAAGCGATGTCGTACCACCGCCACCGCAATGGCAGCACCTGATAGGACAACAGCATCCACGCGAGGGCCGTGGTGGTGATGGCCTGCTCGAGAATAAAGATCTGCGACGGCATCAGAGCGGCGATGGTCCCCGCACCCATTGCCAGCGCCACGCGGAAGTCGGCCGCGCGCGCACCGAGTGCGACGCACCAACCGAAGATGAGCAACGGAGCCGCGAACAATCCCGCGCCGAACCACAGGCGAAGGGCGTTGAGATCCGTTACGCCCGCGAAGCGCGCCAGAATGGCGGGCCCTTGGTTGAGCGCGTTCACGAAGAGCCGGGGATGCTTCGCATCGGATGCGATGATCCAGTCACCGGGGGCCAGACGCCAACCAAGAAAGAAGTTGGCGCCATCGGCGTACATCGCCCGATCGGCAACGATCGCGTCGGCCACCTGTGCAAGCAGTGCGGCGATTGCGATAGTCAGAAGAATTGATGCCCCGCGTGGCGGCATCGATGGGAGGCGCAGCCGCATTACGGAATCGACCGTGTCATCGGGTCGTGCATCTCATCGCGTGTTCGCGTAAACACGAGCACGGCGTTGGTGCCACCAAAGCCAAACGAGTTCGTCATGACGGCGCCACACTCGTGCCGCCGCGCGCGGTGCGGTACACAGTCCATGCCGATCGCCGGATCGCATGAATCGAGGTTGACGGTCGGTGGCAGTACGCCCGTGGTGAGCGCGAGGACGCTCAGGCACGCCTCGACCGCACCGGCCGCTCCGGTCAGGTGCCCCATCATCGACTTGGTGGACGACACGGGGACGCGCTTGGCGTGCTCACCGAACACCGCCTCGATGGCGGCGATCTCCGCCACGTCGCCCAGTGGCGTCGAGGTGGCATGCGCATTGATGTAGTCAATCGCTGACGGCGCGAGTTGCGCGTCGCGTAGCGCGGCGCGCATGCAGCGTTGCGAGCCTTCGTGGCCGGGGGCTGGCTGCGTGATGTGGTGCGCGTCGGATGTCGAGCCGTACCCAGCCAACTCTGCGTAGATGCGGGCGCCCCGCGCGCGCGCGTGATCGAGATCCTCGAGGACGAGCATGGCGGCGCCTTCGCTCAGCACGAAGCCATCGCGATCGGTATCGAACGGACGGCTTGCGCGTTCGGGATCGTGGTTGCGAGTCGACAGCGCACGCAACGCCCCGAATCCGGCGACGCAGACGAAGCCAATAGGGGCCTCAGCTCCGCCGGCCAGCACGACGTCCACTTCATCGCGTTGGATCATCCGCATTGCATCACCCAACGCGTGTGCGCTGGTCGCGCAGGCGCTGTTGGTCGACCAACTCGGTCCTTTGATGCCGTGACGGATACTCAGATAGCTGGCGGCAACGTTGGGCAGCACGTTCAAAATGAAGAACGGACTCACGGCCTTCGGGTCCCGCAGGCCGGTGGCATGTATCGTCGCCTCGGCCTCCGAAAGACCACCCGTGGATGATCCGACCACCACCGCCGCTCGTTCCGCCTGCTGCGGCGTGATAACCAGCGCCGCGTCACGCATCGCCATCTCTCCCGCCGCCATGGCGAACTGCTGATATCGGCCCAGTCGACGCGCCAGCTTGCCGTCCATATGGTCTTCGGCGACGAAGCCGCGCACCTCGCCCGCGATGCGCGTCGTCAGCGCGGACGCGTCGAAGCAGCTGATGGCCGCAATGCCACTTTGCCCCGAGGTCACGGCGGCCCAGGTCGGTTCGAGCCCCACACCACACGGCGTGATGGCGCCCATGCCCGTGACGACGACCCGGCGCGGGTTCACGCGCCCACTCCGCCCAGCTGTCGCTCATAGATGCGCCACCGCATCCGGTTGGTGGCGCCCATGGTGCGCATTGGTTTCACAATGAGGTGATTATCCTCGAGCAGCCAAGAAGCCTCAGCCCCCTCGCCGCCGAGTGCCTGCCCCCGGCGCATGATCTCGTACGTAAAGAGCGGAAGAATGCTTCGGGAGCGATACGCGGTGCGGGTTCCAAGCGCGAAGACGCGTGCGGTGCGCATGCGTCGCTTGAACCAGAGCATTCGAGCAAGTCCAAAGGGGAAGAGGCGGCCGCTGCGGTTGAAGCGCAGCGCCTCGTTATAGTCGGGCAACGCGAGCATAAAGCCTGCCGGCGTCTCGCCAACATAGGCGATGAACGAAAGGTCGGGGCGCAGGAGAAGTTTCAGATCCTTGGCCGCGTGCAGAAAGTCCTCTCGGCTCATCGGCACGAAACCCCAGTTCCGCTCCCACGCTTCGTTGTAGATCTCCCAGCAGATGCCGACATCGCGATCCCAGTTGGCGATGTCCACGTCGCGAAAGGTCATTCGCCCGCCCTGCAGCGCCCGGTCCGCGAGCCGGGTCACCAACTCCGGCGGACGGAAATCGGCGTCCTTGATGGAGAACCAGACGGCGAGCAGGTCCTTGCACTTTGTCAACCCGGACGCTTCGCACAATGCGGCGTAGTACGGCGGGTTCCACGGCGTCATGAAGGTCGGCCGATGCTCGAACCCATCGACGAGCAGGCCGCACTCGTGATTGGTGCTGGGGCTCATCGGTCCCCACATCACCTCGAGGCCGCGTTCTACGAGCCACTGCGCGGCGGCGTCGAGCAGGGCCGAGGCGACTGCCTGATCGTTGATGCAGTCAAAGAACCCGAAGAACCCCGTGCGATCCTCATGAAACTGATTGTGCGCCCGGTTCTCGATGGCCGCGATGCGTCCGACGAGGCGTTCTCCTTCAAAAGCGAGAAACAGCTCGCGGGCGGCGTTGTGATAGAACGGATTCCGCCGGTCATCAAGCGCGTCGGCAACGGCCACGCGCAGCGGCGGCACCCAGTTCGCGCACTCGGGGCCGGCGTAGAGTTCATAGGGGAGGCCGATGAACGCCCGGAGGTCGCCGCGCGAGGCCGCCCGACGCACGCGCACGGTGGACATCAGCGGGGCGCTCCGTTCGACGGGGTCGAACTCTGCGCCGGGTGCGCGACGAACATCCACTCCACCCCTGATCCGACCATACGCGTGAAGTCCGTCTCGGTGAAGGCCGGACGCCCATCCAGCCAGTCCCGCATGAGACTGATTTCCATCCCGAGTTCGATGTGCAGCAGCTGCCACATCGCGGCAGGTTCGATGCCATAGTCCTGTCGCCCCGCCCGTCCGTACTCGAACACGATCACAGGACGGTCACGTTGAATCGTTGCCTTGGCACCTCGAAGCACCTGATACTCAGCGCCCTCGACGTCGATCTTGATGAAGCTGAGGGGGGCCGTCGGTGCGACCAGGTCGTCGAGTCGTTCCACTCGGACGCTGATGGTCCGCGTGCGTTCACGGGCCGTCGGGTACTCGGTGCGCCGGAAGCCACTGCGCGCGGGACTGTCGAGTGCCTGCACGAACTCCACCGTGCCCATCGTGTCACCGAGTGCCACTTCGAGCACGCGAACCTTGGGAAACCGCTTGCGCAGGCGTCGTGCGTAGGCCGGCTGCGGCTCGACGGCGATATGCGTGCCGCGCGGCGCGATCTTGAGCATCGGTTTCGTGAGTGCGCCCTTGTATGCGCCCACGTCGACCCCGTTCGCCGTTGGCGTCATCACACGCCGCATGATGGCGACCGTCTCCTGATTGTATCGCGTGTCCTTGCCGTCTTGGGCGGGCAGTGGCGCCACCTGAATAGTCAGGCAGATCGCCACCCACGGCGCGGAGAGACCGAAACGTGCGGGCCATCCTGGTGTTTGCATGCCGGAACCTATTGCGAGAGAGACCGGACCGAAACCACGAGCGCCCGAAACCACCGGGCCGTCATAATCCTCAGTACAGAGTTGGGGGTCACGTCAGACGGTGGATCAGATTCGCGAGTGAGTAGCGGCGGCGTTGACGGTCTGCGCGGTGCGCAGCCAGTTGAGCGCGATGTGCTGTTGCTGCCGCGTGGGCGCTTCCTTGCCAGCACCTTCACGACGGGCGAGTATTCTTGTCGTTCAGATCCGCTCGCATCGAAGCGCTCACTCCAGGTCCGCCCCCCCCCGTTTCCGGAGTATCGTTCACATGTTCCGCCCGTGCCGGCTGACCATTCTCGCACTTTTGATTGCTCTGTCGTCGCGCGTGGCGACGGGGCAACAGTCGTCAATCGTTCCGGCGATGCACGGCGTGTACGACTGGCTCTGGACACAGCGAGTCTTCGGGCGGCTGTCAGCATTCGACCGGGAGACACTGCCGACGTCGCGTGACGTGATTCTCGGTCATTTGCGGACGCTCGCGAAAGACTCGGCGGCGATGTCGGCAACGGACCGAGGGCTGCTGCGCGATTTCCTGAATGAGTTCGACTTCGATCGGCTGCTGGAAAATGGCCTCTTCCGGTCCGTCGAGCCGACCAACATCCCCGCGTCGACGCTGCAGGCGCTTCGCCAACGAAAGGATCCGTACCTCCTCGCGGTACGATTGCCCGACTCGTCATTCAGCGGCGCGATTGCCGTTTCGGTTGGACTCGGGAACGCATATGACCGGATTGTCGGAGATCAGGCGCACTATCTCAGTCACTCTTGGGGCGCATTCTCTGCCTTCGTGAACTCGGATATGGGGCTCGGGGCGTCGGTGGGGATTGAAAAGGGCGAGGCGCGCAACGGAAGTTCCACGCAGTTGTTCGCGTTGGACTCGCGCTTCGTCGGTGATTGGAACTACCGGATGTCGCAGAAGGCGCTGGGAGCATGGCATACAGAGGGATGGCTGTCGTACGCCCGCAAGAACCTCCGGGTCGACTACGGCACAGGTTTCGCGTCATACGGGCCGGCCGTGACGGACGCGATTCTACTGCGAGCGGACGCTCCGAACATCACGCAGCTGCGAATGCGGATCGGTACCGAGAAGATCCACTACACATTTGTGCACGGTGCGCTTCCCGCTGCGCCGGGCACAACCTTCGACTCAACAATCTCATACGATGGCCACGTCGCGCGTGTGGGGGTCCGGCCAGGTCGGTGGGTTGCCATGCATCGACTCGCGTGGAGTCCGACGCCGAAGTTGACGCTCACCGGCTACGAGATGGTCGTCTATGGCGGTCGCGGTGCGGACCCGCGCTATGTGAACCCGGTCTATCCGATCTACGCTTCCGTTGATCAGGATGACCCCACGAATAATGACAACGGGATCAACGGCTTTGATGCGGTGTACCGGCCCACCGCTGGTACTGAAGTCTACGCCAGTGCGCTCATCGACATCATCTTGGACGGGAAGTGGTCGCGGCTGTTCTCGCTCGGACGCGAGGATGAGAATGTGAAGGCCGTATGGTCCGTGGGTCTGCAGCAGCGTCTTCCGTTCGACGTGCGATTAGGGGTCGGCTATACGCGCGCTGATCCGTTTGCGTACACGCACTATACGCAGCTGAGCGCTTGGGTGGTCGATGGACAGCCGCTCGGGACGGCCATCGGTCCCAACAGCGACGAATGGGCGGTGCGGCTGACCCGATGGCTCCCGATGCGTTCTCGTTTCATGGTCGGTGCGCGGCGCATCCGAAATGGGCTGAATCCGGTCGGCTCCGCGGACGTGGGAGGGGACCTGATGTCGCCATTGGACGCCTCGGGGGTCTTCATGCGCGGTGCTGACGTGCAGTCCTACCACCGAGTCGAGTTGGAGCTTGATACCGAGCCCCTGAGAGGACTAAAGGTGACCTGGAAGAGGTCCCAGTCGACGACCGACCGCGGTACACGCATCCCTTCGCACACCGGCACGACGTTCCTGCGCGTCAGCTACGGTTTTTGACGATGTCGTGGGGACGCGACGAGTCCGCGAACCCGGAAGCGTCGCTCTGCCCTCCGTGCCAAGGCGCTGCCGTAGCACGGCGCCTACGGCCGCACCGTCCGCCAGGCGAACGTGATCAACCCGGCGCCCGCCAAGGTCGGCAGCAGCGCAATCCACGGACTCCCCGTCACGACGGCCAAGGTGGCACTGGCGAGGGCCGCAAGTCCAAGTGCCGCCTCGACGAAGACCATCGTGGGCGTCTGACCGACGGCGCGTGTGGATTTTGGCGTCCGCTTGAACTCGCCGCCAAATGCGCGAAGCCCTGAAAATCCGGCCTTCAGGACCAACGGCGCCATCCCAATGCCGATGGCGGCAGCCTCGACTTCCAACCACCCTCTGCGCCAGCCCGAAGAAAGCCCCTGCCAGAGCGCCTGGGCGGCCATTCCAACGAAGAACCCGACCATCGGCAGGTCCGCCGCCAGGAAGCCGAGCCGCGGGTGGTACTGCCGTGCCCACGCCGCTGGACCGGCGGTCAGCGCCAGCAGGAGCATAAGGACCGGAAACGAGTAGCCGGTCAGGTGCAGCGAGATCGTAACACGGTCACGCCACGTTTCCTTCGCAAGTCGCGGAATGGCCTTGCGAGCCATTTGAAACGCACCGCGCGCCCAACGCGCCTGTTGAATGCGCAGCGCGGCCACGCTCGACGGGACCTCGGCGGGAATCACCGTGTCGAAGTCAAAGACGAATTTCCATCCGCGCTGCCACGCTCGGAACGAGAGATCCAGGTCTTCCGCGAGGGTGTCGGCCGACCACCCGCCCGCGTCCGCGATCACGTGACGACGCCAGATACCGCCGGAGCCGTTGAAGTGGAAGAACTGGCCCGACCGACTCCGCGCCAGCTGTTCGATGACGAAGTGCCGATCAATCCAAAACCCCGCGCTCCGCTCGATGAGCGACCGCGCATGCGCCAGCGGTCCCCAGCGTCCTTGCACCATCGCGACCTTGGAGTCCGCGAACCATGGGATCAGCCGTCGGAGCAGATCAGGCTTTGGCACAAAGTCGGCGTCCAAAATCAAGACGAACTCGCCGGTCGCTGTGGCGAGGGCGTCCCGCAGCGCGCCCGCCTTGTACCCCTCGCGTTCGACGCGCCGGAGGTGAGTGACGTTGAGGCCGCGCCGACGCAGTCGATCAATGACAGCCGCCGCGATGGCCGGCGTCTGGTCGGTGGAGTCATCGAGGAGCTGGATCTCGAGCAACTCCGCAGGCCAGTCGAGGCGGCCGACGGCCTCGAGCAGACGTTCGATCACGCGCTCCTCGTTGTAGACCGGGAGCTGAACCGTGACACGTGGCAATACTCCCGGAAGCAACGGCCGCACCGGCGTCGCGCGGCGAAGCCGCCACCCCAACCAAATCAGCCAGGTGTTGTAGTAGACCCACCCATACAACAACATCCACGTGCCGAGCACGAAGGCCAGCAGCAGCGCGGCGACTTGCGACAGGTTCAACGGAGCGTGGGTGTGGTCCGCCGAGGGGACAGCGCGGGCGGCGGTGCGGACGGTGTTGGTGAGGAGAACGCGCTGCGGGGAAAGCTATCGGGCCGCCGGCCTACGCGCACCGCGTTCACGCAGGCACCGCGGGACCCGTGGAATACTGCGCGGCGTGCAAGCGGGCGAAGTAGCCGCCCTGCGAGAGCAGCGCGTCCCAGGAGCCCTGCTCGACGATGCGCCCCTCGTGCATCACGAGAATCATATCGGCCTCTCGGATGGTAGAGAGGCGATGCGCAATCATGATCAGCGTACGGCCGGCGGCGCGACGCTGGATGGCGTGCGCCACCCGCTGTTCCACGACGCTGTCGAGCGCGGACGTTGCTTCGTCGAGGATGAGCAGATCGGGATGACGAAGCAGCGCGCGGGCGAGCGCGAGCCGCTGGCGCTGTCCGCCGGAAAGCCGGACGCCGCGATCGCCGATGTTGGTGTCGAGCCCGTCACGCAGACCAGCGAAGAACTCGTGGAGTTCGACGTCCTCGAGGGCCGCGACGAGCTCCGCGTCGGGCACCGTACGATCAAGCCCGAACGTGAGATTGTCCCGGATGGTGCGATTGAGCAGCCAGACATCCTGGCTGACGAGGGCCATCCGGCCGTGCAGTGACGGCAGCGCGAACTCTCGAATGTCGATGTCGTCAAGAAAGACCGTGCCGGGCGGGCAGTCGTACAAGCGAGCGATCAAGTCCACAAAGGTGGTCTTTCCTGCCCCGGTGCGTCCCACGATCGCGGTGACCTTTCCTGCCGCGAATGTCGCGCTGATGTCCTGCAGCGTATCGACGCCGGCTTGGTACGCAAACGTCAAGTTGCGGATCGTGATGCCGTGGGTGAGACCCTGGAACGGACGCGGGCCAGAGGGGACGATGTACTTGCCTTCGTCGGAGAATAGGCGGGCCAGCGCAGCGAGCCGTGGCCACTCCTCGGCGATGCGCAACCGAAACATGCTCATCCACTTGTAATCCGGCAGCGCCTGCTGGACGATGAGCAGGAATGCGCCGAAAGTCGCCAGATCGCCGGGTGTGAAATCGCCGGCCAGCACCATCACGGTGCCTTGCACGACCAGCATGATGAGGAGGATCGCGATCTCCTCCACGGGGTAGCGCAGGCTGGTCAGTCGATCCTTTCGAATCGCGACGCGCTTGGCGTCGTGCAGGGCGTCGATGTACGCACTCGCCGCCTCGGGTTCACGCGAGTTGACCTTCACCAGCGGGATCGAGCCCAGAATGTCGAGTATGCGGGAGCGCACCGTCTGCTCAGCGCGCATACCGTCGGCGGAGATGCGCGCGGCGTGCTTGTCGAGCGTCGTCATGAACCAGCTGACAAACGGAAGGCTGACGGTGAAGGCGATCGAGAGCGGCAGGGAGATCGCGACCATCACTGCGGCCTTGAAGGCGAGACCAAACGCGTAGCGGACGAACTCCTCTGCTGCAGTGAGCAGGCCAATCACGGAACCGGCCCAGCCGATCTCCGCATCGATCATTCCGATGGGCTGTCGGTCGAAGTACTGCCGCCCAAATGAAAGCACGCGGGCGAACGTGGCGGCGTTGACCGCGACACGATAGCGCTCGGTGCGATCGACGACGAAGAGCAGCCGGGCGTACTCAAAGACGAGTTTACCGATGCGCCCCACAATGATGAGACCGATCGTGATGATGATCAGGGCCGTGTCGCGCGTTGCCGTCCCTGCGAGCGAGTCCGGCACAAGGCGAAGAATCCAGCCGAAGGCCCGCGATGCGCTCAGAAAGGCGAAGGAGTCCTGCCCGACGGCTCGCGTGAGCGGGATCAGCAGCGAAAACGACGCGGCCTCGCAGGCCCCCGCGAGCAGCACGAGCACGAGCGGCACGCCGAGCTGCCAGGGACGCACGCCGGCTACACGCCAGTAATGGCGCAGCAGGCCCTTGGGCGTCGCCGGCCCCTGATTGGGTTCTTGGATCATGCTTGGCCGCCCGCCTGGCGTCGCCTCGCGATCGAGAGCATACGCAAAGGTAGCCTAGGCACCCGCGGCGGCGCGAAGGACGGCTGCGTATTCCGCCGCCATGCGCTCTGACGACCAGCGCGCGCGCGCTTCTCGAGCGATCTCGTCAGATCGGCTCGCCCAGTGGGCGCGATTGGCGATAAGGGTGCGCACGGCCAGCTGCATCGCGTTGCGGTTGACGGTGGTGACCTCTGCACTCGGGTGCTGCACCTGTTGGAGGGCCAGCGTGGCCGGGTCCCCGCCGGGGTTGGGGACCAGATAGCCGAGGCGGCCGTCTTCGCCCGTCTGCTCGCGCGCCCCGCCGCAGTGGCTGAGAATGACTGGCCGGCCCATCCAGAGCGCCTCCGTCGCGGCGAGACTCCACCCCTCAAAGAACGAGTTGGAAACAAAGGCATCGGAGGCCGCGAAAACGAATGCTGGGTCCGGCGTCGGGGCGATGAAGCGCACGGCCCCGCGAGTGAGTAGTCCGCCGGCGCGTGCGCGCACCTGATCGACGTACCCTGCGTCGTCCTGACCGCCGACGAGGAGGAGGTGGACGCGCGCGTCTTCCCCGACCACCTCGGCGAGCGCGTCAACGAGGCCGAGTTGGTTCTTTTGCGCGCAGAACCGTCCCACGTGCACAAAGGCCATGTCATCGGGCCCGAGATTCAGGCGCTCCCGCGCATCGCTCCGCGCGATGTCTGGCAAGCGGGACCCCTGCACGCCATTGGGAATGACGGTCGCCGGCAGCGGGCCACAGGTGCGCTGGTGGTAGGATGCGACGGTCTCGCTGACTGCCACCACGGCGGAGGCGAGTGCGGTCGTGGCACGCTGTGCCTCCCACTCCTTCGGCGAGAGCCAGAGGTACGTGTTGTGCACGGTCTCGACGATCGGCGCCCATTTAGCGAGCAGCGCAGCGGCGGGGAGCGACACGAAATGCGTGCTGAACACCGTGGGCTGCGTGCGCTTGATCCACGCGCGCCACTGGCGTGCCGACCCTTTGGCGACGGTCACCGATACGCCCGCGCCTTGCAGTCGATCGGCGATGGCACCCCCCCGGTGGGTGCAGAGCACCGACGTCTCAAAGCCGTGTGCCGGGAGTTCCGTGGCAAGCATTGCCACCACTTCCTCGAGCCCGCCGGCATCGAGCGACGGGACGATGAGTCCGCAGCGCTGCGTTGTGGGGACATCGTGGCGCGGTGCCACAGGGAAGAGGCTCCAACGGCTCATCGCATCAAGTTACGGGATCGTTGCGCGCGGTGCCTGCTGTGGTTAGCGGGTTCAACTTACGTCGCGCGCAGACCGCGCCGTATCTTTGCGCATCATGAGCGGATCTGGAGTGCCCCCGATGAGCGGCCTTGAGCGCGCGACGGCTGCCTTGGATGGCGCCGCCGGCGCGGTCGTGATCCTCTCGCCGAACCCGATGCACGACACCGGGGGCGGTCAGCGGAGCGCACAACTCGCCAGCGAGTTTCTCGCGCGGGGCTTTGCCGTGCTCTTCGTCAGCCATGGGCAGGTGACCGAGACGGTCGATCTTGGGCTGGCGTTCAGTACGCCGCGATTGTTAGAGCACGGATTGCACGACATCAGTCATGGCGAGGGAAAGAAGGCCATGCGGGCCTTCGTTGCGCACGCAGGCGCCTTCGTGATCACCCAACTGCCGGTGGCGGACTGGCTGCCCGTACTCTCCGAAGCACACCGTCAGGGTGCCATTAGGGTGTACGATCTGATTGACGAATGGGACTCGGAGCTGGGGTACGGCTGGTACCGCCGCCGCGCCGAACGACGCGTGCTCGTCCAGTCGGATGTGTTGGTCGCGACCGCTCCGTCGCTCGCGCGGTATTTGGAACGACGCACGCGCCGAGAGGTGTCGCTGATCCCCAACGCGTACAACGGACGTGTCTTTTCTCGCGTCGGCGCGCATGAGCGTCCAGTCGATCTCCTGCCCGGACCGACCGCGATGTATGTCGGCTCGCTGTGGGGCGGATGGATGGACTGGGAGTTGCTGGACGCACTCTCCCGGGCACTCCCCGAGGTCAACTTCGTCTTCATCGGCGATCATCGTGCCGAAGGCAAGGGGCTCCCAGCGAACTGCCGGTTTCTGGGTTTAAAGGCGCAAACCGAGCTTCCCCGGTATTTGGCCCACGCCACGGTCGCGCTGCTGCCGTGGAAGGACAACGCGGTGACGCAGGCGACGAGTCCGCTGAAGGTCTACGAGTACGTCGCGATGGGGCTACGCGTCGTGGCCCCACCGCTTGAGCCGCTCGCCGGAATCCCGGGTGTTGTCCCGTGTGTTGGTCTACCCGATTTCGAGCAGGCGATTCGCGAGGCGGTGGGCGTGAGCGTTCCGCCAGAACTGCGTCAGCGCATGATCGACTTCACGGCCCAACAGTCGTGGGCGCGGCGCGTGGATGCGCTGCTCGATCTTGTGAACACCGCGCGCAGCTCACGCACTGAGCCGACACTCCTCAGTCGGATTCGCGCGACGCTTGGGTGGTAGAACCACGCGCTTCAGCGGGCGTTGCGGGATAAGAGTTCGCGTTCGAGGCGGGCGACGATGCGTTCGGCCGCTCGGCCATCACCAAACGGATTGACGTCGGATGCAGCGGGCACCTCACCGCGCAGCACGGCTGTCGCGGCACCTCGAATGGTCTGGCGGTCTGTGCCGACGAGCTGGCTCGAGCCGCCCGCGAGAGCCTCCGGCCGCTCGGTCTTGGCTCGCGTCACCAGCACGGGCGTGCGCAGCGAGGGCGCCTCTTCCTGAACCCCGCCGGAGTCGGTAATGACCAACACGGCCTGCGCCATCATCGCAACGAATCCGACGTAGTCCATCGGCGCCGTGAGGAGGACGTTCGGGTACGATGCGGCGTGCAGCACGCTGTGCACCGGTTCCTGGACGTTGGGATTGGGGTGCACTGGGTAGACGAAATCCACGTCGGGGAAATCGAGCGCGAGATCACCGATGGCGAGACACACGTCACGCAGGCCATCGCCAAAACTCTCACGACGGTGCCCCGTGATCAGGACCAGCCGGTGCCCGGCCCGCCGACCAGGAACGACCGGCGGCGCAACCTCTCCACGTTCGAAGCGCGCGCGCAGTTGCAGCACACTGTCGATAGAGGTGTTGCCGGTCACCAGGATGCGATCGTCTGGCGTGTTCTCTGCAAGCAGGTGCCGCCGCGCGCCTTCCGTCGGGGCGAAGTGCAGGTCGGCGAGGACGCTGATGATGCGCCGATTCGCTTCCTCCGGAAACGGCGACCGCGAGTCGCCGGTGCGAAGCCCGGCCTCCACGTGTGCGACCGGCACGCCCGCGTAAAACGACGCGAGCGCGGCGGCCATCGCGGTGGTCGTGTCACCCTGGACGACGGTCATCGCAGGGCGATCGTGTGCAAATCGCCGAGCCAGCTCACGCACGGCGTCGCTGGTGAAGTCCCCCAGTGCCTGGTTGGGGCGCATCAAATTGAGTGCGTCGTCGGGCGCAATGCCCAGCGATGCCATGGTCTGGTCGAGCAACTCGAGGTGCTGTCCGGTGGAATAGACCCGACAGGCGAGCCGGTGCGACTGACGGAGGCCGTGAATGACCGGTGCCAGTTTGATGGCCTCCGGGCGTGTGCCCAGCACGACCGCCACCACGGGTTTGGAGGGCATAGATGGACCGCCGGGATTGCTCACGGCGCGGCCAGTGATTCGGTTGCGAGGGCGACCAGCATCCCAGAATAGTCGCGCCGGGAATTGTGCGGCGGAAGGCGCGCGGCCCCGATGCGTCGGCGTCGCGCGGCGGCGCCGAGACCGGCGTGGCGTCGAACGAAGCGTTCGCCCTCGGCACGAGACGACCGCTATCTTCCGCCCACCCATGATTCCGCGTTCGCCGGCGCTTCGCCCCCTACTTGCCCTGCTCCTGCTCGCTGCGCTCACGCCGTCGCGAGCGGGGGCGCAACGACTTGCCCCCATCTCGGCGGCGGAGCGCTGCGACGGCCGTCCGATCGCGGCGATCGAGTTTGTGGGGGCGAGGCGTCCGTTGCTGAGTCGGCGTTTCGACCCAGCGGCTCGCGTTGCAAACGAGGCGGTGCTCGTGCTGCAGCCGGCGACGCGCGTGCGGTTGCTGCGGCGGTTCATGCTGATGAGCGTCGGCGACGTGTGCAACGAGCAGCAGCGCGTGGAGTCGGAGCGTATCCTCCGCGCGCAGTCGTACATCAGCGACGCGGCCGTGCGGGTGCTTCCCCACACGAGCGGTGGTGTGCGCCTGCGGGTCGAGACGATTGATGAATACGTGCTGTATTTCGAGAGCTGGGGCTGGGAAGGACTCCCGGCGGGCCTCGAGTTGGGGACGGGGAGTGTGGGTGGGACGGGCAAGGGGCTGCGTCTACTTGCTGAAGTGGGCCGCGGTAGCGAGATGGGCTGGGGGGCGCGCTACAAGGACACCCAGTTCGCCGGGCGCCCGATCATCTTTGAGGCCGGCTTCGCGTCACGCCCACGCGTGGATCACTGGAACCTCGCATTCACGCGCCCATTCTACACCAACTTCCAGCGAACGTCGTGGCAAGCCTCCATTGGGTCGTTCCGGGCACTGTATGCATTGCTCGACACCGCCGTTCACGGCGTATCGGTTGAGTACGAGCGGCGCACTGCCGTGCTCGGCGGTAGCCGTCGCATCGGGCCCGTGAATGCCCCGTGGAACGTGGGCGCAAGCATGAGTTGGGAGCGGGCGGAGCAGACGCGCGTCCTGCAGTTGCGTGACGACGGGTTCGTTCCAATTCTCGCCCCGCCTCAAGTCGCGACGCGCTATCCGTACTACGATGCGGCGCGCGTCGGACTGAGCGTGGGATACCGTCGCGTCCGATTCGTTCCCGTCCGTGGCATCGGTGCGCTGAGCGCACCAGAAGACGTCGCGAAGGGGCACGATGCTTACCTTGCCGTGGGCGTTGGCGTTGGCGCGATGCAGCGCGAACCCACGGACCGGACGCTGTTGGCTGGCACGACCAGCACCTTTGGCGGTGAGCGTGCTCTGCTTCGTCTGTTCGGGCGCAGTTCGTGGATCTCGGAGCGCCCGGGCGCGGTGCGTGGGCAAACAGCGCTGGAAGGTGGAGCGGCGCTCCTTCGAAAGAGCTCGGAAGCTCACCTCACCAAGCTCACGATCGCGGGCGCGACGTTCCGCAATGCCCGTGTGCCGACCCAACTCAACTTCCGCGATGACGAGACGGGGCTGTTGGGCTATCGCACGGCCGATCTGGGTGGTGCGGCTCGCGTCATCATCGCCGCCGAGGAACGGCACCGGCTTCCGTTGAACTCCCGTCGGGTCGAGATCGCACTCGCCGGCCTTGCGCAGACTGGGCGCCTATGGGCCGGCGACGCGCCGTTCGGCGTAACCACGCCATGGCGCACCGGCGTTGGTCTCGCGCTGGTCGCCGCCGTGCCAGCCGGGGCGAAGCAGACATTCCGTCTCGAAGTTGGTGTGCCAGTCAATCCACCGCCGGGACTGCAGGGGCGGGAGGTCCGGCTGTTTTACAGCGACCGCACGGGCCGATTCTAGCGGGGCAGTCGGTGCGCGGTGACAGGCGGAGTCATCAGTCCAGCGTTTCGAAGAAAACCGCCGCGATCATCAGCACGTTGACCGCAGCCGCGCTGATGGCGAGGCCGACGCGCGCGCGCCGCCGTGTGCCCTGCGCGTTGCGGCAGATGCCCATCCATCCGAGCGACGCGAGCAAGGTGGCTGGCACCACGAGGTCGAGCCAGTAGCGCGACCAGTGGACCAGATACAGGAGAAGGGGGCCAGCATTTCCGATAAGCAGAGCGACGGCCGCCGCCACGGCGACGCGTCCTGCAGCGGGGACGCTGGAGACCCGCCCCCACGTGCGTAGCCCAAAGATGCCCGCGAGATAGGGAAGAAAGAGTGCGCCGACGGGCGCGCGCCAACCGACCTCGACGAACGGCCACTCGGGTACGACCTGTGGCGCAGCGACCAGGTACGCCCAGAGGTTTGGTCCCAAGTGGGAGAACGAGAAGAACGTGAGTTCTCGTGTGTCTCCCCAGTGGCTCAGCGTGAACCGAATGCCGAACTCCAATGGCGACCCAAACCGTGCCGCATTCAACCAGGCAAGCCCCGCGCCAATGATCGCCGCCGGTGCGAGCACGGCCACTGCGACTGCGCCAAGGCTGACGGGCTCGTCATCTGCCTTGCGCCACACGGCCCACGCGAACGGCAGCAGCGCCGCGCCAGCGAAAAGCAGCGAAGGGCGAGAAGCGACAGAGAGTCCGAAGGCCAGGCTGGCAAGCGCGAGCCAGCGCGCGGGGTGCGTCGCGCGCAGCGCACGCAGTCCCGCCCACAGCATCAGCGACTGAAACGCCCACCCACTGACGGCGGCGAGCTGGGTGTTGCCGATTTCCGCCAGCCAACAGAGCGCGCCGTTCCCAATCAGGGTCATCAGGACAGTGAGCGCGCCGAGTGGCCTTGGCACCTGAATCGCGCACTGCCGCCGAAACTCCGCGAGAAAGGCCAAGGTCGCCACGGCGGCGACAAGCGCCAACACGACACACGCGAATGTCTCGGTGGCGAACCACCCGGTGGCCAGACGTACGGGTGCCATCACCGTCAGAATGGGCGCGATACCCGAGTAGACGAAGTAGCGCCCATCGTAGAGCGCGAGGTCGCGAATGTAGTACGGCGCATTGGCCGTTGACCACGGGTTGTCGAGCGCGAGCATCGCCGGATGCGGGGCGATCTTCAGGTGCAGCTGCCCTGAGAGGTAGGCATCGGTCTGCCAGCCATAGTAGTCTGTGGCGGTTCTCGTGAAGAACGTCCCTGGGGGTGTCAGGAGCGCGAGCGCACCCGCGAGGACCACCATCAGGAGCGCAAGCGCGAGGACCGCGTGCCATCGGTTGGCTGGCAGGGGCGAGTTCACGGCAGGATGGTATGCCGACTTTTCGGTGGCGGCAACCCCAAGCGCACGTGATGCGACGGGTGTCGGGGTTACCGGGACTGATGTGCTTGGCGAACGTTCGATCGCCGTGTTCATTTCACATCGGTCCCCCGCGCCTGCCTCGACGGACGCTGCGGGGCGCCCGAACGACCACACCGCCCTGAGGTCTCGCTGCTCTTCTTGCCCTTCCGTGCATGGCGCGTTGCGCCGCGCGCACCGTCCCAGCTGGCCCTCTGCCCGCGGGCAGTCCGCCCGGGCGTATTCACGCGGGCGTGGTTACTGGTGCTCCTACTGTGTGGAGGGCCGGTGGGCGAAGCGCGTGCACAACCCGTCCCATCCGCCGCGCACACCGACTCGCTGTTCCGTGCAGGGTACGCTGACGCATCGTACGCGGCAGCCCTCGCGCACGTCGCGCGTCAGCCGAATGACTATGGCGCGCTCTGGCGCGCGTCGCGCGCCGAAACGTTCCTGGGCATCATCACCGACAAGCACGCCCCCGAGAAGGCGGAGATGTTCCGGCGGGCCGAGGGCTACGCGCGCCGCGCGATCGCGCGCGCACCGACCCGCCCGGAAGGACACTACTGGCTTGGGGCGGCGCTCGGCCGGCACACGCGCGTGGAAGGCATGCTGACGGCAGGTTGGCTCGGACGCGAAGCGCACGAGACGACCCTCCGCCTGCTCGCGCTGGACTCCCTGAGCGCTGGTGCCCACGGACTGCTGGGGAAGATCCACTCCGATGTGCAGAACCTCCCGCGGGTCGCCCAGTTCTTCGCCGCGGGCATCGTTGGCTGGTCACTGGTTCGGCAGGCGTCGTGGCAGTCGGCGGAGCGCGCTTTGCAGCGGGCCATCGCGCTTGATCCGGAGGTCATGATCTTCCGCTTCGACTTGGCGCAGCTGTACCTTCGCACGGATCGCGAGACCGATGCCGAGCGCACGGTGCGGGCGCTCGTTGCCATGCCCGTGCGTACGCCGGCCGACACGTTCTGGCAGCGGGACGCGGCCGGCAAGCTCGAGAACTACCGACGTGACAGGCGGAATACACCCTGATGACCATCGCCGACGCACGCATTCTTGTCACAGGCGGCAGTGGTTTTCTGGGTCGCCGGGTCATCGCGCGCCTGGCGGCGATCGGCTGTACACAGGTGCGTGCCCCGCGCAGCAGCGAATACGATCTGCGTGACCCCGCAGCCGTTGCGCGGCTACTGGCCGATTCGCGCCCGGAGCTCGTGATCCATTTGGCGGCGGTCGTCGGCGGCATCGGCGCCAACCGGGAGCGGCCGGGCGAGTTCTTCTACGACAACCTGATGATGGGCGCGCAGTTGATGGAACAGGCGCGCCTGCATGGCGTGGCGAAGTTTGTGGCCACGGGGACCATTTGCTCCTACCCCAGCGAGACGCCGGTTCCGTTTCGTGAAACGGACCTCTGGAACGGCTACCCAGAGGAGACCAACGCGCCGTACGGGATCGCCAAGAAGATGCTGCTGGTGCAGGGACAGGCGTACCGGAAGCAATACGGGTTCAACGCCATTCACCTGCTCCCTGTCAATCTCTTCGGGCCTGGCGACAACTTTGACCCACGTTCGGCGCACGTCATTCCGTCGCTGATCACGAAGTGTTTCGACGCGATCGAATCCGGCGCGCGGGAAGTCGTCGTGTGGGGTGATGGCACGCCGACCCGCGAGTTCCTGTATGTCGACGATGCCGCCGAGGCCGTGGTGCTCGCGGCCGAGCGCTATGACGGGGCGGAACCCGTCAATGTGGGATCGGGGCAGGAGATCGCGATTCGCGATCTCGCCGCCCTGATTGCCCGTCTCACCGGCTTCACTGGTGCGCTGGTCTGGGACGCCACGCGGCCCAACGGTCAGCAGCGTCGCCGCCTCGATACGTCACGGGCCGAGACGGCCTTTGGATTCCAGGCGCGCACCGGCTTTGAGGACGGCTTGCAGCGGATGATCGCGTGGTATCGCGAGGAGCGTGCGCGCGTATGACGGCGGACGTTGTGCCGCCATCGCCCGAGGCTGCGCGCCATCAGGCCGAGCGCCGGCGCTATTGGGATGCCGTGGCGCGCGAGTCGCCGGATCATCGTGGCTGGAGCAGCTACTATCACCGCCGCCTGCGCGCGCGCTACCAGTATTGGGTCGCTCCGGGCCAGCGCGTGCTGGAGGTCGGATGCGGAGCCGGCGATCTGCTGGCCGCGCTCGAGCCCTCGTATGGGGTGGGGATCGATTTCTCCGCCGCGATGCTCGACCGCGCGCGGCAGCGGCACCCGCATCTGCATTTCATCGAAGCCGACGCGCACGAGTTCGCGACAGACGAGCGATTTGACGTCATCGTCGTGTCGGACCTCATCAACGACGCGTGGGACGTTCAGGCCATCTTTGAACGGCTCGCCACGGTGTCGACGCCGCGCACTCGGCTGATCATCAACACCTACAGCAGGCTGTGGGAACCGTTGCTGGCGTTGGCCGGTGCGCTCGGGCTGGCGCGCCCCGTGTTGCATCAGAACTGGCTGGCCACGGCGGATGTGCGCGGCTTGCTCGCGCTTGCCGGTTTTGAGGTAGTGCATCACGAACGTGATATGCTGTGGCCGGTGCAAACGCCGGTCATCGCAGCGTTCGTCAACAAGTTTCTG
>JARIEY010000154.1 GCA_031127085.1 Gemmatimonadota bacterium | reverse complement strand
CTGGCCGTGACGTCTGTCGCGGGCGCACAAGCCGACACGTCGCTCGTCGCCGCCGGCAGCACGCTCGAGCGTGTCTTCTGCTGCGGCATCTTTCTGGAGGGGCCGGCGGCCGCTCCAGATGGCTCGATTTACTTCACGGATATCACCGCCACGTACAACTTCGTCGGGCGGCCGCTGGACCAACTGGGCGGGGTGATTCGTCGGTACGATCCGAAGACGGGTCTGACCACGGTCTTCCAGTCGCCGAGCGCGATGGCGACGGGGCTGGAGTTTGCGCCGAATGGACAGATGTACGTGACCCACGCGGCGCACCTCGGCACCCGAATGGTCACCCGCATCGATTTGAAGACGGGGCTCGGGTACATCGCGGCACACCGCTACAACGGGCGCCCGTACAACTCGCCCAACGATCTGGCCGCCGACCATCAAGGGCGCATCTTCTTTTCGGATCCGCGCTACATCGGCGATGAGTCGATCGACCAGCCGGTGCTCGGCGTGTACCGCATCGACGTGGATGGCTCACAGCATCTGATCACCGCCGATCTTGGGAAGCCCAACGGCGTGGCGCTTTCACCCGACCAGAAGACGCTCTACGTGGCGAGCATCGGAAAGTCGGAGACCGACCGCCTGCCGCAGCCCGTGGCCACGCGGAGTGCACTCGAGGCGATTGTCGCGTACGACCTGCAGCCCGACGGTTCGGTGAAGTTCAACCGGCTGGTGGTGGACTATCTGGCCGCGCCCTGGCGCCGCGAGAAGAACGGGCCGGACGGGATCGACACCGACATTCACGGCAACATCTGGGGCGCGCAGCTCGCTTGGAAAGCGGTCGTTGCGTACAGCCCGGATGGCCGCGAACTGGGGCGCATTCCCGTGGAAGAGGGGGCGACCAACGTGGAGTTTGGCCGCGGCGCCGAGGCGGACGTGCTGTACATCACGGCGAAGACCGGACTCTTCAAAGTGCGCGTGAAGAGCCGTGGCTGGCACGCGGGCGAGCGGTAGCCCGTGCGCATTGCCGTGCGTGGCGCCTCGCATTCATTCATTCCATTAACCTGCCTCCCATGACTCTCGCACTTCGCCGCGCGTTCGCGCTTGCCCTGCTCGCCCCCGCCGCGCTTGCGGCACAGCGTCCGACGACGGCCGCCGACGTCCGGCGGATCTTGTTTCCGCTGGCTGAGGATTCGATGGCGGGGCGCATGACCGGCTCGCCCGGCGAGGCGATGGCGGCGCGGTTCATTGCCGCCGAGATGCAGCGCATCGGGCTCACTCCGCTGGGTGACAGCGGCTACTTCCAGAAGGTGCCCGTGGCGGCCGTGCCGCTGGCGCAGACGCGCCGCGGCCGAACGGAGCGTGTCGTGCTGCTCAAGAGCTTTGCCGAGCGCGACACGTTTCCGGTGGAGCGTCGCCGACCGTCGGTGAACGTGCTGGGCGTGCTCGAGGGAAGCGATCCGGTGCTCAAGGACGAGATCGTGCTGATCGACGCGCACTTCGACCACGTGGGCGTTGGGCAGGCAGTCAACGGCGACTCGATCTACAACGGCGCCGACGACGACGCATCGGGCGTCGTGGCAGTGCTGGAGATCGCCCGGCAGCTCGCGACCGGCCCGCGTCCAAAGCGCACCGTGCTGTTCGTTACCACCACGGGCGAAGAAGTGGGGATGTTCGGCACGCGCTGGTTCATCGATCATCCGCCGATCCCACTCGCGCGCTTTGTGGCGAATATGGAAATCGAGATGATCGGCCGGCCCGACTCACTGGCTGGCGGCCCGGGCAAGGCCTGGCTGACCGGTTTTGAACGTTCCAACATGGGCGAGCAGCTGGCAGCGGCCGGCATTCCCATCGTCGCGGACCAACGTCCTGATCAGCACTTCTTTGAGCGCAGCGACAACATTGTCTTTGCGCGGCGCGGCATCGTGGCCCACACGCTCTCCACGTACAACCTGCACACGGACTACCATCAGCCAACGGATGATGTGCGGGGGGCGGATTTCGAGCACATGGCAGCCGTGATCAACGCGGCCGCGCGCGCCACGCGTGTCCTGGCCGACGGGCCGAAACCCGAGTGGAAGCCGGGCGGTCAGCCGGCCGCGCCGGCGCCGCGGCCGTAGGAAGGGGAACTGATATCACGAAGTGCCGAAGGACACGAAGGGCCACGAAGAAGCGCAGTACAATGGGGGAACGGCGTATCACACGCAGTTCCCCCAGTGAGTTGCAGTCCTTCGCGCTCCTTCGTGCCCTTCGCTCTTTGTGGTGGCCGTTAGGGCTTGTCTGAACTCCACGCCCGCGACAGTGGCGCTAAGACGAAACCCGCAAGGACGCCGAGCAATATCACGGCCGCCCCCACGCCAACGAAGATCGCGTCATACGCTGGCACGCCTGATGCACGCCGCGTCAGCTCCACGGCGACGCCGCCGGCGATGGGACCGGCGAGGAAGCCAAAGCTCCCCGCCACCTGAAACGCGCCAAACAGCCCCTCGCCGGCGCCGCGGCGCGCGAACTCGGACACCAGCAGCAGGATGGGGGCGAACATCAGCGCGCTGGTGAGCCCCGAGAGCACCATCGAGGCGGGGAGCATCGACCCCGGGACGATGCCGTAGGTGGCGTAGACCAGGCCGAACGCGATGGTGCCGACCACGCTCGGGCCGAACCATCCAATGCGGTCGGCCAGGCGCCCGGCGGGCCAGCAGAGCAGTGCGAAGGGCACCATAAACAGCGACATCAGTACGCCGCGCTGCGACGGCGTGATGCGCTGCACTTCGCTGAGGTAGAGCGTGAACGTGGACACGAAGACGCCGATCGTGAAGCGATCCATAAAACCGAACGCGAGCGGCATCCAGACGGCGAGCGAGTTGCGCTTCCACTCGTAGCGATGGCCGCCGCCCACGTTCGCATCGGCGGGGAGCGGCGGGATGGCGAGTGCGGCGAGCGCGGCCACGGCGAGCAGCGCCGCACCGGTCAGGTAGACGGCCGAGGGTCCATGCATCACGAGCCAGCCACCCAACGGCGACCCGATGGCCACGCCGGTCATCAACGAGGTGGCCACGAGCCCCATCGTGGCGCCGCGCCGCTCGCCCGCCAGACGATTGGCGGCCACCATCAACAGCGTGACCGCCGGCAGATGGGTGAGTCCGTCGAGCGCGCGCCAGGCGAGCAGCGCGGGGACCGACGCCGCAGCGTTCATTCCAAGAAACGCGCAGACGTCCACCGCGAGCAGCGTCACGAGCCAGACGCGGAGATTGGGGCGCCGGCGGAACATCGCCATCGCAATGGGCACCCCGATGATGCCCGCCGCCATATTCACTGCGGTAAACGCGTGCGCATCGGCGCGCGTGCCGCCGAGCGTGCCGATGACCAGTTCACTGAGCCCCGCGACCACCAGCGTGAGCGGGACGAGTGTGAGGAAGGTGGCGAGCGCGATGGAGCGGCGAGCGGCGTGGTGCGTGGCGCTCATCGGAACCCGTCCTCGTAGAGCTCGGCGAGCTTGCGGAGCGTGGTGCTGAAGTCACCCGTGCGGTCGGCCACGGCGAGCGCACCGATCAGGTCGGCCGACATATGCGGCGCGCGCGAGAACGTCTCCTGCAGCGTGCCGGCGGCGAGTTGGTGCTCGTCCATCCCATTCACGAACGCCGACAGTTCGGGATCGGCGGCGGCCTCGGCGGCCAAACGAATCGCGCGCGGGAGCGGGAGGCCGGCTTCAATGCCCGTGGCGAGCGCACGCGCAAACCGCGCACGCACCATCGCCGGCTGCGCGCCGTAGCGCTTGGCGACGGCCACGAGGAACGAGCCGCCCGAAGTGACCCACGCGACGCATCCCGTGACGACGAAGCCGATGTAGGCCCCCGTCTGCCCAAAGTAGAGCAGCGGGAATGGCGCGATGAAGACCATGCAGAGTGCGGTGAACATCGGGTACGCCATCTGCTTCTTGATCCAGAGGATCAGCCGGTGCTTGGCGTGATAGAAGTCGGCCAGCAACGCGAGGGCCTCTTCGAACGTGCCCGTCTCTTCCCCGAGGACGAGGATGGCCCGCTCCATGGGCTCGAATCGCTTGCCGCCGGTGCGCACGAGATAGGTCACGCGTTGGCCGCGGCGCGCGCCGTCGAGGAGCCAGTCGCGCATTTCCTCCACGTGTGGAGCGCCGCGCTGGCCAATGGTCTTGAGCGCCAACTCGTTGGTGAAGCCGGCATGTGCCGCGGCCCGCCACATCCGGTAGAACTCGGCCCGGTGGCGGCCGTCGTCGAGGGCGCGGTAGGCGCTCATAAAGCTCGGCACAGACTAAAAATAGGGGGTGACGACATAGGTGTGGGAAGGGGAAGGGAGCAGGGTGTGGGATGGGGAAGGGAGCAGGGTGTGGGATGGGGAAGCGGAAGGGGGCTACCCTCGGCGCGCGCGGGGGGTGGGGGAGGACGTACATTCTCTGGGCCGCTCGTTCGCGGCGCGGGCGCCTCGCGCCGCTTTCTCACGTCCTTCTGCCTGCTGCCCACCGTGCCTTCCGACGCCAACTTCGAAGAAATCGAACTGCTGGTGCGCGCCAAGTACGCGCTGATCGTCGTCGACACGGTGGAGGTGGAGCGCGCCGAGGTGGGGTTGGCGCTGTCGGCGTCGCGGCTGAACCTGCTCTACTTCTCCTGGAGCCGATCGCGCGGGCTGCGCCGTGGGGCGCTGGCGACGGACCCGGTGATGGCGGAGACGGCGGATCCAGCCAAGGCGCTCGCGACGGTGATGGGGGAGGGGGCGGGGCTCTTTCACTTCCGAGGGCTCGGAGCACACCTCGATGACCCGGCGGTCGTGAGCCACGTGCTCGACGTGGTGCAGCAGTTCAGCACCCGCCGTGGCGCGCTCGTGCTCACAGGGCACAACATCCGGCTTCCCGACGCGCTGCGCCCGCACGCAACCGTGGTGCATTTGCCGGGGGCGTCATTCGATGACTACCGCCAGCTGCTGGAGCGCCTGATCCGCGAGTACTCCACCAAGATGCCGGTGAAGGTGGAACTGACGCGGGAAGACCGTCTGCGCTTTGTAAACAACCTCACGGGACTGACGCTCACCGAAGCGGAGAAGATCATCACGCGCCTGATCGTCGAGGACGGTGCGTTGCGCGGGCAGGACATCGAGCGCGTGAATGCGGCCAAGCGGCAGATCGTGGAGCAGGATGGGTTGCTGGAGTTTTATCCGCACACCGAGGGGCTCGATCAGGTGGCGGGACTGACCGGACTGAAGGCCTGGCTCGCCCGTCGTCGCGCCGTGGTGGCCGATCCGCGACGCGCGGAGGAGTTCGGGCTCGCCTTTCCCAAGGGTGTGCTGCTGCTGGGCGTGCCAGGGTGCGGCAAGAGCCTGTGCGCGAAGTCCGTGTCGCACGAGTGGGGGCTTCCGCTGCTCAAGCTCGATCCCTCCAACCTCTACGACAAGTACGTCGGGGAGAGCGAGCACAACTTCAAGCGCGCCATGCTCACGGCGGAGCGCCTCGCGCCCATCGTCCTCTGGATCGACGAACTGGAGAAGGCCTTCGCGTCGGCGAGCGCCGATGCCGATGGCGGCGTGTCGCACCGGATCTTCGGTACGTTCCTGAGTTGGTTGCAGGACCGTCGTGGCGATGTCTTCGTGGTGGCCACGTCCAATGACGTCGCCAAGCTGCCGCCCGAGTTCATTCGCAAGGGGCGGTTCGACGAGATCTTCTTCGTGGATCTGCCGGGAGAGGCGGCGCGCGCCGAGATCCTGCGCATCCACCTGCGCAAACGGAAGCAGGACCCGGCCGCGCACGATCTGCCTCGCCTGGTTGCCGCGACCAAAGGCTTCAGCGGGGCCGAGCTCGAGGAGAGCATCGTCAGCGCGATGTATGCGGCGTTCAGCGCCGGCGTTTCGCTCGACACCGACGCATTGCTGCGGGAAATCGAGGCGACGCGTCCGCTCTCCAAGACGATGCCGGAACGCCTCGACGCACTGCGGCGCTGGGCGTCGCAGCGGACGGTGGCCGCCGACTGACGTGGCGGCCTGCGCCGTCAGGCGAGCAACAACACCCAGAGCCCCACGAGACTCGCGAGCACCACGGAGTGCCAGAAGATGCGTCGCAGGATGAGGCCTTCGTGCCCCACGTACCCGGTGGCCGCGCCGGCGACCACGATGCTCTGCGCGTCAATCATCTTGCCCATCACGCCGCCCGCGCTGTTGGCGGCGGCCATCAGCACGGCGCTGACTCCCACCTGATTGGCGGTGAGGACCTGCAGCGACCCGAAGAGCACGTTGCTCGAGGTGTCGCTGCCGGTGAGCGCGACGCCTAGCCAACCGAGCATCGTGCCAAAGAACGGATAGGCGCGTCCGGTGCGCGCGAAGGCGAGGCCGAGGATCGCATCGAGCCCGGCATATCGCATCACGAACCCGACGCCAAACATCGCGGCGATCGTCAGCAGTGGAATGCGCGCCCGGCCAAGCGCGTCGACGTAGGCGCGGGTCATACCGCGCCGCCCGGCGCCCATCGCGGCGCCCGCTACGAGGCCGGCGAGGAGGATTGCGGTGCCCGTGGCCGAAAGCCAGTTGAGCGTGAAGATGGCCGCCTCGGGCTTGGCGACGGCGACGACCGGCGGCGTACGCTCAACGGCGTTGTGCAGCGCCGGCACCTGGAACGCCGGGGCGGAGATGGCGTTCAGCGCATTCTTTACGCTGGGGACGCCCCAAGCGAAGACAAAGACGGCGAGCACCACCCACGGGAGCCAGGCTCGGCGGACGTCCACGTTGCCCGCGGCCTTGGCAGTCGACGAAGCGACCGTTGCCGGCTGTGCTTCGTTGGCGTGGTCGGCGGGCTTCCACACTTTCAGGAATCCTGCCAGGGCACCCATTGAGCAGATGGCGGCGATGATGTCCACGAGCCACGGGCCGTGGTAGGTGGCGATGACATACTGCGGCACGGCAAAGCAGCCACCGGCAACGAGGAGCGCCGGCCAGACGGCGATGGTGCGTCGTCTGCCCGCGTAGGCCGCGACCAGCCAGAAAGGAACGATCAGGCTGAACGGTGGCAGGATGCGCCCCACCATTGCCGACAGGGCGTGCACATCGAGCCCCGTCACTCCACTCAGCGCGAGGATCGGGGTGCCCAGCGCGCCGAAGGCGACGGGCGCGGTGTTCGCCAGAAGCGAGAGCACGGCGCTTTCGAGCGGTGCGAAGCCCAGGCCGACCAGCAGCGCCGACGTGATGGCGACCGGGGTGCCAAAGCCGGCGGCGCCCTCAAAGAATGCGCCCAATGAGAAGGCGACGAGGACGAGCTGCAGTCGCCGGTCCGTCGTGATGTCGGCGATGTGTTCGCGCAGGGCGTCGAACGCGCCGTGGTCGACGGCCAGCCGATACAGAAAGAGGACGTTGACGAGGATCCAGCCGATGGGGAAGAGCCCGTACGCGGCGCCGAGGGCGGCCGACGCAGCGGCCGCGGGCAATGGCATTCCCGAAATGGTGACCGCAATGGCAAGCGCCGATGCCAAGCCGAGCAGGGCAGCCCA
>JARIEY010000153.1 GCA_031127085.1 Gemmatimonadota bacterium | reverse complement strand
CCGCCCTTGCGCGCGTGCTGGCGGCCGTCGACGACGCCGCCAACGGGGCGGTGCTTGTGGCGCACTCGATGGGAACGCGCGTGGCGATGGACGCCCTCTTCGCCGATTCGGCGAATGCTGCGCGCTTCGCAACGCGCCCGCTGCGCGCGCTCGGCATTTTCTCTCCCGACATCGGCGCCGATCGCTTCCGCGCCGAATTTGCCCCCCGCTTGCCGATGATCGCGCACCGCGTCGCGCTGTACGGCGCCTCCACCGATTACCTCCTCGGCGCCTCGGCGATGCTCAACCGCGAGCGGCGCGCCGCCGGCATCACGCGGCGCGGGGCGGCGCTACACGGCATCGAACTGGTCGATGCCACGCGCGGGGCGCGCGCCGAACCGGCGCTGCTCACCTGGCTCGGCCCACGGCACGCCGTGCGTTGGGCGAGTGCGGCCCTCGCCGACTTCTTCAGCATTGTGGTGGCCGATGCGCCGCCTGCCTGCCGCGTCACGGTGGGAACGGCCGACACCGAGGGCGATGGCCGCTGGCGACTGCGCCGGCGTACGATGCCCGGCGGTTGGCTGTCGGCGAACTGCGAAGCCGAGCGGGAGGCCGCGCCGCGGTAGGGTCCGCGCCGCGCCTCCCGTCGGTCAGCTCTTCGCGCGCCTACCGTTCGCGGCGTTCGTGCTCTTCCCGTTCACCGCGTTCGCCGCGCTCGCCACCCTCACCGCCCGTCTCGGCCGCTGCAGCGCCGGTGGCCGCCGCCCCTTCTCCGGCGGCCGCTGCCGCTCCAGAGCCAGGGGCGGCGTAGGCCGCGGCGGCATTGTGGGTGTAGACCAGCTCGCCTCCCGAGTGCCCCACGCGATAGGCCATCACGCCCATCACCAGCGTCCCAGCGGCCCCTACATAGCGCGCCAGCCGACCCCGGTCGCCAGGCATCAACCCGAGCGCCAGCACCATCAGCACGCCGACCGACGTCACCATCAGCGCCTCACCGGCCGAGGCGTGCGTGTCGAGCGGGGCTTCGCCAACCACGGATTCGACCCGCTCTTCCTGGTCTTCGCCCGTCTCCACGGCCACCCAGGCGCTCGCGGTGAGCGCTGCCGACATCGCAATCGCCACCCCCCAGGCGCGCATCGGGCGCGCGCCGCCCTTGATGGCGTAGAGCGCGCCAAAGGCCGCGAAGGGAAGCAGCACGGACAGGACGACGGGGAAGTGAACAATCATCGGATGCAGCGGATCGGGCAGCACGTCAGACTCCGGTTGAGTGATGGCGGGATAATGCGGGTCGCGGTCGGAGAGTACCATCCGGCATTTGACGGCTTCGAGCGGGACAGATGCCATCCGGCAAATGACGGATGGCGTACAACCCGTTGCCCAGCGTAGCGTTAGGTATGGATGACTCGTTCTTGATCGACGAAGAGGAAGGGAGCGCCGGCGCCGTGCCACTGGTGGTGGCCGCCATCCTTCTGATCGTGGCGGTCGGCGGGGCGGTCGATCTGGCGCTCGACAAGCCCGAGCGCTGGCTCTCCACCCACGTCGTTTTCGAAGTGGCGATGATGACGGTCAGTTTGTCATTCGCCGTCTGGCTCTGGCGCGGATGGCGTCGCGCCACACACTCCCTGCGCAGCGCGCGTCATGCGTTCGCCCAGCGCCACGCGACGCTGCAGGCGGAACGCGATCAGTGGCGGGCCAGCGCGCAATCCGCACTTGCCGGCCTTGGCGAAGCGATTGACCGGCAGTTCGATGCGTGGAAGTTGACGCCCGCCGAGCGACAGGTGGCGTTGCTGCTGCTGAAGGGATACGGCCATAAGCAGATCGCGGGCGCCACGCAGCGCAGCGAACGCACGGTGCGGCAGCATGCCGTGACCGTGTACCAGAAGTCGGGGCTTGCCGGCCGCGCGGAACTGGCCGCGTTCTTTCTGGAAGATCTGCTGCTGCCGCGCGAGGGGTGAACCGTCGCCGCTATCGCGACGGTTCAATGAAGAGCAGCACCCCCTCGAGCGCCGCCACATCCACGGCAACGGACGTCGCACCCGCCGCCAGCGCGCCGACCTTGTGGCGCCCTGCCCCGTCCACGCGCCAGAGCGTCGCGCCGCGGGTCGTGCCGTGACGCGCTGGGTCGAGCGTGAGCGTCACGCGATGCGCGGCGTCATCGATACTGGCCAGCGAAATGGCCACCTGACCGTTTGCCGCGCGCCAAGCCCCCGTGAGCACCGCCGGCGCACGCAACGCCACTTCGGTGGCGCCCCCCCGACGGGCGGCGTAGATCGAGATGCGGGAGCCGGTGAAGCTCAGTTCCGGCGCATCCGACGCCGGTGGAATGACGAACGCGCCGTCCTGCATCCACGGCCGGTATGCGTGCCGCAGCCGCGCCAGACGTGCGAGATAGTCGATCTCGGCGGCGCGCTTGGTGAACTGCTCCGCCGTGAGATTGGCGATCGTCGGCTGCATCCCCCAGACGAACATGCGCGCCTGCTCCATCAGGAACTGGCGACGGTACTTCGCGTCGAGCAGGGTGAGCGCATTGGCGGGCCGCGTCGAGTCCGGCCACATCTCGTCGTACGGCGGATACGTCAGCGACCCGTAGGTGCCGTAGGTGATGGCGTGCTGGTGATAGACCGCTTGGAAGAGCGGAATCGGCGTCCAGCCGTTTGTTGGATCGGCATAGCGCTCGGCGCTCACCTGCAGCGTCAGGAACGCGTCGAGATCAGGGAGCCAGCTCTCGCCTCCGCCTTCGCCCGCGAGGCCAAGCGACGTGCCGTTGCGCTTGCGCATGTCCGCGGCGAGCGCGCGGAACCCGTCCATCCAGTAGTGACCACCGCCCACCGGGTGCCCGTGATTCGGCGACCAGCAGACGAGGCTGAGCACCGCCTGATCCATATAGATGCCGTCGATGCCGTACTGTTTGACGACCGTATCGGCGATTCCCGCGTACTTATCGCGCCAGAACTTCGTGGCAATGTCCATTGGTGCGCACGGGATGGGATCGAAGATGTTGTACGTCTCCAGGCGTACCGTGCCGTCGCGCTCTCGCACGGCCCACCGCTCGGCGTTCTCGCGCGTCCAACTGGGGGTCTTCACGCACCAGAGCCGCTGGTTCATATAGACGATGGCGCGCACGTCGGCCGCGTGCGCCGCTTTCACGGCGGCCGTAAACGGCGCAGCGCCGTCGCGCGGCGGCAGATAGTCCGGGAACGACGTGTCGTACGGCCCCGCGTGCCACCAATGCCAGAAGACCGACACCGGGAGACCCACCGTCTTGCGCAGCGTGACTGCCGGATCGAGCACCTGCGACGCGCGTCCGCGGTTCCAGACCCAGACACCCGTCTCGCGCATCCACGTGGTGGCCGTTCCCGTGGCCACGCGGCTCTCACGCGCCCACCGCTGGCGTTCGCCCCACGCGCGGTAGCGTTCGGCGGCGTGCATCCAGGTGCCGTGGACGACGCCGAGCTTCACCGCGTACGTCGCCTGATAGGCCGTCGCCTGCGCCGGATCTGAGAGCTGCTGCGCAATCTCCACACGTCCGTAGCCTTCCTGATCGCCGGACATGATGAACGACTTGCGGTAGGCCAGCGAGTCGTCGGTAGCCACATAAAGGCCGGCCACCGCGCCGCGCGTCAGCGCGATCAACTGCATGGAGAGCTGCCCCGGGTAGCCCCACTCGAACCGGCGTCCCTTGCCGTCGGGGCCAGAGAGCATGGAGCGCGGGTCCTTTGCGCGCTGGCCCATCCAGAGTGGGACGGCCAGGTCAGCCATCTCGGTCAGTCCAATGCCGCCGAGCCGCGGATAGACGACGCGCTCAACGCCGACGTCGCGCAGACCGTCGACGGAGACTCGCCACGCCGTGGTCGAGTCGCCGTCCAGATGCACAGTCGCGTGCACACGCAACGTGGAATAGTCCTTGAACCCCTCCCACTGCAGGTCCAGCCCCGGCTTTGGGCCGTCGATGCGCGACCATGTGAAGCGCGCCGCCATCTTGGCCTCGATGGGCGCCTGCCCCGGCGCGCGCTCCAGCCGGAAGAGCGAGAGCGTCTCGTCGGTTGGCACCGCGACTTCCTGGCCGCTGGCCGACTCAAGGCGACGGATGCCGCCGTGCGTGGCGTCGAGAATCAGGCGAACGCCGCCGCCCACGAGCGTCGGCGCGGTGCCCTGAGCCGTTACCGTCGACGCGAGGGCGAGAGACACCGAAGCAAGCAGCAGGCGTGTGGTGCGTGTCATTGGTCGGTCCGCGTGGAGTGGAATCGTTGGGAGTAATGATGGCTTGCGGCTCGTTTGTCGGCGAGAGCCACCGGCCGCACCTGTTGCACGCGCCGAAGACGCGGCTGAGAATTACGGCATGCGTCGATTCCTAACGTTGTGCGTCGCGCTTCACGCGCTCGCCCTTCCGCTTCGCGGTCAAGCCGGGGTGGGCAACACACCGCCAGAGACAGCTATTCCCGGAGCCACGTGGACCGGCACTTGGCGTGGAACGCTGACCAACACACCGGCGCGCCCGGGGGCAGGGGCGGTGGAGGTTGTGCGCCAAGTCGGACGAATGCCCGCGCGCGACAGCAGCTGCGCCACGCTGCGCACGCGATACCTCGAGGGAGGCGTTGAGCGCGGAGTCAAGGACTACCAGCTGTGCCGCGGCGAGGGCGCCGACGACGTCTATATAGATGAAGGGGGCGGGGTGCGACTCACGGCCCGCTGGATCGGCGACGCGCTCGTATCGCCATTCAAGTACAACACGCGGCTGCTCATTGCGACGACGCGGGTGCGCGGCGACGTGATGGAGGAGGAGATCCTCACGGTGGACGACCAGCCAGCGGTGACTGGTGTACGTCCGCTGGTTCCTCGCGGTATCCAGCGTCTCGAACTGCATCGCGTCTCAGCGCCGCGTTAGCGTTCGCGATGCTTTCGGCACACGCGCGCCGCACACAAGCACAGTGCGCGCGGACAGCTTGCCCCGCCCCGCACGCGCCGCAATCCGCGGTAGCCGTTGCATCGCATTTTCGCGGCGACCGAGAACGTGACAGCCCAATCGTCACGTGCCAGCGCGCAACCGTCACGTTCTGACGAATCGCGCAACACGAGAACGAACAATTTTCCGCTTGGCGTTCTGGCACGCTTCTTCCCCTAGGGTCGGGCACACCGCGGCGCAGCGACGAATGCTCGCCGCCAACACGCTCCACCACTTGGTTCGAGGAAGAGCCACATGAACAAGCGCCTGCTCCTGCTGTCGTCAGTCCTTGCCACGGCGATCTTCGCCGCCCCGGCGTCCGCCCAGACCTGCTCCATCGCCAGCACGAGCGCGTCCGCCGTGAACTGCACCGTCGGCACCACGCTGAGCATGACGATGCCGTCGTTGATGAAGCTGACCCTGAGCGGCACCGCCGTGACCCTGACCGCGCCGGCCGCGATCAGCGACTTCGATGCCTCGACCGGCCTGTCGTCGACGACGACCACCGGCCCGACGTTCTCGGTCCGCTCCAACCGTTCGTACCGCGTGCAGGTGCACGCCGACGCCGCCACTTTCAGCCACACCGCCCCGAGCGGCGCAGCCACGTACAACAAGCCGATCGCCGACGTGGAATACCTGATCGACGGCGGCACGCCGGTCACGCTCACGACGTCGGCCACGGACATCGGCAGCGGCAGCGCCGTGTCGAACTCCACCGCCGTGCAGGTCGCGTACAAGACGGCCTTCGATATCACGAAGGACCAGCCGGGCGCCTACAGCCTCGGCGTGACGTTCACGCTGGTCGCTCCGTAACCCTGAACGACGAGATCCCGGTGGACGTGATGACCTCCATCCAGCGTCCCTCGCGGACGACCACCCGGTGGGTGCGCCTCGGCGCCCGCACCGCGGTGGTCGCCGCCGCGTCGCTCCTGCTGGCTGCGCGCGCCACGGCGCAGCTGTCCGTCGAGGACCTCGAACTGCGCTTCGTCTCCGTGCCGGGCGGCAAGGCCCCCGCCGCACAGACGTTTCGCATCAACAACACCGGCGACCAGCCGCTGCAGGCCACCATCAGCATCGCCGACTGGGACCGCGCGGAATCGGGCCAGAACCGCTACTTCACCGCCGGCTCGCAGGCGAGTTCCTGCACGGCCCACATGGGCGTCTTTCCGATGGTGCTGCGCCTCGAGCCGCACTCGAGCGAAGACGTGCGCGTCGCACTCAAGGACGGCGTCGGCGCCGCCTGTCACAGCATTCTGTTTGTCGAAACGCCACCGCCGCCGCCCAGCGCGCGTGGCGCCTCCATCACGTATCGCCTGCGCTACGGCGTGAAGGTGTATGTTGAGCCGAACTCGCCCTTCGCTGGCGAGATCGTCGAGAGCGGCGTGGTCGCCGCGTCCGTCGCCGCCAGCCCCACGGCACACGCGCCGCGCGCCGATTCGCTGGAGATCCTGTACCGCAATCCCGGCAGCCGCCAGTCGCTGACCACGGGCGAGATCCAGATCCGCCGCCCCGACGATTCTGTCGCGGCACGTATTCCCGTGGGCGAGTTCCCGGTGCTCCCCGGCGCCACACGCCGCCTCCGCCTCCCGCTGCCGACGCTGGCAACGGGACGCTACGTGATCCTGGCCCTTCTCGAGTTCGGTGGCGACGACGTGGTTGCTACCCAAGTCGAGTGGCAGGTTCCGTAATGCGGCGGATGGCGCGCGTGGCGTTGGCGGCAGCGCTGTTTGGCGCGAGCGCGCACGCGCTCAGTGCCCAGACGGCGACGCTGACGGTCACCGGCGCCGCCACGCAGATGCCAAGCCCCACGCTCGCCGATTATGTGGCAGGTTCCCTGACCGACCCCACGCCCGTCACCTACTCGCTGCGCCTGAACAGCGGCCGGGCCAACTGCACCTACACGATTCGCGTGCAGCTGCGCGCATCGGGTGCCGACCTGGGCAGCGGCAAGCCGATCAGCGACCTGCAGTGGTCGACGACGGGGAGTTACACGTCGGTCACCGCGTCGTACGTGACCGTGGCCACGCACACGATGTCCACCGCCGCCACGACCGCAAGCGGCTCCATCACGTTGCGTGTGCGCCTCAACTGGACCGACACCGCCGCCAGCTACACGGGCTCGGCGCTCGGCTTCCGTACGTCGGGCACCGCGAGCGGCAGCGGATGCTGAGTCGCGCGCTCGTTCGGATCGCGCACGCAGCAGGCGTCGCACTGCTCGGCGCCGCCGCGGCCCACGCGCAGGCGCCCGCGGTGCGCTCGACTGCGGATATCCGCGTGCTCACGATCGCCTCACCGGCGCAGGCCGGCACCGAATGGCGCTACACGGTGAGCGTCGTCCCAGGGGCACGGCTCCTCGGCGCCCCCGCGGGCGCGGCGTTACCCGCGCGCGATCTGCTGTTCAGCGTCCAGCTCTCCGCCTCGCTCGCGGCGGGGGCGCAGGACGTCGGCGTGGTGCGTTTCACCAACGGTCGCGACATCGTGGAGCGCCCGCTGCGCATCGCCGTGGCCGCGCGCCGGCGCGTGGAGGTGACGGTTGCCCGCGCGCTGCGCGCCGCGCAGGGTGGCGAGGTGC
>JARIEY010000152.1 GCA_031127085.1 Gemmatimonadota bacterium | reverse complement strand
CCGACAGCTTGCCGAATTCAATCGTCGAGACATCGAGCAGGTCCTGAATGAGTCGCGACATCCAGTCCGCCGAGTTGCCGATCGCCTGCACCAGGTGGCGCTGCTCCGCCGCCTCGCTGGGCGGCGCCTCCAGCAGCGCCGCGGCACACAGGCGGATCGCAGCCAGCGGATTGCCCAGATCGTGCGAGACCACGCTGAGCACGTCTTCGCGGGCCCGCGTCGCACGCTGCGCCATCGTGTACAGGCGCGCGTTGTCGAGCGCATACGCCGCGCGCGTCCCCAGCGCCTGCGCGAGCGTCACCTGCTCCGGCGTAAACGGCGCCGTGCTCGTCCGGAACAGCGTCAGCGCACCGAGCACGTGGTCGCGCGCGATCAGCGGAACGAAGAGCGCCGACTTTGCCTGCAGCGCCTTGAACCGCGCCATATCGGTGGGCGTCTCGGTGTGCCCCTCAAGCCAGTCGTCGGAGAGCGCAGCCACCACTTCCACCTTGCGGCCGCGCATCGCATCGATCGCGCGCCACGGGCTGTCCCACGTCAGCACCTCGCGTCCGAGCACGTCGAGCGCGTCCTGCAGGTCGGCGTCGACACTGCGGCTCACCTGCCGCTGCCAGCCGCCGTCAGGGCCGACCGCGTCCACCACGCACGCCTCGGCGAGGTACGGCACCGGAACGTTGGCCAGCGCCTGCAGTGTACGCCCCACGTCGAGCGAGGTACCCAGCAGGCCGCCTGCTTCGGAGAGGAAGCGCTCGTTGCGCTCGCGCAGGGTGCGCTCGGTGATGTCGCGCAACACCACGGTGTAGATCGGACCGTGCCGCGTTTCCAGCCGCGAGATCGATGCCTCCGCAGGAAACTCGTGCCCGTTCTTGCGCAGCCCGTAGATCTCGCGCCGATCGCCCATGCGCCGGGCGCGTTCCGCGCCGCGCCGGAAAATGTCCACGTGCCCCGCGTGCGCCCCGCGATACCGCTCCGGCATCAAGTCGGAGAGCGGGCGCCCCACCATCTCCTCCGGCAGATAGCCGAAGACCTGTGACGCGCCCTGATTGAAGTGCAGGATGTGCTGCGACGTAGAGACCACGATGATCGCGTCGACCGCGATGTCGAGGATGCTCGCGAACAGCGCATCGGGCGCGGCAATCGTGGCGACGGGTTCGTCGTCAGGCAGCGCGACTCCGCTGGGGGCTGAGGGGGGGCGTGCGTCCATTTCGAAGAGGGTCTCTCCCTCTGAAAATGCACTCGGAACGCGCTCGCGCAAGGCAATTGCGGGGTTGAAGTCGGGGGAATTCCCCCACCTGATTTTGGAACGTTGCCCGACTGTCCTATCTCACCATCGGCCGTAGGCTCCAGTTGAGATCCTTTGGAGCTGACATGTCCGTCATTGCTGACACGCACGACGCCACGACTTCCGCCGTGAAGCAGCCCCGACCGGAGCGGCTCCTCGACGGGCATCTGTTGCTCGCCACCGACGGTTCAACGAGCGCCGACGGCGCGGTTGGACTCGCCGCCGAGTTGCGCCGTCGCGGGAGCTGTCAGGTGAGCGTCTTGGCCGTCTTCGAGCCGGCCCCGATGCCCGTCCCAGGCGCCGATCCGTCTCTCGCCGCGATGGCCACGATGTCGGGCGACGCGGGGCTGCGGGACGACTTCTTCGCGCGGGTCGACCGCCAGGTCGATCGCCTCTTCGCCGGCCAGCCGCACGTGTCGGTTGACCGCGCCGAGGGCTCGCCCGTTCGGAGCATCGTGGAAGCGGCCGTCAGCCGCGACGCCGACCTTATTCTTACGGGCCTGCGGGTGCACTCGCTGATGGAGCGGCTCGTGGGTGACGAGACCGCACTGCGCGTGACCCGCGCCACCGACCGCCCCGTCTTCGCCATCGCGCCCACGCTGGCGCAGCTGCCGCGTCGCGCCGTCGTAGGCATCGACTTCTCGCGCGCCTCGATGCGCGCCGCCACCGCGGCGGCCGGGATGCTGGCAGCGGGTGGAACCCTCACGCTGCTGCACGCCCGCCCGCGCCTCGACGTCGCGGCGGCGAGCGACGACGGCATCGAGATGCCCTACGCCCGCGGCGTCACCGCCGCGCTCGAAGGACTGCGCATGGGCCTGGCGGCGCATCACCCGGGGATCACCGTCGACATCGAGCGGCGCGACGGTGAGGCGTCCGAGGCGGTGGTCAACTACGCGATCGCGTCGAAAGCCGACTTCGTGGCCGTCGGCCGCCACCGTCGCAACGCCATCGCGCACGCCGTGCTCGGCAGCGTTGCCACGTCCCTGCTCCGCAAGGCCAAGGTGTCGGTGCTGGTGCTGCCACCGGCAGAGAACGATTGAGGATCGGGAATTCGGATCGGGATTCGTGATCCCGACCACGGACAGCGACAAACGATTGAAGGGGCGCCAGATCGGCGCCCCTTCACTACGTCTACGCATCGCAAATCGTGATCACAAATCACGATCCTCGATCGCAATCCGAATTCCCAATCCTCAATCGTCCTTATGCTTCCGGTGTCAGGAGCCCAAGCCGCAGCGCCAGCTGCACATACTCGTGCCGGTGCGAGAGGCCGAGCTTGTCCTGAATTCGCTGCTTGTACGTGTCCACCGTCTTCGGGCTGATGAACAGCTTCTCGCCGATTTCCGGGGCGCTGAAGCCCTGCGCCGTCAGCCGCAGCACGTCACGCTCGCGCTCGGTGAGCTTCTCGAAGCGGGTCCGCTCCTCGTGCAACGGATCCTTGCGCGTGTAACCCTTGGCCAGGATGCGCGCGGCGTCCGGCCGCACGTAGACCTCGCCACGCGCCACGGTGCGCACCGCGTCCAGCAGCTCGCGATCCGCGGCCGTCTTCAGCACGTACCCCGCCGCCCCGGCCTCGAGCATCGGCACCAGGTAGTCCTCTTCGGCGTGCATCGTCAGCGTCAGCACGCGCGAGGGCATCCCCTTGGCGACGAGCTGCCGCGTCACCGCCATGCCATCCATGTCACCCAGCGAGATGTCCATCACCATCACATCCGGCTTCAGCCGCTCGGCCATCGCGAGCGCTTCCGCCCCCGATCCCGCCTCGCCCACGACGTGCACATCCTTGGCCGCGCCCAGCACGGCCTTAACGCCGGCGCGCACGACCGCATGGTCGTCCACCAGCAGAACGCGAATCAGGTCTCCGGTCATCGTCCGTCCTCGTCATCGAGAGCGACCGTGGCAACGACACGCGTGCCATTGCCAGGCCGGCTCTCCAGTTCAAAAGTCCCATTGACCAACGCCACGCGTTCGCGCATGGAGAACAACCCGAAGCCGCCGCGTTCGGCCTCGCCGACGTCCATTCCCAGCCCGTCGTCCCGCACGTCCAATCGCGCCTTCCCCCGTTCGGTGGTGAGGTGCAGTTCGACCTGCGCGGGGGAGGCATGCAAGGCAGCATTCGCCACCGCCTCCCTCGCGACATCGTACAGCACACTCGCCACGTGTTTCGGAATCCGCGCGTCCGCCCCGGCCGTGTCGGCCGTCGTCTTCACCCCGCGCTCCGACGTCTTGCGCGCCAAATGCTGCAGCGCCGGCGCCAGGCCCAGATCGTCCAGCACGCGCGGGTGCAGCGTCTCAGAGAGCGTGCGCACCTGTTCCATCACGTGCTGCGCCGTCTCCTGCATCCGAGTCAACTGCGCCTTCGCCTCGGGATCCGTCGCGTCGCGCGCCATCGCCGAGAGCTCGAGCGTCAGCCCGGCCAACCACTGGGCGGACGATTCATGCAGCTCCCGCCCAACCCGCGCGCGCTCGCGGTCACCCACCGTGATGGCATGCAGCGCCAGCCGGCGCATCCGCGCACGGTCGTGGTGCATTCCGTCGAGCAGCAGGTTGATGGCCGACCGTACGCGACCAAGGTCCGGGTCTTCCGTCCCCGTCGGACGCGCACGCACCGTCAGGTCGCCGGCCCACACGCGATGCGCGGTGCGCTCCAGTTCACGCAACGGACGCAGCGCCACGGTGACGAGCGCGATATTCGCGGCAATGGAGAACGCGACCGCGCTGACGGAAACGACCAAACTCTGCGTCAGGGTTTCGCTGCTGGTCCGCGCAAAGAACAGCGAAGCCATCGCAATAAGTCCGACCAGCAGGTTTGCCCCGAGGAGCTTTCCCGACAGCGGAACCCTGAAGACGCGATCCAACAATCGCGGCGCATGCGAGCCCATATGCACGCGCGTCCCTTCCCCCCTCCCAGACTGTGGGGTCACTGGCGCGTCATGGATCTCTCGGGCGGCAGGCATAGCGTTGTAGCTTATCGGGAAACGCCCCGCACGAGCCATAAGGGGCTGTCGGATTTTCCCTGAAGGAATACCCGACCTCGCCTGCGGAAATGCCTTACGGAACGTCCCCGCAGTGCCTTGCAGCCGCCTCCCGAAAATGATGAGGCGTCAGCTCCCAAGCTGACGCCTCATTCACAAGCCATTGAGCCAGTCGGGAGGCGTCCCCGCCCCCATCAGCCCCCGCGCGCCATCCGGCCCCCCGCTTTTCTGGAGTCACGCTGGCGTCGCACTGTATTTTTTCTGCCGTTTCTAGCAAGACCCGGGTGGGAATCGCACCCACGACCTGGCGGTTAAAAGCCGCATGCTCTGCCGACTGAGCTACCGGGTCCCGCGCGCAACGCCCACCAGCACCTCGCGTGATGCGCGGTCACAATCTACAAAGATAATGCCCCAGCGGCCGATTCGGGCGGTATCTTGGTGCCAACGCGCCGTCCAGATACGTCTGCTGGATTTCGTGCGCTTCCCCTTCGCCCAGCCCGCCGCGTGCCACGTCGATTGCCAACCGCCGAGTTCCTGCGACG
Source organism: Gemmatimonadota bacterium (assembly GCA_031127085.1). Lineage (GTDB taxonomy): Bacteria > Gemmatimonadota > Gemmatimonadetes > Gemmatimonadales > Gemmatimonadaceae > PNKL01. The sequence continues at coordinate 2,747 of JARIEY010000152.1, read as the reverse complement.
CATTGGCTGGGCACTTCCCGCGCTCGCCGCGCTCGCCTTCGGCGTCGTGCGGCTCCCCGAGTTGACCCGCAGTCCGCTCTGGTTCGACGAGCTCTTTTCAGTGGGCGTCGCCGGGCTGCCGCTCACCGACTCGCTGCGGCGCATCGTCGCCGATCATACCAACCCGCCGCTCTTCTATCTCCTGTTGAAAGGGTGGATGGCAATCGGCGGCGAGAGCGATCAGTGGGTGCGGCTGCTTCCGTGCGTCCTCGCGATGCTCCTCGGCGCCGCACTGGTCTGGCTCGCGCGGGAGACGCGGGCAGGCGGCGTGGCCGGCACGCTGGCAGTGGCGCTGGCAGCCGCCAGTCCGTTGCTGGTCGACTTGGCCAACGAAGTGCGCGCCTACTCCCTCCTGGCGCTCCTCGCCTGCCTCTCGCTCGCGGCCGTGCTGCACGACCGGCGCGTGCGCAGCCGTCACACGTTCGCCTTGCTGACGGTCGTCAATGTGGCGCTGGTGCACACGCACTACTTCGGGTGGCTCACCGTGGCGGCGGCGTGCATCGTCGTGGTCAGTTGCTGGCCGCGCGACGACGCGCGCCGTGTGCTTCGCAGCGCTGCCTACACGGCGCTCGCGTTCGTGCCATGGGCCGGTGCCGTCGGCGCCCATATGTACGCCAACCCCGCGCCCCTGCGGAACGTGGCGTGGATCGCGCCGCCCGACGCCGCCGCGCCGCTCTGGCTGCTTCGCGACGTCACCGGACGCAGCGGCAGTGCCGCGGCTGACCTCGGCTGGCTGGCACTCGTCGTGGGTGCGCTGGTGCTGTTGGCAGTAGCGCGGTGGCGCCGCACGACGTCGACCTCCAATAGCGTCGAGACCGGCTCTCTGAAGTTGCTCGCCGCGGCGGGCGTCGCCGTGCCGCTGACGGTGTGGATCGTCTCGGTCTTCAGCGGCCACTCCGTCTGGGTGCAACGCTATCTCATCGGTGCGGCGGCGCCACTCGCACTCCTCGTGGCCATCGCCGTCACCGCGCTGCCGCCGCGTCGATGGGCCGCGGGCGCGGCCGTCGGTTTCGCCTGGTGTGCCGTAGCACTGGCGGCACTCCCCACGCGGGCCCCCACCAAGTTCGACTGGCGTCGTTTTGTGCGACGCATCGACGTCACCGTGGGTAGCCCGGCGAATCTGTACGCCGTCGAAGCGTTCATCGCGGCTCCGTTGCAACGCTATGCCCGTGCCGGTATGCGGGTGCATATGGTCGCGACCTTGGATCAAATCCCCCGTGACGACGGCTGGCTCGTCTACCGGCCGGAGTCGTTCGCCAGTCGCCCGCCCGCCGACCGCCTCCGTGCCATCGGCTTTACGGTCGTCACCGCACTGTCCGCGGAGACTGCGGGGCAGAAAGTCGTGGCCGTCCGTCTCCGCCGCGCACCAGTCGCGACAGCCAATACGACGGCTGATCCGGCGACTCGAACGTTGCGCGAGCGGCCGCTCAGGTAGGACGGAAGCGCAGCTGCACGACGTACCGCCCCGGTGCGACTTTCGCGCCGGGAAGCAGCTTCCAGGCCTGCGGCGCCTTGTCCACCAGGCACTCGTTCACGGCCTTCCCCGCCTTGGACGACCAGTCGTCGGCCCCCACGCGCGCCGACCAGATCTTCCCCGCGTCAAACACCACGACCAACGCGACGGCACCGACCAACTTCGGATCGGATTTCTGGCCGAACTCCTGATAGCAGAAGCGCGAAATCCCTTCCTCGCGCTGCACCGCCTCCATCAGGGGATCCGGCGCGTCAGGAATGTTCTCGATGCGAATCCGCGGCGTCTTGGCGGGAGCGACGAAGCTGTCACTCACCGCCGGCGGGAGCGCCGTCTTCACCGCGCCAAGGTCCACCTTCTGCGTATCCGCGGCGACGATCGCCGTCGCGGCAACGTCGGCGCTGGGCTTCGGAGGTTCGGCGCCACCGCACGCCACGACGAACACGAGGAGCACGAGCAGAGAGCGCATGGTCAGGTCGTCTGATTGAGGATTGGGAATTCGGATGGCGATAGGGACATCGATTGAGGAACGCGACGGGCGACAACGCATCGCGGGATCACAGAGGTTGATTCGCTGCACCCGCGCCTCGCCGGTTGCAGCCAATCCGTGTCGCCATCCCCAATCGCAATCCAGAATCCCAATCCGGATTCCATATCCTCAATCGCCCCTACTTGTTGAACACAAACGAAAACCCGTACGTCTCATTCCCCGCCGCCGACGAGGCGGGAAACGCCCAGCCCTTGATGCGCCCCAGGATGCACGATTCCGCCTCCGCAACGCCGGCACCGGCCCACGTGCGATCGCCGATGCGCGCCGACGCCACGCTCCCGCTTGGCGCCAGCGTCACTTCAACGCTGATGGAACCAGCCAGGGCGGGATTGATCAACAATCCCTGCTCCTGATAGCAAAACTGCAGCTGCGCCTGCCGCGACCGCACGAAGGTGCCGAGCTGCGACATGTCGCGGCTGGCACGCTCGCCCGGCCGCGCCACGACCTGCGGGGCCGCCACGCGAATGCTCGCACGCGCCACGCCACCCGTGGCATTCACTTTGCCAATGCCGCTCGCAGCGGCCGCGGCCGCCGCGTCAAATCCCTTGCCGGGCGTCCGCGCGCCAACACCGCCCTGGCCGTACCCAATCACGGCCTTGCGTCCACCGCCGCTCTTTTCGCCTTTCGCCACTTCCACGCCACGCAGTGCATTGGTCACGTCACCAACGAGCGCGTTGGTGCTGCCTC